>DAORNK010000046.1:0-18273 GCA_035440985.1 Rubrivivax sp. | reverse complement strand
TGGCCAAGCCCGCAGCCGGGTTGGGGAGCGCGGAAGGTTCAGCGTTGACCGGGGCGGTGGCGGCGTTCAGGCTGGGGTTGGCGGCCTGACGCGGCCAGAAAACGGCCACTGCAACACCTACCGCAGCCAGAACCGCCACGCCCATCACCAGCGGCATCAGGCTGGAACGCGCCGCCGGCCTCGCCTTGGCCGCCAGAGACCCGGCCACGGGCGGTGCCGACAGGGGCGGTGGGGTGCGTGGGGCTGCGGATGCTGCAGGTACCACTGGTGCTGCTGGTGCGGGCCGCACCGTGGGCGTGCTTGCCGCGGCCATCAAGCCCTGGGGCACAGATGGTGCCTGGGGGCGCGCCCGGTCAGGGGGCGGAACGACAACGTCGGGGCCGTCGATCGTGATGTCCATCGAGCCGGAGGGCAGCAAGAGCGTGTCTTCCATGCCTGCAGCGGGCTGTGCTGGCGCATGCGCTGCCGGCAGGGGTTGGCCGTCCAGTGCGGCGCGCAGCTGCGCCACGCTCTGCGGGCGGTCACCTGGGCGGGGGGCCAGCATCCAGTCGATGGTGGCCAGGAAATGCTCGCTGCAGCCGGGCAGGCGTTGCCGGGACAGCGCGGCCATGTCGTCATGAACGGCCCGCGCGGTGGCCGGTGGCGGCGGGCGGCCCAGCAACAGGTAGTGCAGCGTGGCACCCAGCGCGTAGATGTCGGTCCACGGGCCCTGGCGCACCGAGCCCACCTCGGCGTACTGTTCGATGGGTGCGTAGGCGGGCTTCAGAATGGCCGTCAGTGCCTGGCTCTTGTCGCTGATGACCCGACGCGCCGCACCGAAGTCCAGCAGCACGGGGTGCCCGTCGGGCTCGATCTGGATGTTGTCGGGGGCGATGTCGCGGTGGTAGACGCCTTCGCTGTGCAGCTTCTCGATGGCACCCAGCAGCGGATCCAGTAGCGCACGCACCCAGGCCTCGTCGGGGGGCTGCTGCATGTCGGCCCGCACCTCCTTGACGTTGCGCCCGCGCATCACGGGCATCGCCATGTAGGCGGTGCCGTTGCCTTCCCAGAAGCGGTGCACCTTCAGCAGCGATGGGTGGTCGAAACGCGCCAGCAGTCGAGCTTCATTGACGAAGGACTTGAGACCCAGCGCAAAGGTTTCGGCATCGGACTGCGAACGCAGCGAGACGTGCATGGTCTCGGTGCGGCCAGCCAGCGAGGCGGGCATGTATTCCTTGACCGCCACTTCGCGTTCCAGCGCGTGGTCAAAGGCGAGGTAGACAATGCCGAAACCACCCACGCCCAGCACCTGCAGCAATTCGAACTCACCCAGCCGTGCACCAACGGGCAAGGCGCTCGGAGCGTCGACGCGCTGGCGTGAGGAAGGCTCAGACATGCAATCGGCAGCTTACCAGGGATACCCTGGGCTGGAATCGCCACTGCGAGGGGTATCGCGCCATTTCGTGAACGCTTGCCGGCGCCACGCGTGAACGGCCCCGTCCGATGGCAAGGCCTGCTGCCGTGCGGCCTGCCCTGGGCAGCATCGGACCCTTGCTGATGGCGGGCCTCGGGCAGCGGCTGTTCCCGGGGCTCGCGCAGCGAGGCGCCTGGCTGCAGATCGGCACGACTCAGCCATCAAGGGCTGGGGCACGGATCTGAACAGGTGGCCGTACCAGGGCAGATGAAAGGCAGTCATGACGCGCCTCATCCACGTTTGGTCTCGGCCCGCAGGCGGCCCTGGCGGGTGCGCGCCTTCCACTCCGACACCTGGACCTTGCGTTCCAGCGCCGTGAGCGTGTCGCGCCGCGCTTCGCGCTGCAGCTTCTGGTAGTTGCGCAGGCGCTCGAAGGCCACGCCCGCCCGCACCGCACACCCCGGCTCGGCTTCATGCCGGCAATCGCGAAACCTGCACTGCAGGGCCAGTTCGGCGATGTCACCAAACGCCGCATCCAGTTCGGCCGCATCGCCATCCAGCCGCAGCGTGCGCAGGCCCGGCGTGTCGATGATGCAGGCGCCAAGTGGCGTGACATGCAAGGAACGCACGGTGGTGGTGTGCCGCCCGCGGCTGTCGCCGCTGCGGTTGGCACCGGTGTCGGCCACCTGCTGGCGGCATAGCGCGTTGGTCAGCGTGCTCTTGCCCGCGCCACTGGAGCCCAGCAGCACCAGCGTCTGCCCCTGCTGCAACCAGGGCTGCAAGGCCACCAGCGGCTCCGTACCGAGTGCATCCACGGCGACCGCCAGGGCGTCAGGTGGCAGCATGGTCTGCACCTGCTGCAGGCGCTGCGCGGCATCGGCACACAGGTCCTTCTTGGTCAGCACCACGACCGCGGCGACGCCGGCCATGCGCACCAATGCCAGGTAGCGCTCCAGCCGGCGCGTGTTGAAGTCGTGGTCCAGGCCCATCACCAGCAAGGCCGTATCGACGTTGCTGACGATGACCGCACGGGCCACTTTGTCGCGCCCGTCGTGCAGCCGCCGCGCCAGCTGGTTCGAGGGCGTGGCACGCGCCACCACCCACCACTGGCCGAATGCGTTGCGCTCCGCCAGCACCCAGTCTCCGACGGCCAGCGCGTCACCCTGCGCGGCCAGATCGTTGCGCAGGGCGGGCAGCAGCCGCCCGTCGTGCTCGGTGTGACCATCATGCAGCGCGACGGACTCGCGCTGCACTTCGGTGACCCGCAGCGGCACACCGCCGGGGTGCAACTCCAGCAGCGGCCAGAAGAGCTGGAGGCCGGTTTGCGACAGTCCAATGCGGCGCAGCCGCTCGAATGCCACGGAATCGATCATGGGGTGTAGACCTTCGTGCAAGACGTTCCATCGCGACGCGCGCAGGCGTCGCCCATGGCCAGAGGCACCAGCCTCTGGCCGCTCAAGGAGATGGGGTCTGTCGGCCGCGGTGACTCACCACGGCCACTGCACGTGGCGGCTTGGGCCGCCGGGCAGCGTTGCTGCCGAGTGCCAGGCCTCGATCAGGCCGAGGCCTGGGCGATGGCGAATGCGCGGGCCGACAGGAGGGCAAGATCAGTGGTCTTCATGGCAGCCTCCTGTGGCGGGTTGATGGGAGCGCGTAATGTGCGCCGGCACCTGACGGGCGTCAATACCAAACAGGGGGGAAGCCGGCGCGGGCGTGGCCAGTGGCCAACATGCCGGCTCAGTGTTAGTGGCCGCCCGGCATCCAAGCAGCGACCGCGGCTGCGGCGGCGAGCAGCCGCGTCTGCACGTCATCGCGCCCTGCCTGCCGGCGCCTGGCCAGCAGTTGGGAAGCCACCTGCGGCATTCGATGTGCCAGCAGTGCGCGCGCCAGCCGACGTGCATCGCGGCTGCGGAAGAACTCAAGGGGCAACTGATTCAGCCAGCCTGCCAGCGTGCCGGCGTCCAGCACACGCGGCAGGTTGTAGGGGCCGTGGAAGCCAAAGGTCGGCCCTGGCGGCTCGGCGTTCTCGAACGCGAACCCGCGCGCCTGCTCCAGGCTGGCAAAGCGCACCCCATGGCGCTGCTCCAGCCAGGCCCGGTACTCGTGGCAGAGCACCAGGTCCTCCGGGTGCTCGTGCCGGATGTGGTCATCCAGGCCGGCCTGCAGCAGCCTGCGCGAGCGCAGGCTGAAACCACCGTTGCCCACGGCGCGGTCCGCCGGCTGATCGGGCCAGGGCGCACCGATGTAGTCGCAATCGAGGAAGGCTTCGCGCCAGGCCTGCGCCTGCACCACGAAGCCGTCCCACTGCGTGATCAGCACATGCGACGTTGCGATGTGCCGGGGCAGGCCGCGGAGCACGAAACGCGAGTACTCGGCCCCCGAGCGCACCGGCCCTATGTCCACGATCTCCACACCCGGCACAGCCCGTGGTGGCGCCCAGCCGTGCGTGAAGAGGACGACGCGGCCAAACGTCACCTCGGCCATCGACCGCTGCAGCGACTGCAGCGCCAGGCCCGGGCTGCGCGCGTCCACCGCGCACAGCGTCACCTGCGGCAGCACCAGGCGCCCTGAGGCGCCTGATGCAAGGGGCGCCACGGCGTGGCTGGATGGGGCGGGAGGCATGGCGCGGTGTGGAACGGGCTGCGGCGGATTGTGCCCGCCAGCCCTGGCTACACTGCAGGTCGATGGATCACCAGATCATGCGCCGCATCGGCATCAGCCTGGGCAATATCGGCGCACTGCACGACGGGCTCGGCGAGTTTGCTTTGCAGATCGGCCAGCGCATCGCGCAACAGGCGCCGGCGTGGCGGGCGCAATACGGCATTGCGTTCGACTTCCACCTCAAGCCGGCCCTGGTCGGGCTCTTCGGCGATCAGGTCGGCTACCTGGCGGTGAGCCGCTGGCAGCGCATGCGCCACGTCCAGCCGCAGCCGTACGCACTCTGGCATTCGCTGCACCAGCTCAACAAGACCCTGCCGCCACCGATGGAGCCCGGGCCGGGTCGCCGCGTGGTGACCGTGCACGACCTGAACTACCTATACGGCCGTAACGCGTTTTCCACCTGGCGTCACCACCGCCGCACGCGTGCGCTGCTGCACCGCACCGATGTGCTCGTGGCGATCAGCCGGCATACCGCGCAGGATGTGCGGCAGCACCTGGGCTGGCCGCACGAGATTCCGGTCATCTACAACGGCGCCCGCAGCTTCGTGGAGACGCCGCGAGAACCCCTGCCGGGCTGGCCGGCCACCGACACCGCGCCTTTCCTGTTCCATCTGAGCCGCATGTCGGCGTCCAAGAATCCGGGCGCGATCATCGCCCTGGCGCGTCAGTGGCCGCAGATGCGCTTCGTGTTGTGCGGCCCCCCGAGCGACGATGCCAGGCGCCTGCGCGCCACCGTGCACCTGCCCAACGTGCAGTTCCATCTGGGCATCAGCGATGCCCACAAGGCCTGGGCCTATGCCCAATGCACGGGCTTCGTCTTCCCTTCGCTGACCGAAGGCTTCGGACTGCCCCCCATCGAAGCCATGCACTTCGGCAAGCCCGTGTTCCTGGCCCGTCGCACGTGCCTGCCGGAAATCGGCGGGGACGCGGCCGACTACTTCGACGACTTCGATCCGGCCCACATGCGGACCGTCGTCGAGCGCGGCCTGGCCCGGTTCGCGGACCCTGACCGCGCGCAGAAAGTGCGACAGCACGCGGCACAGTTCGACTGGGATCGCGCAGCCGAGGCCTACCTCGCGCTGTACCGCCACCTGCTGGAACTACCCGCCCGATAATCGCGACCCATGCGCATTCACCGCGGTTTTGACCTGGGCGTACCGGCCTGCGCGCTGACGATCGGCAACTTCGACGGTGTGCATCGGGGGCACCAGGCCATGCTGGCCCTGCTGACCAACGAGGCCCGTCATCGTGGCCTGCCGGCCTGTGTGCTCACCTTCGAGCCGCACCCTCGGGACCACTTCGCGCGCCTGATCGGCCGGCCCGAACAGGCGCCGGCCCGTATCAGCACCCTGCGCGACAAGCTGGCCGAATTGCAGCGCTGTGGCGTCGACCATGTCGTCGTCGCGCCATTCAACCAGGCCTTTGCCAGCCAAGCCCCGCAGGCCTTCATCGACGACGTGCTGCGGCGTGGGCTGCGCGCGCGCTACGTGCTGGTCGGCGACGACTTCACCTTCGGCGCCCGTCGCGCCGGCAACTACGCGATGCTGGACGCCGCCGGTTCGGCCCATGGCTTCGACGTGGCACGCATGCTGAGCTACGAGGTCCACGGGCTGCGCGTTTCCAGTTCCGCCGTGCGCGACGCACTGGCCGCCGGCGACATGCCGCGTGCCCAGGCCCTGCTGGGCCGGCCTTACACCATCAGCGGCCATGTGCTGCACGGCCGCAAGCTGGGTCGCGACCTGGGCTACCGCACGCTGAACCTGCGCTTCGCACACGCACGGCCTGCCACGCACGGGGTCTTCGCCGTGCGGGTGCACGGGCTGGCCGGGCAGGCCCTGCTCGGCGTGGCGAGCCTGGGCGTGCGGCCCACGGTGGAGCAGGCCGGCCCGGTCCTGCTCGAAGTGCATTGCCTGCACTGGCCCTCCACTCTGGGACCCGATGGCGGTTACGGCCGCTGCGTGCAGGTGGAACTGCTGCACAAACTGCGCGACGAGCAGCGCTACAACTCGCTGACCGAATTGCAGGCGGCCATCGCGCAGGACAGCTTGCAGGCGCGGCAATGGCTGACCGGACAGGCTTGAGCACCGCAGGCGCGACGCAGATCTGGTTTGCCGACGACTGGATCGTGGTGGCCGAGAAACCCGCCGACCTGCTGGCCGTGCCCGGGCGCGGGGAGGCCGGCCGCGAGCACTTCTGGGGACGAGTCCAGGCCGCCTATCCGGACGCACTGGTCGTGCACCGGCTGGACATGGCCACCTCGGGTCTGATCGTGATGGCCCGCGGACCCGAATCGCAACGCAGGCTCAACCGCGCCTTCGCCGAGCGGCAGGTTCACAAGACGTATCACGCGCTGGTGGAGGGCTGCGTGGTGGACGATCAAGGCACGATCGCCGAGCCCCTGATCTGCGACTGGCCCCATCGGCCGCGCCAGATCGTCGATCATCTGCGGGGCAAGCCCGCGCTGACCCATTGGCGGGTGCTGCAGCGGCTGGCCCGGCACACCCGGCTCGCCCTCGAGCCAGTGACCGGCCGTTCGCACCAGTTGCGCGTGCACCTGCAGTCCATCGGGCACCCCATCTGTGGCGATACGCTGTACAACCCCGATGCCGCAGCCTGCACGCGGCTGACCCTGCACGCGGCCGAGTTGCACTTCGGGCATCCCAACACCGGACAGCCCTGCCACTTCATCAGCCCAGTCCCGTTCTGACCGCGGCGGCGGTTCGCACGGCCTGGCCGACACCACTGAACGGATCAGATGACCCAGCACCTCAGCATCATCACCGGCGCTTCACGCGGCCTGGGCCTGGCGTTGGCTCGCGCACTGCTGGCGCGCGGTCACCGCGTGTTGGCGATCTCACGGCAGCCCGTCGCAGCGGACGTGCCTGCGGATGCCGGACTGCAGCATTGGCCCATGGACCTGGCCGACCCCGCACTCGCCGCGGCCGCACTGCACGACTGGCTCACATCGCAGAACGTCAACCATCCCGCCTCTGCCACCCTGATCAACAACGCGGGAGTGATCTCCGAACCGGCCCCGCTGTCCGAAGGCAAGTCGGCCGAACTCGCCCGTGCCCTGCGCGTGGGGCTGGAGGCCCCGATGCTGCTCACTGCAGCTTTCCTGAAGGCGACGTCGGGCTGGGCCGGGCCACGCAAGGTAGTCCTGGTTTCTTCAGGACTTGGCCGCCGTGCCATGGCCGGCAGCGCTGCCTACTGCGCGGCGAAGGCAGGCCTGGACCATCTGGCCCGTGCGCTGGCGCTGGAAGAGGCGGTCAAGGCCAACGGCGCCAGGGTGGTCTCACTGGCACCCGGGGTCATAGACACCGCGATGCAGTTGCAGCTGCGCAGCGCCGACCCCAGCCGTTTCGCCGAGCAGGCGCGCTTCCAGGCCCTGCACGACCAGGGCCAGCTCGACACCCCGGCCCGGGCCGCGGCCAGGCTGCTGGCCTTCCTGGACCTACCCGACTTCGGCACCAACCCGGTGGCGGATGTGCGGGACCCACCCACCATGCGCGCCTGAGAGCCAAGCACGCCGGCAAGGGATCAGCGCTTGGAAGCCGCCGCCTTGGCCGCCAACTCGTCGTCGCGCATGTGCTTCAGGAAGTAGCGCGTGAAGAACACCCCCATGCCCAACGTAAACGCGATCACGGCCAGGCTCATCAGGCCATAGTCGGTCGTCAGAAAGTCCTGCAATGCATGCATCTCCTGCTCCGTCAGAACGTTGGCAACCCGGCGATGAGACACCGGCCGGGGGGTGTGCGCCTTGCGCTGCGTCAAACGGCTTGTTGCGCGCCGAGACCCTGATCCGCCAGCTGGCGCTCAACCCGCACCCGGAAGGCGGCTGGTACCGCGAATGCTTCCGTTCATCCGCCGTGGTGCAGCCCCACGATGGTCGGCCACCCCGCGCCGCCTTGACCAGCATCGATTTCCTGCTCATGCGTGGCCAGCACAGCGCCTGGCACCGGGTGCGCTCCGACGAAGCCTGGCACCTGCTCGAAGGCGGGCCGCTTTGCCTGTGGCTGCTGCCGCCGTCAGGGGCGCCCCTGCTGCATGTGCAACTGGGCTCAGCAGGCAGCCTGCGCCACATCGTGCCGGCCGATTGGTGGCAGGCCGCCGAACCCCTGGACGACTTTGCCTATGTCGGCGCGACCGTGGGGCCGGGCTTCGACTTCGCCGACTTCAGCTTCGGCCGCGACGATCCGGCATTGCGCCAGGTGCTGCAGCAGCAGGCGCCGGAGCTGCAGCGTTTGCTGTGAACGGAATCGGTCGCCCAGGCAGTCGTCCCCGCCGGGCAGGATGCCGATGCGCACGACGGAAGAGTAGATGTCAGCGCCGCAACGTCGTTCCGACGTTGACCAAGGTCGGGATGGCAGTTGCCGCTGGCGTGAGCCTGCAGATCCTCATTGCAGCCAGCGAGCGAGGTCGCTCTTGAGCTGGATCAGGTCGGCCTGGCGCGTGTACATCATGTGGCCTGCGTCGTAGTAGCGGTGCTGCACCCGCGCCAGCACCTCTGGTGGCGCGTCCAACTGGGCCAGCGACCAATCAGTGGCGCTGTAGGGCGTGCCCAGGTCGTAGCGGCCGCTGGCCACGAAAACCTTCATCAGTGGATTGCGGCGCATCGCGCGGGCCAGGTCGGGCGTGGTGCTGGCGTAGCTGTTGCCCTGTGCCTTGCCGCGGTTCCAGTTCCAGGCGACGTGGGTCGCTTCGCTGAGCACTTCATAACGCTGCTGGATGTCCACCCCCAGCGCGCCCCCGAAGTGGGCCATCGCGGCCATCGTGTACGGCGCGGCGATGGCCTCGATACCGGGGTCGAACTCCCATTCACGCGTGCGGCTGGCGGCCATCGGCCCGATGGCACGCGCTTCGAGTCGGCCCACGATGCGCCCCTGAGGGCGCATGGCCTCGAAGAAGTAGGTCTGGTCGCTGATGCGCAGATTCTTTTCTTCAACCAGCGCCCGCGGCAGGCCGGTGAGTTCCGCCACTCTGCGGGCCACCCGGCTGCGGCGCTTGTCGCTCAGTCGCGCACCGGCCAGCAGGGCGGCGGCATAGTCCTCATCCACGAAGGCTTCGGCCGCTGCGCGCGCCGCCGCCGCAGACGCGGCCAGCGGCCCCTTGAGCAGGCCATGGAACTGCGACACGTTGGCAAAGGCGGGCAGGTACAGCGCAAAGGGCAGATCGTTGCCCGGGTCGAAGGACAGGCTCTGCAGATCCATGGCGCAGGACACCAGGATCAGGCCCGACAGCGCCACGCCGGCATTGAGCAGCTTGTCGGCCAAGGCCGCGGCACGCGTGGTGCCGTAACTCTCGCCCGCCAGGTAGACCGGTGACGACCAGCGCTGATGGCGCGTGAGCCAGGCGCGCACCACCTCGGCCAATGCCTCCACGTCACCATCCACCGAGAGCATCTTCTTGCGCGCCGCCTCGCTGGCGCAGACCGACCACCCGGTGTGCGGCGGGTCGATGAAGACCAGGTCGAAGTGCTCGAACCAGCTCTGCGGGTTGTCCAGCGCGGCATAGGGCGGCGCGGGCATGCCGGCGTCGGCCGGTGTCTGCAACCGCTTGGGGCCCAAGGCGCCCAGGTGCAACCAGATCGAAGCCGAGCCCGGCCCGCCATTGAAGGCAAAACACACCGGCCGCACCGGGCCGGCCGTGCCACTGAGCGTGTAGGAGGTGGCCATCACCGCCGCCAAAGGCTCGCCATGGGCGCCCTCAAAACCCTCCGCCGCGACAGGCAGGAAGGCCACCTGCGTGGTGTAGTCCAGGCGCTGCCCACCCAGCTGGACGCTGCCCGTGCTCTGCGCTGGAGCGCGCGCCAGCAGCAAGTCCACGCGCTCGCGCATCTTCTTGTCCTGGCTCTTCTCGGCGTCGGCTGGAGGTTCTTTGGGGTTGTCGGCCATGGTGGGTTCGAGTTCGATGGTTGGTAGTCAGCCCGCCAGAAAACCGGCGAAGGCGGTTAGATCGGCATTGCCGCCGCTGAGGATGATGCCCACGCGCTGGCCACGCAGATCCAGCACGCCCTGCAAGGCCGCGGCTGCCGCAAGGCAGCCGGTGGGCTCGACCAGCATCTTCATGCGTTGCGCGAAGAACCGCAGCGTGTCGACCAGTTGCGCGTCGCTGACCGTCACGATGGCAGCCACGTGGCGCTGCATGACCGGGAAGGTCAGCAGGCCGCACTGCTGGGTCTGGGCGCCGTCGGCGATGGTGCGCGGCAGATCGATGCGGACGATCTCGCCGCGCGCCAGGCTCTGCTGGGCATCGTTGCCGGCCTCAGGCTCCACACCCACAACGCGGATGCCCGGGCTCAGGTGGTGGGCGGCCACGGCGCAGCCGGCGATCAGGCCACCGCCGCCCACGCACACAAGCAGCGTGTCCAGCGGGCCCGTTTCTTCGATCAGTTCGGCGGCCGCCGTCCCCTGCCCAGCCATCACCTGCGGGTGGTCGTAGGGCGGGACCAGGGTCATCCCGCGCTCCGCGGCCAAACGCCGGCCGATGGCTTCGCGGTCTTCGGTGTAGCGTTCGTACAGCACGACCTCGCTGTCAGGCTGGCCTTGCTGGTAGCCCCGCGTCGCCGCCTGCTTGGCTGCCGGCGAGTCCGACGGCATCACCAGCACGGAAGGCATGCCCAGCAGACGGGCCGACAGGGCAATCGCCTGGGCGTGGTTGCCGGAAGAGAAGGCAATCACGCCGGACTGGCGCTGGGCAGGGCTGAACTGGGCCAGGGCGTTGTAGGCACCCCGGAACTTGAAGGCACCCATGCGCTGGAAGTTCTCGCACTTGAAGAACAGCTGTGCACCGGTCAGCGCATCGGCCGTGCGCGAGGTGCGCACGGGTGTGCGGTGGGCAACGCCGTGCAGCCGGTGGGTGGCCGCAGCAATGTCGGCGTAGCTGATGGCCAGGGCCGGACCTGTTGCGGTCATAGGCCAACCTCTCGGTCCAGGAGGACCGATCGAGAAGCGCGGTGGCGCGCCGGCACAACGCGGTCGTGCCAGACCATCATGCAGCCGTGGCGCCGGCGCGGTCCAGCACAGCCCAGCCGTCCCGGGCCGGTCGGCTGGGCAGCTGGTCCAGGGGGGTCAGGGGAGGCAAGGGATCCATGCTGCGATGTGAAATCCGGGCGGGTTGGACACCGAATTCTGGGGGAAGGTCCCCAAACGAGTGTCAGCTTGCCGAGGACGAGAGCCGTTAACGTCTCATGCAGAGCCCCGGACTGTGCATGAACGCCGTCACTCAAACCTCTCAGACGATATCCCTGCTGGAAGTCATCCAACTCAAGTGGATGCTGGCGGGCGAAGGCGTCTACCTGCACGTGGAGCGGTTGATGACCGATGCGGCCTACGCCGACCGGGCACTGAAGCGGGCTGCCGAATCCACGAGTCCCACGTTGCGGGCGATGGCGGCACGGCTGCGCATGCGGTTGCCCTGCCTGGGTTAGGCCACTGCCCTTCGGCGGGCCTGCCCTCTTTGCGCGTCAGCGTCGGGGGCGTAGGATGACCTGGCTCACCCTGCGACAACGTTCGGTGGAGGATTGTCATGTTGCGTCCGACCCCTCGCTGGCTGCTTCCCTTGCTGGCTCTGATCCTGGCGCTGTCCGGCTGCGCCACGCGCGCGCCGGCGCCGGATGCGCAGCATCTGCTGCATGACGAATTGTTCGCGCGCCCGGCGCGGGCCTTCGATGCCGAATCGCTGTTCGAACTGAGCCCGGAAATGAAGGAGTACCTGCGCGTGCGCCTGCCGCAGCTCTCGCCGCGCAACGACCCACGCCAGGCCCTGCTGGACGCGCTTTACAGCCAGCGCGACCTGCGCCTGGCCTACGACGGCGGCCACACGCTGACCGCCCGCGAAGCCTTCGCGGCGCGTACTGGCAACTGCCTGTCCCTGGTCATCATGACGTCGGCCTTTGCCAAGCACCTGGGTCTGCCCGTCAGCTATCGCCGGGTGGTGATGGACGAGATGTTCACCCGCACCGACAGCCTGACGCTGGCCAGCGGGCACGTCAACCTGGTCCTGGCACCCCTGCCGGCGCGCCTGTGGCGCCACGATGCCGATGATGCCTCGCTGACCGTTGACTTCCTGCCCAGCGAAGACACCCGTGGCCAGCGGTCGCATCCCCTGGAAGAACGCACCCTGGTCGCGATGTACCTGAACAACCGGGCCGTCGAGACCCTGGGCCAGGGCCGTCTGGACGAAGCCTACGGCTGGGCGCGCGAAGCGGTGCTGCAGGACAAGCAATTCACGCCAGCCGCCAACACCCTGGGGGTGATCTACAGCAGGGCTGGGCACACCGATGCGGCAGAAGCGGCGCTGCGCCATGCGCTGCAAACCGAACCCGATCACCACGCCGCGCTGTCCAATCTGGTCGGCCTGATGACCCGCCTGGGCCGCGAGGGCGAGGCCGCCGGCCTGGCCGCGCGGCTGGCCCAGCTGCAGCCCGTGCCCCCTTTCAAACACTACGAGCAGGGGCGCGAGGCGATGGGCCAGGGCAACTTCGCCGCCGCGCGCGACCACTTCAACCGCGAACTGCGCCGCCAGCCCTACCAGGACGAAGTCCACTTCTGGGCCGCACAGGCCAACTGGCACCTGGGCGACTTCGACCAGGCGATGCACCACCTCAGACTGGCGCGCGACTACAGCATCACCCAGACCAACCATGCGCGTTACGCCGCCAAGCTGGACCATCTGCGTGCCCACTGATGACGTGAACAACGCCGCGCAGCCACGCCGTGCCCTTGCGCTAGGCTAGCGGGTTCATGAAAAAAGACGCCAAACCCAACCCGCTGGTCGAGATCCTCATCACCATCCTCATCCCCGCGATGGTGCTGATGAAGCTGAGCGGCCCCGAACGCATGGGGCCGCTGGGGGCGCTGGGACTGGGCCTGGCCTTCCCCATCGGCTGGGGGCTGTGGGAAGGCTGGCGGCGCCGCAAGCTGAGCTGGCTGGCCGTGCTGGGCGTGGTCAGCACGCTGTTGACCGGCGGCATCGGGGTGCTCTCGCTCGACGCGAAGTGGCTGGCCGTAAAGGAAGCCGCCGTGCCTTCGCTCATCGGCCTGGTCATCCTGGCTTCCACCTGGACCCGCACACCGCTGATCCGCATGCTGGTCTTCAATGCCAGCCTGTTCGACGTCGAGCGCATCACGCAGGCACTGCAAAGCCGCGGCAACACGCCGGCCTTCGAGACGCGCCTGCGCCAGGGCACGATCCTGCTGGCGGGCACCTTCTTCTTCTCGGCGGTGGCCAACTTCATCCTCACGCGCTGGGTGGTGCACAGCCCCGCCGGCACCGTGGCCTTCAACGAAGAACTCGGGCGCCTGACGCTGCTGAGCTATCCCATCATCGCCCTGCCCTGCACGGCCATGATGATGGGGCTCATGTGGTGGCTGGCCCGCGAGGCAAAACAGCTCACCGGGCTGGCCATCGGCGACATGCTGCACGGGGCCTGAGGGCCGCTGCACTCACACGATGACGGGCTCGGGCTCCAGCCGGATGCCGAAGCGCCCGTAGACGCTTTCCTGGATGGCGCGGGCCAGCGTCACGACTTCGGCGCCGCTGGCGCCGCCGCGGTTGACCAGCACCAGGGCCTGCTTGTCGTGGACGCCGGCCCGGCCCACGGACTTGCCCTTCCAGCCACAGGCGTCGATCAGCCAGCCCGCGGCCAGCTTGATGCTGCCGTCCGGCATGGGGTAGTGCACGATCTCCGGGTCGCGCCCGATGATGTCGCGGCACTGCTCCGGGCTCACCACCGGGTTCTTGAAGAAGCTGCCGGCATTGCCGATCACGGCCGGATCGGGCAGCTTGGCGCGGCGGATGCTGCAGATCCAGTCGAAGATCGTCTGCGCGTCGGGTTCGGGGTTGCCCGTTTCGGCCATCCGGCGCTCCAGGTCCAGATAGCCCAGCACCGGCTGCCAGGGGCGTGGCAGGGCCAGGCGCACCCGGGTGATCACGGACTTGCCCGCCAGATGCTGCTTGAAGACGCTGTCGCGGTAGCCAAAGCGGCATTGCCCCGCGTCCAGCGTGATGCGGCGGCCGGTGACCAGGTCCACCGCGTCCAGCGAGTGGAAGCGGTCCTTGAGTTCCAGGCCGTAGGCGCCGATGTTCTGCACCGGGGCGGCACCCACCGAACCCGGCACCAGGGCCAGGTTCTCCAGCCCGGGCCAGCCATGGCGCACCGTCCAGGCCACCAGGCCATGCCAGGACTCGCCCGCGCCGGCTTCCACCAACCAGTGCGACGCGGTCTGCTCGAGCAGTTGCAGGCCGGCGATCTCCACCTTGAGCACGACCGCTTCGACGTCGCGCGTCAGGACCACGTTGCTGCCACCGCCCAGGATGAACTTGGGTGCCACGCCGTAGACCGGGTGGTCCACGACGCGGCGCACATCGGCTTCGCTGCGCAGGTGGATCAGCGTACGCGCCACGGCCGGCAGACCGAAGGTGTTGTGCTCGCGCAGGCTGGCGCGCTGCTCGATCTCCAGGCCTGCGACGGGGTTGGTCATGAGAGAATTTTGCTCGATCCGGTACCGGATCTCACCCGCGGCACCGCGACCTTCGAAATGCCCAGCTTTGACACCGTGATCGAGCCCGACCTGGTCGAACTGCGCAACGCCGTCGAGCAGTCCACCAAGGAGATCGGCACCCGCTTCGACTTCAAGGGCAGCAGTGCCGCCGTGGAGCTGGCCGACCGCAGCGCCAAGGATCGCGAACTGAACCTGTTCGGTGACAGCGACTTCCAGCTGCAGCAGGTGCGTGATGTGCTGCTGGCGCGACTGGCCAAGCGCGGGGTGGATGTGCGCTTCCTCGATTTCAGCGGCGCGCCGCAGAAGATGGGCGGTGACAAGCTCAGGCTGGGCGTGCCTGTCAAGAGCGGCGTGGACGCGGAAACCGCCAAGAAGATTCAGGGCGAGATAAAGGCCAGCAAGCTCAAGGTGCAGTGCCAGACCCAGGGCGACGCAGTCCGCATCACCGGCGCCAAGCGCGACGACCTGCAGGCCGCGATGGCCCTGTTGCGCAAGGCGCTGCCGGACCTGCCACTCGGCTTCAACAACTTCCGCAGCTGATGACTCGTCCGCGCGTGACGCCCGTTCTGCTGGCCGCCCGCCTGGCCGCTGGCCTCTTGCTGGCCGGTACCACGCTGGCCCAGGCGCAGGGCATCGTGCTGGCCGGCCGCATGGGCGACCGCGCGCTGCTGGTCATCGATGGCAAGCCGCACACGCTGGCCATCGGCGCCACCGTGGCCGGCGTGCGCCTGCTGCGCTGGAACGGCGACGAGGCGGAACTGGACAACAAAGGCAGCGGCCTGCGGCTGAGCATCGGCACGCCGGCGCAACTGGCCGGCGGTACATCCCCCGTTGCCGCCGCGCGCGAGATCGTCATCCCCGCCAGTGGCGGCGGCCACTTCATGGCCAGTGGCAGCATCAACGGCAAGAGTGCGCAATTCATGGTGGACACCGGCGCCACGCTGGTGGCCGTGGGCAGGGCCGATGCCGAACGCCTCGGCCTGGACCTCAGCGCGGCCCGCCAGGGCATCACCCAGACAGCCAACGGCGCGGCCACGGTGCAGATCATCGTGCTGCCCCGGCTGCGCGTGGGCAACGTGGAGGTGACCAATGTCGGCGCCGCCGTCCTGCCCACGAGCATGCCCTACGTCCTGCTGGGCAACAGCTTCCTGTCGCGTTTCCAGATGCGCCGTGACAACGACGTGATGCGGCTCGAACTGCGCTGACCCGTGCTGCCCTGTCCCAGGCGGGACAAGCCGTTTTCGAACGATCGTGCTAAAAACCCGGATGCCCTGTGGCTAGCGGGCGCGCGCACGAAGGAGACCTGCCCAGATGGACCTGAACTTCACCGCCGACGAATTGGCCTTCCGGCAGGAGGTCCGCCAATGGGTGGCGGCCAACCTGCCCACCGCCATCAGCGACAAGGTGCGGCACGCGCAGCGCCTGAGCCGCGAGGACCTGCAACGCTGGGCCCGCATCCTGGGCGCCAAGGGCTGGCTGGGCTGGGGTTGGCCCAAGGCCTTCGGCGGGCCGGGTTGGAGCGCCATCCAGAAGCACCTCTTCGAAGAGGAATGCGCGCTGGCCTGCGCGCCGCGTGTGGTGC
The DNA here is from genome assembly GCA_035440985.1 of Rubrivivax sp. GTDB lineage: Bacteria > Pseudomonadota > Gammaproteobacteria > Burkholderiales > Burkholderiaceae_C > Rubrivivax. The sequence continues at coordinate 2,132 of DAORNK010000046.1, read as the reverse complement.
CTTTCGGCCCCGTGATGGTGGCGCCGGTGATCATGACCTTCGGCAATGCCGAACAGCAGCGGCGCTTTCTGCCCGGCATCGCCAGCGGGGAAGTGTGGTGGAGCCAGGGCTACAGCGAGCCGGGTTCGGGCAGCGATCTGGCATCGCTCAAGTGCAAGGCCGAGCGCCGGGGCGACCGCTACATCGTCAACGGCCAGAAGACCTGGACCACGCTGGGCCAGTATGGCGAATGGATCTTCTGCCTGGTACGCACCAGCAGCGAAGGCAAGCCGCAGATGGGCATCAGCTTCCTGCTCATCGACATGAAGAGCCCGGGCGTGAGCGTGCGACCCATCGTGCTGATGGACGGCGAGCCGGAGGTCAACGAGGTCTTCTTCGACAACGTGGAGGTGCCGGCCGAGAACCTGATCGGCGAAGAGAACAAGGGCTGGACCTACGCCAAGCACCTGTTGAGCCACGAGCGCACCAACATCGCCGACGTGAATCGCGCCAAGCGCGAGCTGGAGCGGCTCAAGCGCATGGCCAAGGCCGAGGGCCTTTGGCACGACGCCCGCTTCCGCGATCAGATCGCGCTGCTGGAGGTGGAAGTGGTGGCGTTGGAGATGATGGTGCTGCGCGTGTTGAGCGCCGAGAAGAGCGGCAAGCAAAGCCTGGACGTGGCCGGCCTGCTGAAGATCCGCGGCAGCGAGATCCAGCAGCGCTACACCGAGCTGATGATGCTGGCCGCCGGCCCGCTGGCCATGCCCTACATCTACGAGGCGATGGAAGCCGGTTGGCAAGGCAACCTGGCGGCATCGGCAGAGTTGATGGCCACCGCCGGCACCTACTTCAACTTCCGCAAGACCACCATCTACGGTGGCAGCAACGAAGTGCAGCGCAATATCGTTTCGCAGACCGTGCTGGGAGCCTGAGATGGACTTCGACTTCAGCGACGACCAACAAAGCCTGCGCGATGCCGTGCAACGCTGGGTGGACAAGGGCTTTGGTTTCGAACGCCGGCATGCGCTGGCCAAGGCAGGTGGTGCGTCACGCGCGGTGTATGCCGAACTGGCCGAGCTGGGCCTGGCCGGCCTGGCAGTGCCGGAAGCCCACGGTGGCCTGGGCCAGGGCCCCATCGAGGCGATGGTGGTCTGCGAAGAACTGGGCCGCGGCCTGGTCAACGCCCCCTACACAGCGGCCGCGCTGATGGCACCGGCCCTGCTGGCGCAAGCGCCGGCCGCGGTGCAAGCCGACTGGCTGCCCCGCATGGCCAGCGGCGAGGCCCTGGTGGTGCCGGCACTGCAGGAACGCGCCGCCCGCTATCGCCTGAACCAGGTGACCACGCGGGCCGCGCTGCAAGGCGGTGCCTGGCAACTCGACGGCGCCAAGTGCGTGGTGCCGGCCGGTGACGAGGCCGATGCCTGGATCGTGCCGGCGCGCACGGCGGGCAACGAATCGGACAGCGCCGGCATCGCGCTCTTCCTGGTGCCGCGCGCGGCCGGGCAGATCACCGCCTACGCCACGCAGGATGGTGCCCGCGCAGCCGATCTGCGTTTGTCGGGCGCCGGTGCCACGCTCATCAGCAACGATGGCTTGGCGCTGCTGCAGGGCGCGGTCGACATCGGCGTTGCCGCGCAATGCGCCGAAGCCGTGGGTCTGATGGACCGATTGGTGGACATCACCGTCGACTACATGAACACGCGCAAGCAGTTCGGCACCACGCTGGCCGGCTTCCAGGCGCTGCGCCACCGCATCGCCGACGTCAAGATGCAGCTCGAGCTCGCGCGCTCGATGAGCTATTTCGCCAGCCTCAAGCTCGGTGAACCGCCGACGCAACGGCGACGCGCCGTGAGCCAGGCGCGGGTGCAACTGGGCCAGGCCATGCGCTTCGTGGGCCAGCAATGCATCCAGCTGCACGGTGGCATCGGGTGCACCGACGACTACGTCGCCAGCCACTATTTCAAGCGCCTGACGATGCTCGAACTGAGCCTTGGCGACAGCCTGCACCACCTGGGTGAGGTCTCGGCCCTGATGCAGGACACCGCCGGCGTCTTTGCCTGATCCGGGCCGGCTGTCAAGCGGGTGGCCCCGCGGCCCACAATGGCGGCCATGACCCAACTGCCGCTGTACCCCGGAGCCCTGACCGACATCTC
>DAORNK010000045.1:0-18588 GCA_035440985.1 Rubrivivax sp. | reverse complement strand
CGTCGAGTTGGCACCGCACACCCTGGCCGACGGGCAGCGGCGCGGCCGCAAGGACGGCGGCGAGTACATCCGCCAGCAGTTCGAGCGGCGCATCTTCCCGGCGCTGGGCGACGTGGCGGCCGCCGACGTGCGCAAGGCCGACGTGCTGGCCGTGCTGGACGAAGTCACCACCGCTGGCAAGCTGCGCACCGCCAACGTGCTGCTGGCCGCGCTGAAGCAGATGTTCCGCTTCGCGCTGGCGCGCGAGATCGTCGAGCGCAACCCGCTGGACACCATCAGCAAGCGCGATGCCGGCGGCAAGGAAAACGGCCGCGAGCGTGCGCTGGCCGACGACGAGATCAGGGCGCTGGCCGCTGCGTTGCCGAAGGCGAACATGCACGCTCGCAGCGTTGCCGCCCTGTGGCTGATCCTGGCCACCGGTGCGCGCATCGGCGAGACCGTCAGTGCACGCTGGGAGCATGTCGATCTGGACGCGAGCACCTGGCATCTGCCCGAAACCAAGAACGGCCGCGACCATACCATCCATCTATCGGCGTTTGCGATCTCGCAGTTCAGGGCCCTGGCCGAACTCAAGGAAGCCGACAAGTACGGCAAGCCCCTGCCCTGGGTGTTTCCGAACACGGCCGGTGATGGACCGGTGTGCATCAAGAGCTTTGGCAAGCAACTGGCCGACCGGCAGCGGCCGCCTGAGCGGCGCATGCAGCACCGCAGCAAGCAGACCCAATCGCTGGCGCTGACCGGCGGGCGCTGGACCGCGCACGACCTGCGGCGCACGGCTGCGACCCTCATGGCCAAGCTGGGCATCAGCGGCGACGTGATCGACGAGTGCCTGAACCACGTCATCGAGAGTCGGGTTCGCCGCACCTACATCCGCGACCGGCGGCCCGAAGAACAGGCCCGCGCCTTCGATGCCGTGGGCGCCCGGCTGGCTGCACTGATCTACCGCCAGGATGAAGCCTCCAACGTGGTGCCAATGGACAAAGCGCGTATGGCGTAGTTGACTCCTTCGAGATCGCCGTCAAGTACCTCAAGATCGTCCGTCCACGATCGTACTTGTCTAAGTTGTTGATTTAACTACGAATTTCCAACACCCTCAGGGCGAGATCAGCCCACATCCTGCGCTTCGCTTTGGTCGCACGGCGAGGCTCGTGCCCATGATGTCGTCACCTTCTACCGACGTGAGGCACAAATGTCCGAAGTCATTCGAGATGCGGCAAGCCCGGCCACCAAACCCCGCAAGCGCCCGCAGCAACCTCTGCACGCTGCCCAAGTAGCTGACGCCCTGCTCAGGCTCGCGACCGTCGAAGCCCTTACCGGGCTCGGCCGCAGCACGATCTACGCAAAGCTCAAGGCGCGCGAATTCGTCGAGCCCGTCCGACTCGGCGCCCGCTGCACGCGCTGGCGCGCCGGTGACGTGCAAGTCTGGCTTGCCGCCCAGGGCCGATAGGAAGGGGGCCGGCAATGTCAGACGAAAAAAATGCCGCCCCGGAAAAGGTGGCGGCACTCAAGCAAATCCGCGACGAGTTTATCGGCACCACCGGCCGGCGGCAATGCGAGCGGCTGCTCGCCGCGCTGGCCCGGTTTCCGGTCACGACCTTCGAAGCCATGCGGCACCTGGACGTGTATCACGTCCCCGCCCGCGTGCTGCAGCTGCGCAAGGACGGCCACAACATCATCACCCTGCGGCAGCGCATCGAGACCGAAGCTGGGGTTCCACACAACGTCGGGCTGTACATCCTGCAGCGCGGGGATGGCCATGCGTGAAGCCCTGCTGCAACGGGCTCAGGCGCTCGCGGCGCGCCTCCCGGGGCTGGGCATAGGCCCGGACCTTGCCGCCCTGCCCCTGGCCGATCTGTGGGGCGTCTATCGCTTCCTGCTGCGCCTGGCGCAGGAGACCTAGCATGGCCGCGCGCGACAAGGTTCCTGCCGACCCACGCGGCGGGCACATACGCCTGTACTGGGAACTCGTCGATTCCGTGGCCTGGCGCGCGTTGTCCTGGGCCGACCGGGGCCTGTACCTGGCCATGCGCAGGAAGCTGCTGAGCTTCAACAACGGCAACATAGAAGCGACGCTGGGCACGCTCAAGCACGCGGGCATCACGTCGTCAGCATCGCTGGCCAAGGGCCTGCGCGCATTGATGACGGCCGGGTTCATCGACAAGACCCGGCAGGGCGGCATTGCCTACGGCACCAAGGTCTGCAGCCTGTACCGCTTCACCGATGAGGCGGTGCTGGCGCAGCCGAAGCTGGAGTTGAAGGCGCAACCCGCGACGAATGACTGGCAGAAGTTCGCCAAGCTGGCGGACGTTCGAGCGGCACTGCGGCAAGCCCATGTTGCAGCAAGGCGCCCGGTCCCTGCCGACGCGCCTGATCCCAAGCTTCAGAAAGTGAAGCGGACCGGTTCAAGAAGTGAACGCAAATCCTCGATGACCGATTCGATTCCTGAAGCAGAGACCGCCGCACTTGTTCACCGGCTGAAGCTTGCGGGCAAGGACAGAATCGCCCGCAAACCCGCATGAATGCTAGCGATTCGGTCAATTAGCGTGAGCGCGACGGCGGACGCTGCACTGCTTCAGATTCCGAACACCTATGCATCGTTGCCAGGGTTGCGGCTGTTGGCTGCTCTGCGCATTCCCGCAGAGACACCAGCAGCCCGACGGCGCCCAAGCTTGCGGACGCCACGCAAGATTGGCTATTGATTTCGTAATCTGTGGAGCCTTAAGCTATGGGAACCGGCGGGATGAGGTACGGCGCTGGCCGTCCAGGATGGCGGGCAAAGTCCGAGCACTGCCTGCGCCTGGACGTGCGCAGAATGCAGCGGCGCGATCTGCTTCATGCCGGCAGCTTTGGCTGGCACTGGACAGACCAGGGTACTGGCGAGGACAGGGGTTCCATCGGCATCACCGTGCTGGGCAACGAGATCAGGCTGGACTTCACCAGCAGCGGCGAGGCCGTGCATCAGCGGGTGCCTATCGAGCGCACGCGCTGCCACTATGGCGGCATGCGCCCCTGGTTCCACTGCCCCCGCTGCCAGCGCCGGGTGGCCGTGCTGTTCCTGCGCAACGGCCGCTTCATGTGCCGGCACTGCGGCCGGGTGGCCTACAGCAGCCAATCCGATGACCTGATCGGCAAGACCTGGCGGCGGGAGCAGCGCCTGGAGAGCCGCTTAGGGCCGAACTGGACGCGGCCCAAGGGCATGCACCTGCGCACCTACGAACGGATCATCGACGCCATCCTGGTGTGCCAGCGGGAGCGCGACGGAGCGCTGGTCGACTTCATGCAGCGCCTCGGCAATGGGATGGGCCTGGAACTGTAGTGCCACAGTCCGCCCAGCGGCGGCAATTCTGTTGCCGATTCCGTTGCCAGCCACCCCACAAAGCCAAACGGGTTAGGCCCTTGTGAGACCTAACCCGTTGATTCGTAATGGTCGGGGTGGCGGGATTCGAACTCGCGACCCCTTGCACCCCATGCAAGTGCGCTACCAGGCTGCGCTACACCCCGACTGAGCCTTGCATTATACGATGCTCGATGGCCGGTTCGCCGCTGCAGGCGGCACCCGCGCGGCGCTGTCCCTCAGACACTGAGCAAGTCGCGGATGGAGAGCAGTTCGCTGCGCAGCCCTGCCGACGCCAGAACGCCTGGGCTTTCGGCATCCGGGCCGACTTGGCTCAAGGCGGCTGATGAGGCTTGCACTGCCGATCCGGGGGCTTCGCCTGCCGCGTCAGCCGCTTCAGGCGAACCCACGGCCGCGGCCGAGGCCTGGCGCAAGCCGTTGAGCGCGTCGGCCAGGCGGTTGCGGGCGCCACTGATGGTGAAGCCCTGGTCGTACAGCAGTTCGCGAATGCGGCGGATCAGCAGCACCTCGTGGTGCTGGTAGTAGCGCCGGTTGCCACGGCGCTTCATGGGCTTGAGTTGGGTGAATTCCTGCTCCCAGTAGCGCAGCACATACGGCTTCACCCCGCACAGGTCGCTGACTTCACCGATCGTGAAATAGCGCTTGGCAGGGATGGCAGGGAGCATTTTCTCCATTGAAATCAATGGGATCGACAGCCAAAGTTAGACTCTACTCGAAGTCTCCTTCGAGCGGGGTGTCGCCTTGCACGATCGACTTCAACTTGTGGCTGGCGTGGAATGTGACCACGCTGCGCGCCTTGATCGGGATGGATTCACCGGTGCGCGGGTTGCGCCCAGGACGCGGCGCCTTGCGCCGGATGTTGAAGTTCCCGAAGCCCGAGAGCTTCACGTCGCGCCCCTGGACCAGGGTGCCGTGCACGATCTCGAAAAAGGCCTCGACCATGTCCTTGGACTCGCGCTTGTTCAGCCCCAGCCGGTCGAACAGCAATTCGGCCAGTTCAGCCTTGGTCAGCGTGGGCGTCTCCAGCGAAGGCAGGATGACGTGTTCGCGGTCGGTGTCTTCGGTTGCCATCTGCTTCATTCCCTCAAGCCCGAAGGCGCGCGCCAAACGCTTGCGCGACCCGCGCCACGGCCGCGGCCACCACGCTTTCGATTCGATCTTCCGTCAGCGTGCTGTCGAAGTCGAGCATTTCCAGGCGCACGGCCAGGCTGCGTTCGCCAGCCGCCATGCCGGCACCGGCTGCCTGGGGTCTGTAGACGTCGAACAGTGTGGCCGCCTGGATCAGACCCGAGGGGTCGCCGCGCAGCGTGGCCATCAGCGCATCGTGGGTCACGCCTTCGCCCACAACCAGTGCCAGGTCTCGCACCACCGGCTGCTGTCGCGGCACGGGCCGGAACGCCGGCACCGGCGTTTCCTGCAGCACCTGCAGATCCAGTTCGAAAACCACGGGCGCGAGAGGCAGTTCGTAAGCCTGGCGCCATTGCGGATGCAGTTCGCCCAGATGGCCGATGACGCGCCCGTCCAGCACCACCGCCGCACAGCGCCCCGGGTGCAGGGCGGGATGCACAGCGGGCACGAACGCCGCCTGGCGTGGCGCCAGCAACGCCTCCAGGTCGCCTTTGACATCAAAGAAGTCGACCAGGCGCTCCTTTTGGCCCCATTGCAGCGTGTTGGCAGGCCCGAAGGCCAGCGCCGCCAACCGCATCGGCTGGCTGATCCCGGCCACGCTCAACGGGCCTTCCGTGACCGTGGCGTCACGCCGGAAGACGCGGCCCAGTTCAAACACGCGCACACGGGCCGCCTTGCGCGACAGGTTGTGGCGCAGCACACCGATCAGGCTGCCGATGAGGCTGGATCGCATCGCAACCAATGGCGCTGAAATCGGGTTGAGCACGCGAATGGGCTCGGCGTTGCCGGCCAGTTCATGCTCCCACCGGGCCTCGACAAAGCTGAAGTTGATGGTCTCCAGGTAGTCCAGCCCGGCCAGCGCATGGCGCAGCGCGTGCGAACTGCGCTGCGATTCCGGGCGCACGCGTGGACTCACAGGCGCCACCGGCGCCGTACGGGGCAGCTTGTCATAGCCGATGACCCGTATCACCTCCTCGATGAGGTCTTCTTCGATGCTCAGGTCGAAACGCCAGCTCGGTGGGGTGACCGTGACCGTACCGTCACCCTGCTGCACGGGCATGCCCAGGCGTTCGAAGACCTGCGCGCACTGAGCCTGCGACACCGGCATGCCGATCACCTTGGCGGCGCGCGCCACGCGCAGCGTGACCGGCGTACAGGCCGGCAGGCCTTGCGTCTGGTCGTCCATCGGCCCGGCCTGGCCCCCGCAGATGTCGATGATGAGCTGCGTGATGCGTTCGATATGCGCCACCGTCAGCGCCGGGTCCACACCCCGCTCGAAACGATGGCCGGCATCCGTGGTGAAGTTGTAGCGCCGCGACCGGCCCTGCACCGCCTCGGGCCACCAGAAGGCGGCCTCGACGTAGACGTTGCGCGTGCTGTCGCTCACGGCCGTGGCATCGCCACCCATGATGCCGGCCAGTGACTCCACGGCCAGCGCGTCGGCGATCACACCGACGTTGGCGTCGACCTCGATGGTGCTGCCGTTGAGCAGCTTGAGCGTCTCTCCCGGCTTGCCCCAGCGCACCACCAGCTTGTCGTGGATCTTGTCGAGGTCGAAGATGTGCGAGGGCCGTCCGTACTCGAACATCACGTAGTTGGAGATGTCCACCAACGCCGTCACACTGCGCTGGCCGCAGCGCGCCAGACGTTCGACCATCCAGGCAGGCGTCCTGGCGCGCGTGTCGACGCTGCGCACGATGCGGCCCGAGAACCGCCCGCACAGGTCTGCCGCCTGCACCTCCACCGGCAGGCGCTGGTCGTGCGTCGGCTTCACGGCCGCGATGGCCGGCGTGCACAGGGGCGCGCCCGTCAGGGCGGCCACCTCACGTGCAATGCCGAACACGCTCAGGCCGTGCGCCAGGTTGGGCGTGAGCTTGAGTGTGAAGACCGTGTCGTCAAGCCGGAGCCAATCCCGCAGGTCGGCGCCCAGCGGTGCATCGGCAGCCAGCTCCAGCAGGCCGGCGTGGTCGTCGGCGATGTGCAACTCGCGGGCCGAGCACAGCATGCCGCGGCTTTCCACGCCGCGCAGCTTACCCACGCCGATCCTGAAGGGTTTGCCGTCTTCGCCCGGCGGCAGTTCCGCCCCGACGATGGCCAGTGGCACGCGGATGCCGGCACGGGCGTTGGGGGCGCCGCAGACGATCTGCAAGGGGCCGTCGGCCGAGTGCCGGCCGGCATCGACCGTGCAGACACGCAGGCGGTCGGCACCGGGGTGCTGTTCGGCGGTGAGGATCTCGGCGACGACGACGCCGCTGAAGGGTGGCGCCACGGGTCGCTGGTCTTCGACCTCCATGCCGCTCATGGTCAGCAGGTCGGCCAGTTGCTGGGTGGACAACGGCGGGTTGCAGAACTCGCGCAGCCAGGATTCGGGGAATTGCATGTCGGGCTCGGCTCGGGTGCGGGGCGTGCGTTACTGGAACTGCGACAGGAAACGCAGGTCGCCATCGAACATCAGGCGCAAGTCGTCGATGCCGTAGCGCAACATGGCCAGCCGGTCGGCGCCCATGCCGAAGGCGAAGCCGATGCAGGTTTCTGGGTCCAGGTTGTAGCTGCGCACGACGTTGGGGTGGACCTGGCCCGACCCCGCCACTTCCAGCCAGCGGCCGGCCAGCGGACCGCTTCCGAAGCGGATGTCGATTTCGGCGCTGGGCTCGGTGAAGGGAAAGAAGCTCGGGCGGAAACGCACGTCGAAGTCGTCGGTCTCGAAGAACTCGCGCACGAAGCCGGTGAAGACCACCTTCAGGTCCTTGAAGCTGATGGCTTCGCCCAGCCACAGACCTTCGATCTGATGGAACATCGGCGAGTGCGTCGCATCGCTGTCGACGCGGTAGACGCGGCCCGGCGCGATGACGCGCACCTCGGGCATCGGAGATTCGCCCGCATGGCGCGCCGCATGGATGCGCGCATAGCGCACCTGCATCGGGCTGGTGTGCGGGCGCAGATTGAGCCAGCGGCCTTCGGCGTCCTGGATGTCGACGTAGAAGGTGTCCTGCATCGACCGTGCGGGGTGGTTCTCCGGATTGTTGAGCGCGGTGAAGCTCATCCAGTCGGTCTCGATCTCAGGGCCTTCTGCGACATCGAAACCCATGCTGGCGAAGATGGCCTCCACGCGTTCCATCGTGCGGCTCACCGGGTGCAGGCCACCTTGCCCACGCTGGCGGCCCGGCAGGCTCACATCCAGCGACTCGGCCTGCAACTGCGTCTGCAGTTCGGCCGCGGCCAGACGATCGCGGGCCGTTGTCAGCAGGGCCTCGATGCGACTCTTGGCCTGGTTGATCTCGGCACCGCGGGTCTTCTTCTCTTCGGGAGTGAGCGCGGCCAGGCCCTTGAGCAGTTCGGTCAGCCGCCCGCCCTTGCCCAGGTAGCGCGCCTTGGCGTTTTCCAGTTCTGCGGCCAACCCGGCGGCAGCGAAATCTGCCTGCGCGGCTTGCACGAGAGTGTCGAGATCGTTCATGGATGCGTTGGAGAACAAAAAAGGCCGTCCACAGGTGACGGCCTTCAAACGCTTGTGAACCGCGCCCGGGACAGGCCCCGGGGCACAGTGGATCAAGCCAGCTGAGCCATCACGCGTGGAATCGCGTGAAGGCCTGCTCTGGCGATGGATGCCTTCCGGCATCTATCGTCACGACGCAGCCTTCACCTTGTCGACGATGCTGGCAAAACCAGCCGGGTCGTGGATGGCCATGTCGGAGAGGACCTTGCGGTCGATCTCGATGTTGGCCTTCTTCAGGCCGGCCATGAACTTGCTGTAGGTGACGCCCAGGCCCCGGCTGGCCGCGTTGATGCGGGCGATCCAGAGCTGGCGGAAGACGCGCTTGCGGGTGCGGCGGTCGCGGTAGGCGTACTGGCCCGCCTTCATCACCGCCTGCTTGGCGATGCGGAAGACGTTCTTGCGGCGGCCGCGGTAGCCCTTGGCGAGGGCGAGGATCTTCTTGTGGCGGGCGTGTGCGGTGACACCACGTTTGACGCGAGGCATGTGTAGCTCCTGGTGCGTGTGGGTGGATTACAGGCCGGCCAGAGGCAACATCTGAGCCATGTGGCCCAGGTTGGACTCGTGCACGTTGACCGCACCACGCAAATGGCGCTTGTTCTTGGTCGTCTTCTTGGTGAGGATGTGGCGCTTGAACGCCTGACCGCGCTTGACGGTACCCCCCGGGCGCACACGGAAGCGCTTCTTGGCGCTGCTCTTGGTCTTCATCTTGGGCATGACTGCTCCTAGCTATGTTTGCTGCTGCAGGCGACACCGGGCTCCGGTGTGCTTGTCGGCCTGCAGCCGCTTCTTCTTGCCGTCGTGGTGACCAGACCCCGGCGGCAAAACTCTTGACCGACTTCCTGACTTACTTCCGCTTCGGTGCCAGCACCATGATCATCTGGCGCCCTTCGAGCTTGGGCATGTGCTCGACCATCGCGACATCGGCCAGTTCATCGCGGATGCGCTCCAGCATGCGCATGCCGATGTCCTGGTGGGTGATCTCGCGACCCCGATAACGCAGCGTGACCTTGCCCTTGTCACCGTCTTCGGCGATGAAGCGGCGCAGGTTGCGCATCTTGATCGCGTAGTCGCCGTCGTCGGTGCCGGGGCGGAACTTGACTTCCTTGATCTCGATGACCTTCTGCTTGGCTTTCGCCTCAGCGGCCTTCTTCTGCTCCTGGTACTTGAACTTGCCGTAGTCCATCAACCGGCACACCGGGGGATCTGCGGTAGCGGCGATCTCGACCAGATCGACGTCCAACTCCCCTGCCATGCGCAACGCGTCCATCGTGCTGACGATGCCAAGCGGCTCGTTTTCGACCCCGTTCAAGCGCACTTGTGGCGCCATGATTTCCCGGTTCAGACGGTGCTTGCGCTCCGCGTTAGGCACGCGGCGGTCCATGAACGTAACGATGGTTCCAGCTCCTGATGCAGCCCGCAGGCAAAGCGGGCCACGAAAAAAAACAAACGCGCGCCGGGTGTCCTACACCTTGGTGGCGATGTCCGTGGCGATCTTCTGGAGGAAGTCTGCCAGCGGCATCACACCGAGGTCCTGGTTGCCCCGGGCGCGCACGGCAACGGCCCCGTTTGCCTTCTCCTTGTCGCCAACGACCAGGATGAACGGGACCTTTTGCATCGAATGCTCGCGGATTTTATAGTTGATTTTCTCGTTGCGCAAATCGAGCGAGACTCTAACTCCTTGTTTTTGCAGCGATTTCACCACGCTCGTGGCGTAGTCGCCCTGCGCCTCGGTGATCGAGGCCACCACCACCTGCACCGGGGCCAGCCAGGCCGGCAGCGCGCCGGCGTGCTGTTCGATCAGGATGCCGATGAATCGCTCCAGGCTGCCCACGATGGCGCGGTGCAGCATGATGGGGCGGTGGCGGGCGCCGTCTTCGCCGACGAACTCGGCGTCCAGGCGCTCAGGCATGTTGGGGTCGACCTGGATCGTGCCGCACTGCCAGGGGCGGCCCAGGGCATCCTTGAGCGTGTATTCGACCTTCGGGCCATAGAACGCACCCTCGCCGGGCAGGTACTCGAAGTCGCAACCCGAAGCCTTGAGGCCCTCGGCCAACGCGGCTTCCGCGCGGTCCCAGCTCTCTTCGGTGCCGATGCGCTTGTCGGGCCGCGTTGACAGCTTGTAGATGATGTCGGTGAAGCCAAAGTCCTTGTAGACCTTCTGCAGCAGCGTGGTGAAGGCCACCACTTCGGACTGGATCTGGTCTTCTGTGCAGAAGATGTGGCCATCGTCCTGCGTGAAGGCTCGCACGCGCATGATCCCGTGCAAGCCGCCCGTTGGCTCGTTGCGGTGGCATTGACCGAACTCGCCGAAACGCAGCGGCAGGTCGCGATAGCTCTTGATTCCCTGCTTGAAGATCAGGAGGTGGCCAGGGCAGTTCATCGGCTTGAGCGCGTAGTCGCGCTTTTCCGATTCGGTCACGAACATGTTCTCGCGGTACTTGTCCCAGTGGCCGGTCTTCTCCCACAGGCCCTGGTCCAGGATCTGCGGGCCCTTGACCTCCTGGTAGCCGTTGTCGCGGTAAACCTGGCGCATGTACCGCTCAACCTCTTGCCACACCGTCCAACCCTTGGGGTGCCAGAACACGGTACCTGGGCTGTGCTCGTCGATGTGGAACAGATCCAGTTCGCGGCCCAGCTTGCGGTGGTCGCGCTTTTCCGCCTCTTCCAGCATCGTCAGGTACTGCTGCAGGGCTTCCTTGCTGGCCCAGGCCGTGCCATAGATGCGCTGCAGTTGCTCGTTGGCCTGATCGCCGCGCCAATAGGCACCCGCCACCTTCATCAGCTTGAAGTGCCTGAGCTTGCCCGTACTCGGCACGTGCGGGCCGCGGCACAGGTCCTCGAAGCCGCCCTCGCGGTACAGGCTCACCTCCTGGTCGGCCGGGATGCTGGCGATGATCTCGGCCTTGTAATGCTCGCCCAGGCCCTTGAAGTAGGCCACTGCTTCATCGCGCGGCAGCACGCGGCGCACCACGGGCTCGTTCTTGGCCGCCAGATCGCCCATGCGCTTCTCGATCGCGGCCAGGTCTTCGGGCGTGAAGGGGCGTTTGTAGGCGAAGTCGTAGTAGAAGCCGTTTTCGACGACAGGGCCGATGGTGACCTGGGCTTCTGGAAACAACTCCTTGACCGCATAGGCCAGCAGGTGCGCCGTGCTGTGGCGGATGATCTCCAGCCCGTCGGCTTCCTTGTCGGTGACGATGGCCAGCGCGGCATCGGCTTCGATGCGATGGCTGGTGTCCACCAGCTTGCCATCCACCTTGCCCGCCAGCGCGGCCTTGGCCAGTCCGGCGCCGATGGAGGCGGCCACATCGGCCACCGTCACGGGGCCTGGAAACTCTCGCCGGGAACCATCCGGCAATGTGATCTGGAGCATGGGATACCTCGGAACATGAAAAAAGCGCGGTGGGTGCCGCGCTTTGTTCAGGAGAAAGGCGAACGACAGCGCAGCCGGCTAAAGCCTGGTAAAGAACGGCGTAGTCCGCGGTGTCATAACCATGCTGCCTTTCTCGTCCTTGTGGATTGCAGGAGCGGCAAGTTTAGCCGAGCGGGTTGATCAAGCCAACGGCAGGGCCTCGAAGGGGGTGCCCCGCGCCACAAGTTCGGCAAACTCATCGGCCAGCCGTTGGCTTTCTGCCAGCGCGCGACGCCAGTCGCGCTGCCGGCCGGCGGTGTCCTCGCCGTACGATTGGAAGTCACCACGGTCGGGCAGCTTGGCATGGGGCAGGCTGGCCACCCAGTCGGGATGGGGTGCCAGCAGCACCAGATTGTCCAGTGCGGGCGTGGGCCGGTGTCGAGCCCGCCAGGCCTTGTCCAGCCACCCCGGCACCACGCGGGAGTTGAAATGCGGGTACAGCACCAACCCCGCCGACATATCGGCGTAGGGCAGGTGCAGGTGGTAGTCGGTGATGCCGCCGTCCCAATAGGTGCCCGCGGGGCCACCGGGCACATCCTGCACCGGTGCCAGCGCAAACGGGATCGTGCAACTCGCAAGGACGGCCCGGGCCAGGTTGTGCGGCGTGAGCGCCACCTGCTGCCCCGGAAAGTCGTGCAGCGGCAGCGGCAAGGCATCGCGCGGATCGCTGAACACCACACGCTCCATCCAACGACCCAGGGACTGTCGGCTGATCGCGTTGGCCGCATAGGCCGCGGCCCAGCCTGCCCAACGCCCCACCGGGCCCGGCCGATGCAGCCAGCGTTGGCCGCGGCTGGTGAACACGTGCAGGCGGTAGGTCGGATGCGCCAGGATGCTGGCGGCACACGCGCCCAGGCGTGCGTCCAGACACTGGCCGAGCACCTCCGTCACCACCTCCGGCCTGGGCATGCGGCCGGGCTCGTGCGGGTAGGTCTGCGTCACGTAGTCCTCGGCGAGTTGGGCCAACGCGGCATCGGCGTCGGTGCGGCAGGCCGCGGCCATGCGCCACGCGCCGATCGATGCACCCAGCAGGTGCACGCAGTGGCCACCTCGCGGCAGCCACTGGCCAAACAGGAACCGATCCAGCGGCAACAGCACCAGGCCCTTGGGACCACCGGCTGCGGCCGGCACCACCCGCACGTCGCTCGGCTGCAGGCCATGCTGGCGCAGATGCTGGCGCGCCCGCGCGCCGGCAAAGACCTGCAAGGCAGATCCGGACACGTCTAGGGCTTGCGCAGCCTGGAAAACGCTGCCGCCATCGCGCTCTGGCCCGCTGGCTCGGGCGCCCGGCCGCGCTGCTCCTGCCGGCCGGCGGGCCGGAACCGGTTGTCGGCGCCAGCCGCACGCGCCGCGCCCATGGGCGCATCGAGCTTCATGGTCAACGAAACCCGCTTGCGCGCCAGGTCCACCTCCAGCACCCGCACCTTCACCACCTGGCCGGTGCGCACGACTTCGCGCGCGTCACTGACGAACTTGTGCGCGAGTTGGCTCACATGCACCAGGCCGTCCTGGTGCACGCCCAGATCGACGAAGGCGCCGAACTGCGCCACGTTGCTGACCGTGCCTTCCAGCACCATGCCCGGCTGCAGGTCCTTGAGCTCGGACACGCCTTCGTTGAAGCGCGCCACGACAAAGTCCGGGCGCGGGTCCCGGCCGGGCTTTTCAAGCTCCAGCAGGATGTCGCGCACGGTGATCGCACCAAAACGCTCGTCGGCAAACAGTTCCGGTTTGAGTGTGCGCAGCACGTCGCTGCGACCCATCAGCTCGGCCACCGGCCGTCCTGTCGCTTCCAGCATCCTCTGCACGACGGCGTAGGTTTCGGGGTGCACGCCGGTCATGTCCAGCGGGTTGTCCCCGTCGCGGATGCGCAGGAAGCCCGCCGCCTGCTCGAAGGTCTTGGGGCCCAGGCCCGTCACCTCACGCAGTTGCTGGCGGTTGCGAAAGGCACCCCGTGCATCCCGCCAGCGCACGATGTTCGCGGCCACCGCCGCACTCAGGCCCGAGACGCGTGACAGCAGCGGTGCCGACGCCGTGTTGAGATCCACCCCGACCGCATTGACACAGTCCTCGACCACCGCGTCCAGGCTCCTGGCCAGGCCGGCCTGATTGACGTCGTGCTGGTACTGGCCCACACCGATGCTCTTGGGGTCTATCTTCACCAGCTCGGCCAGCGGGTCCTGCAGCCGGCGCGCGATGCTCACCGCACCGCGCAGGCTCACGTCCAGATCGGGCAGTTCCTTGCTGGCAAATTCGCTGGCGCTGTAGACGCTGGCGCCGGCCTCGCTGACCACCACCTTGTCGATTCGTACGTCAGGTGCCAGCGCGGCGATGCGCTTGATGAGATCGGCGGCCAGCTGGTCGGTCTCGCGGCTGGCCGTGCCGTTGCCGATGGCCACCAGGTTGACGCCATGCGTGGCCACCAGGCGGCCCAGCGTGTGCAGCGACCCTTCCCGGTCCAGACGCGGCTCGTGCGGGTAGACGGTGCCGGTGTCCAGCACCTTGCCGGTATCGCTGACCACCGCCACCTTGACCCCGGTGCGGATGCCCGGGTCCAGCCCCATCACCACGCGCTTGCCAGCCGGTGCGGCCAGCAGCAGATCGCGCAGGTTGTCGGAGAAGACCTTGATGGCCACCGTCTCGGCAGCTTCGCGCAGGCGGCCGAAGAGGTCGCGCTCCAGGCTCAGGCTGAGCTTGACCCTCCAGGTCCAGGCGATGGACTTGCGGATCAGATCGTCAGCCCGGCGTGATGCGTGGCTCCAGCCCAGATGCCTTGCAACGCGGCCCTCGGCCAGGCCGGGTTTGCCCGGCACGATCTCTTCGTCCAGCACCAGCTTCGCGTCCAGCCACTCCAGCGTGCGGCCGCGAAACACCGCCAGTGCTCGGTGGCTGGGCACCGTTCGGATGGGCTCGGCGTAGTCGAAGTAGTCGCGGAACTTGGCGGCGTCGGCGTGGTTGCCGTCCTTGCCTTCGACCAGTCTGCTCTGCAGCCGGCCTTCGGCCCACAGCCACTCGCGCAGCTTGCCCACCAGCTCGGCATCTTCTGCCCAGCGCTCGGACAGGATGTCGCGCACGCCATCCAGCACCGCGTGGGCGTCGGCAAAACCCGCGTCGACGTTGATGAAGGCGGCAGCTTCGGCCAGCGGGTCCAGAGACGGATCGGCGAACAGCCGGTCAGCCAGCGGCTCGATGCCGGCTTCGCGGGCGATCATGCCCTTGGTGCGGCGCTTGGGCTTGAAGGGCAGGTACAGGTCTTCCAGCTCCTGCTTGGTCGGCACGGCTTCGATGGCAGCGCGCAACTCGGGCGTCAGCTTGCCCTGTTCGTCGATGCTCTTGAGCACCGCGGTGCGGCGGTCCTCCAGCTCGCGCAGGTAGGCCAGACGGGTCTCCAGTTCACGCAGCTGGACGTCGTCCAGGCCGTCGGTGGCTTCCTTGCGATAGCGCGCGATGAAGGGCACGGTGGCACCACCATCCAGCAGGTCGACAGCGGTTTTGACTTGTGCGGGCCGGGCCTTCAGCTCGGCGGCAATCTGCAGCAGGATCTTGTCCAAGAAGCGGGTGCGCCCAGCGGGCTCAGCAGTGTGAAGCGCGGCAGTGTAAGCGGCGCTCTCGGCAGACTTCACGGCAGGCTTCGCGGCAGGCGTCGCGCACAGGCATCAGCCCCACAGCGGTGCGGATGTCGCATCAGGCATCGCAGTTCGCCCCAAGACTGTGCGCAAAGGAGCACCAAGTTCGGCACGGCGATTGCATAGCGTGGTGCCACGTCAGCCTGCCGCGGGTGCACGCGCCCCGACTCCGTGCAGGCTGCGCATTCGAGGAGATCGTCTTGGACCAAGTCAAGCAAGGCACCGACGCCTTGTTCATCCTGCTGGGCGCCATCATGGTGCTGGCCATGCACTCGGGCTTTGCCTTCCTGGAGCTGGGCACGGTGCGCAAGAAGAACCAGGTCAATGCCCTGGTCAAGATCCTGGTCGACTTTGCCGTCTCGACCCTGGCCTATTTCTTCGTCGGCTTTGCGGTGGCTTATGGCGTGAGCTTCTTCACCGGTGCCGAATCGCTGGCCCAGCGCAATGGCTACGAGCTGGTCAAGTTCTTCTTCCTGCTGACTTTCGCGGCGGCGATACCGGCCATCATCTCCGGGGGCATCGCCGAGAGGGCGCGCTTCGGCCCACAGCTCATTGCCACGGCCGTGCTGGTGGGACTCATCTACCCGGCTTTCGAAGGCGTGGTGTGGAACCAGAACCTGGGCATCCAGAGCTGGATCAAGAGCCTCACGGGTGCCGAGTTCCATGACTTTGCCGGCAGCGTGGTCGTGCATGCGGTGGGTGGCTGGATCGGCCTCGCGGCCGTGCTGCTGCTGGGCCCACGCTCCAACCGATACCGCAAGGACGGCGCGATGAGCGCGCACCCGCCGTCCAGCATTCCTTTCCTCGCACTGGGCGCCTGGGTGCTGGCGGTGGGCTGGTTCGGCTTCAATGTGATGAGCGCGCAGACCATCGACAAGATCTCGGGCCTGGTGGCCGTCAATTCGCTGATGGCGATGGCCGGTGGCACGCTGGTGGCCGTGTTGATGGGGCGCAACGACCCCGGCTTCGCCTACAACGGCCCGCTGGCTGGCCTGGTGGCCGTCTGCGCGGGGTCGGACGTGATGCATCCGGCCGGCGCCCTGGTCGTGGGCGGGATCGCAGGCGCGGTCTTCGTGCTGATGTTCACGCTAACGCAAAACCGCTGGAAGATCGACGACGTGCTGGGCGTGTGGCCCCTGCACGGCCTGTGCGGTGCCTGGGGTGGGGTGGCCTGCGGCATCTTCGGGCAATCTGCGCTGGGCGGCCTGGGGGGTGTCTCGGTGGCGGCACAACTGCTCGGCACGGCGCTGGGCATCGCGTGGGCCCTGTTGTCTGGCGTGCTGGTCTACGGCGGCCTGCGCAGCGTGACCTCGCTGCGCCTCAGCGCCGAGGAAGAGTACGAAGGCGCAGACCTCTCGATCCACAAGATCGGCGCTACGCCCGATCGAGAGGTGAGCTGGTAGGGGGTGCCCAGAAGCCCTGGCTGGGTGACCGCGCCCGGCCCTTGAGCGGCCCGGCGCGTTGTCAGCGCGCGGTCTCGTTGATGAAGCGGCACGCCCGGTTGGTCTGTCCGTTCTGCTTGGCGCGGAAGCACTGCAGCGCCGTTGCCATGCTGACGCTGCTGGATTGCCCGGGGCGCACCATGTAGGGCGGCGCACTGCTGTTGTTGTCACTGGCCAGGAAGGTGGAGTTGTCCATGCCCACCACATGCTGCGCCTTCCTGAAGTTCGGAATGAACAGACCCGCGTGTGCTGGGAAGTTTCTGGCGCCGGCCGTGATGGCGATCCGGATCTTGTCAGCAGTCCAGTAGGCGCGCTCTTCGTAGGCGCCGTGGATCACACCGTCGTAGGCGTTCTCGACCACGAAGAAGGGTGTCCTGATGTGGTGCAGCATCAGGCGACTGGGGTTCATGCACAGGATGTAGTTCGGATAGCTCGGATAGGTGGCGTGGCAGTCCTCATCGAAGTGCAGATTGGCTTCGAGCACGCTGGCCGGGTCCCGCTCGTCGGTCACCTGGCTTCCAGACCAGTAATGGGCCGCCGGCCAGAAGCCCTTGTCCTTGATCCAGAACGGCAAGCCAACGATGTTGTTGGAATCGATGATGCCCCAGACCTTGGGGCCGCCATCGCCCCCACCCCACCAGGGGCTGGCAAAGTGGGCGGCAAAGTTGTCCAGTTGCGAAGCGAGACCGGACGCACCGGCGGACTGGCCGTAGAGCACCACTTCGGAGTTGGCGTCGTTGGGGACCTCGTCCAGCTTGGACTCACTCAAGAGGCTCCCACCGTCGGCCTTGCCTTGCTTCACGATCTGGATCACTTCCTCGGCAATGTCGGCGCCGTGGAAGACGATGTCCATACGCACACGCTGGCCGTTGGGCAAGGTGTAGTCCAAGGTCTGTTTGCCGCCACGGCCCTTCCATGAATCGGACGAGCAGTAGTGGACGTGGATCTTGTTGAAGTGCCGGAACGGGTTGTCGTTGCGCGTGGCAGGGCCGTCGCCGTCCTCGTCCAGGATGCCACGGCCGTCGAACTCCTGCATGCCGGTGCTGCCGCCATCGCCCACCATGTTGTCGTGGCTGCCGATGTACGTCTTGTCGTGGCGGTAGTCCAACCAGCGTTCCTGGCAAGTCGCCTCATCGCGGCAGGAGCCACCGCCCTGGAAGACGATGAGCCACTTCTTCTTGTAGTCCGCACGCTGGGTCTTGCGCAGATAGTACTGGGCACGGCTGCCGTCGTTGCAGATGGCGTTGCCTGTCTTGATCGTGACGGCAACTGCCGGCTGGACTGGCGGCGGCTTGGGCGCGCTGGCCGCTGGCGCTGGGGAAGCGGCCTGGCCCCAGGCGGCCTGGCTCCACGCCAGCAGAAGGGCCAGCCCGGTTGCAGACAGGGCTCGGTGCTTGACGGTGGTGTTCATCGGTGTTTCCTCCCCGGCGGTTGCAGATGCCGGCTTTTTAGAGGACCCGCGTTTTTTCGGCGTTTTCCGCTGCACCGGTTCGTCTCATGGCCCCAGCAGGCCGGCCTGCCAGACGGCGTATGCGGGCTGCCAATCCTGGGCGGGTTCGGGCAGCCTCACTTGCTGCAGCCACTGCAGCGCCCGCGCCCGGCAGGTCCGGCCCTGGCTGCCCTTCAACGCCGCGGCCAGCAGCGCCCAGGCTTGGGCCGGGCACAAGTTGACGTGCAACCCCGCGTCGAGCATGGGCAGCAGTTCCAGTGCCAGGGCGCGGGCCCGGCGTGGATGCCGTTTCAACAAACACTGGACCTGGCGCACACCCAGGCTGCGTTCAATGGCACTCGCACCGCGCTGGCGTGCCCGATCGCGCAAGCGCTGCAACCAGGCCGAGGCGGCATCGGGCTCGACATGCTGGCACCAATCCAGCACCAGCGTGGGGTCTTCGCGCAAGGTGGGCGTGCGCTGGGCCAGTTGCTCCAGCAGTTCCAGCGCCGCCGCAGTGGTTCGGCCCAGCGCCTGCAGCGCGCTCAACTGCGCCCCGACCAGGCGCGCCTGCACAAAGGGCACCCCGCCGGCGTCCTGGGCGGTCAGCGCGGGGCATTCCTCCAGCGCCAGGTCCGCTCGGCCCAGCCAGAGCAGCGCCGTGGCCCGCGTCACCCGGCACATCACCACCGCCGCTCTGCCGGCCACG
>DAORNK010000044.1:14184-19186 GCA_035440985.1 Rubrivivax sp. | reverse complement strand
GGCGTCGAGCCGGGCGACCGCGTGGCGGTCTGGGCGCCGAACCGCGCCGATTGGATTCTCGCCGCCTGCGGCGCTCACATGGCCGGCGCAGTGCTGGTGCCGATCAACACGCGCATGAAGGGTGCCGAGGCCGCCGACGTGCTGGAGCGCAGCCGGGCGCGCGTGCTCTTCGTCATCGGCGACTTCCTCGGCCAGTACTACCCCACGCTGCTCGATGGGCTGCGGCCGGCCACGCTGCAGCACGTGGTGGTGCTGGGCGCGGGCACGCCGCGCGAGGGCAGCGAGACCGGCTGGCAGAGCTTCCTCCGGCGTGCCGACGAGGTGCCCGTCGCCCGCGTGCATGAACGTGAACAGGCGTTGCACGCCGGCAGCACCGCCGACCTGATGTTCACCAGCGGCACCACAGGCAGGCCCAAGGGCGTGATGGCCGGGCACGGGCCGACCATCCGCGCCTTCACCGAGTGGGCGCGCGTGGTCGGGCTGGGCGAGGGCGACCGCTATCTCATCATCAATCCGTTCTTCCACACCTTCGGCTACAAGGCCGGCTGGGTGGCGGCGTTCCTGCAGGGCGCCACCGTCTATCCGCAGCAGGTCTTCGACGCCGACGCGGTGCTGGCGCGCATCCAGGCCGACCGCATCAACTTCCTGCCCGGGCCGCCGACGCTGTTCCTGACGATGCTGGCGCATCCGCGGCTGAAGGACTTCGACATCACGTCGCTGCGCTCGGCGGTGACGGGCGCGGCCAGCGTGCCGCCGGTGCTGATCACGCGCATGCGAGAGGAACTGGGCATCCGCAACGTCACCACCGCCTACGGTCTGACCGAGTGCGGCGGCTGCGCCACCGTCTGCGATCCTTCCGACAGCGCCGAGACCATCGCCAACACCTGTGGCAAGGCGCTGCCGGGAACCGAAGTGCGCTGCGCCGACACCGAGGGACGCACCTTGCCGGCGGGGCAGCCGGGCGAGGTGCTGCTGCGCGGCTACCACGTGATGCAGGGCTACTTCGAGGACGAGACAGCCACGCGCGAGGCGATCGACGCCGACGGCTGGCTGCACACCGGCGACGTGGGCGTGATGGACGCGCGCGGCTACCTGCGCATCACCGACCGGCTGAAGGACATGTTCATCACCGGCGGCTTCAACTGCTACCCGGCCGAGATCGAAAGGCTGATGGCGCCGCACCCGGCGATCGCCCAGGTGGCCGTCGTCGGCCTGGCCGACGAGCGCCTGGGCGAGGTGGGTTGCGCCTTCGTCGTGCGGCGCGCCGGCGCCGCGCTCGACGAAGCGGCGCTCATCGCGTGGTGCCGCAGCCAGATGGCCAACTACAAGGTGCCGCGACGCGTCGTATTCGTCGACACGCTGCCGGTCAACGCGTCGAACAAGGTCGACAAGAAGCTGCTGCGCGGGCAGCTGGCAGCAGCTGGCGCGAACGCAGCGCCCTGACCGCAGAGGCCCTGGTGCCGAAGCGCCAGGGCCATGGCTCAAACGGACGATTCCGCGCGGCGCCGGACTGCGTACGCTGTGATCCGCTGTTTCCGCAATCGATCCAGGACAGGTCGCGATGAAGGACTTGATCACCCGCAGCTGCCCTTGCGCCGTCGCCCGCGGCGTCGACGCCCCGGCCCGGTGCAGGGCACAGGCGAGCCGGCCATGAAACGGCTGGCAAGCCACCGCTTCCTGTTCGTGGCGCTGGTCACCACAGTGCCCTTGCCGGTGCTTGGGTACTGGCTGGGGCAGAACTGGTTGACAGTGATCGTGGCCTTCGGCGCGCTGCCATTGGCCGACTGGCTGATCGGGCAGGACCGCAGCAACCCCAGCGCCGCCGACGAAGCCGCGTGGGCGCGCAGCCCCACCGGAAGCGCGTCGCTCTACGCCTACGTACCGGTGCAGATCGGGCTCATCGTCTGGTCGGCGTCCGTGCATGCCGGCGGCGAGCTGTCGGCCTGGCAGGCCCTGGGACTGATGGTCTCGGTGGGCGTGGTCACCGGCGGCCAGGGCATCACGATCGCCCATGAACTGGGCCACCGCCGTTCGGTGGTCGATCGCCTGTTGGCCAAGCTGCTGCTGACCACGGTCTGCTACGGGCACTTCCATATCGAGCACAACCGCGGCCATCACGCCCGCGTGGCCACGCCCGACGATCCGGCCACCGCGCGCCAGGGCGAGAGCCTCTACGGCTTCGTGCCGCGGGCCGTCGCCGGCAGCCTGATCTCGGCCTGGCGCCTGGAGTCGCAACGCTTGCGCCGGCGCGACGAGGCCCTGCTCAGTCACCACAACCAGATGCTGTGGTTCGCCGCGGTGCCCGTGCTGATGGCGCTGGGCCTGGGGCTGTGGTTCGGGCCCGGCGCCGCGCTGTGGTTCGTCGGTCAGTCGGTGGTGGTTCTCGCTGCTGGAGGCGATCAACTACGTCGAGCACTACGGTCTGCTGCGGCGCAGCGTGGGCGGGGCGCTGGAAGGCGTGACCGCGCGCCACTCGTGGAACTCCAGCCAGCGGCTGAGCAACGCCTGCCTGATCAACCTGCAGCGCCATGCCGATCACCACGCCCACCCGACGCGCCCCTACCCGCTGCTGCGGCACCACGACGACAGCCCGCAGCTGCCCACGGGCTACCCCGGCATGGTCCTGCTGGCGCTCGTGCCGCCGCTGTGGTTCAGCGTCATGAACCCGCGCGTGGCGGGCCTGGATGGCGCCGGGCATGCCGACGGCGTGCCGGCGTTGGCGGCAGGGCAGGCGCGGCCCGAAGTCTGAGCCCATGGCGGCGGCGACAAGGGCGCGTGGTCGCCTGCCTGTGCCCCTACTTCATCCGGACGAACCTCAGCATGCCGGTGTGTGGCAAGCTGCGCCGGGCGCGTGCCGCCCACGTCGCTGCGGCGCACCCCTCCCACCACACCCCTGCTCATCATGGCCAAGATCGAGATCCGCCGCCCCCATGCCTTGACGCTGGCCCAGGCGAAGAAGCAGGCCAACGCCATGGCCGCACACCTGAAGGAAGAGTTCGACCTCGAATCGAACTGGGACAAGGAGCGCCTGCATTTCAAGCGATCCGGTGTCGACGGCGTGATGACGGTCAGCGGCAACGACGTGCACGTGCTGGCGGAACTCGGCTTCCTGGTCTCGTTCCTGAAGCCGAAGATCGAGAGCCGGCTGCACGCGCACTTCGACGAGATCTTCGGCCACCCCGAGGCCGTGGCGAAGAAGGCGCCGACAAAGAAGCCGACCGAGAAGTCGACCGAAAAGGTGGCCACGCCGAAGTCCCGGCGTTGACAGGCCGGGGCCTGTGACGCCGCGCCGTACACGTTCCGACGTGAAGCCAGGCGCCGACACGCTGCCCCTGGGTGGGCCGAGTGCCGGGCCAGCCGCGCGCGAGCGCATGTCCAGCGTCGACGCGGCCTGGTGGCGCATGGACCGGCCGCACAACCCGATGGTCATCGTCGGCGTGCTGCGCCTGCGCCATGCGGTCACGCTGAAGGCCCTGCGCGGAGTGATCGGCGAACGCCTGCTCGTGCATGCCCGTTTTCGCCAGCGGCCGGTTCATCACGGCGGTGCCGACTACTGGGAGTTCGCCCCGCGTTTCAGGCTCGAGCGGCATGTCACGCGCCTGGTTCTCGAAGGCCCCGGGGGCGATGCTGAACTGGAAGCACTGGTCGGTCAGCGCGTCGCGCAGGGCTTCGACGCCGAACATCCGCTGTGGGAGATGACGCTCGTGAAGATGGCCGGCGGGGCCCGCACCCTGCTGCTGCGTATCCACCATTGCTACGCCGATGGGCTGGCGCTGGTGCGGCTGCTGGCTGAGGTGACGGCGGCAGACCCGGCCGCGTCGCTCGCGGTCGGCACCGGGCCCGCAGCGTTCACGCCCGGCGGGTCTGGCGAGCACGCCCCGTCCGGCCTGCTCGACGAGTTGCTGTCGATGGCGGCGCTGGCGACACGGCCAGGTGCCGACGGGGCGTCGGTGTCGTCGGCAGTTGCCCCCGTGCTGGCCCGCATCACGGAAGGTGTGCAGGCCGTCGCGGGGGCGCGCGCGGCCGAACTCACCCGCTTCGCCTTGGCGCTGGGCACTGAACTCGTGCGGCTGGCTGAGATGCCCGATGAGACGCCCACGCCTTTCAAGGGCAAGCCGGGTGCGCTGAAGTGCATCGCCTGGGGCGACGCTCTGCCCACCGACCAGGCGCGCCAGGTGGCCAGGGCCTTCGGCTGTTCGATCAACGCCGTGCTGCTGTCCTGCGTGGCCGCCGCGCTCGGCGCGCAGTTGCGCCTGCTGGGCGCAGACCCGCGCCAGGTCGAGATCCGCGTGCTGCTGCCTTCACCGCTGCGTTCGGTGCGGCGTGCGTCGGCGCAGTCGGGAAACCACTTCGGCCTGGTCAACCTGGCGCTGCCGCTGGGCATAGGCAACCCCGTGGCGCGCGCGTGGGAGGTGCACCGCCGCATAGAGGCCCTGGCCGGCACACGGCAGGCGCAGCTGATGCACCTGCTGCTGGGCGTCGTCGGGCTGCTGCCGGGCGACCTGCAGACCCGTGCACTGGACCTGCTGTCCAGCAAGGCCACGGCCGTGATCACCACCGTGCCCGGCCCGCCCGTGGCGCGCTACCTTGCTGGCGCCCGCATCGACGACATCATGTTCTGGGTGCCGCAGGCCGGCGACATCGGGCTCGGGATCTCGATCCTGTCCTACGACGGTCGCTTCCGCATCGGTCTGATGAGCGACAGCGCCCTGCTGCCGCAACCGCGCCAGGTGCTGGACGGTGCGCTGGCCGAACTGGGCAACCTGCTGCCGCTGGCGCAGGTGATGGCCCAACAGCAGTCGGTGCAGTCGGCGACTACACGGCCTTTCTCGTCGAACGGTGGCTGAGCGCCAGCGCTCCTTCTCACCGGCGCGGGCATGATTCAGATGGTGGTGGTCAGTTTTCGTGTCACCTGTCAGCAGCCAGCCAGGCCCGACCTGGCTGACAGCAACGCCATGCCCTTGGAGGCTGGCGCAGCCACCCGCTCGCGCGTCGCGGAAGC
>DAORNK010000044.1:0-14173 GCA_035440985.1 Rubrivivax sp. | reverse complement strand
GGGCCGGATCAACCCCGTTTCCATTCTGGCCTCGTCAGAGGAGTTTGTGGGCGAGTTTGGGGCTGTCGAACCTTTGGATGATGCGGCTGCAACCGATAGAGCCGCAGGGATGAACGCGCAAGCTGACGACCAACCGCGCCGGCATCCATGCGATCTACCCCGATGAACCGCGCTCTGGGCCAATCCTGCATGGCGTCGAGTTCGCGTTTCACATCCGTCCTATCGTGGATGCGTCGCCATTACCTTGTGCAGACTTCGCACAGCTGATGCTGGCCTCCTGCGAACGTGTGCGCAGTTCGATTCATGTCGGATTCCTCGGGACGTATCTTCCCTCTGCTCCGGCGCAATCACGTCCGAGCCAGCTACGTTCATGCCCATTCAGAGGTGTACAGGGATCAACCAGAACACTGAAGTCTTCTTGCGCGCCTGTCTCAGCTGTATGCGATCTCGCAGCCAGACCAATCTTACTTAGGCGCTCATCGAGCCAAGCAAACAGGAAACTGCCCAAGCCAGCCATGGATGCTCGTCTTGACCGGGTTACTGTTGATAGGAGGATTCCACAGCAGTCGGGAACCAGTCAAGCCAAGGGTTTTGGTGCGTCTTTCGCTCCCAGTATCGCCGGCCTGCTTGACAACGCAAGTCGTTGTTGACGTGCATGGTGGGCTTGCCGTGTCGACCCACGCTGCCACGTCGTTCTCGCCATCAAGGTCTGCGCGCTCGCAGGGCGAGCGCTTGCCCCTGCGGCCGTCTTCGAACCCTGACTGCTGCGCTGCGCCGTGGTGCTCCGGTCTCGGGCAATCCCGCCCGACACACCGGAGTCCATCATGTCCACGTCTTCGATCTCATCCGTGGGTGCCGCCGATACGCTGCTGGTCCGCGATGTCGACGGTCAGTACCGGCCGGCGCATGCCGACGAGGTGCTGTGCCATGCACGGCGGCTGCTGGCCAACCGCGTGCGGCGCGGTGCCACGATGTCGTCGCCGGAAGCGGTGAAGGACCATCTGCGCCTGGTGCTGGGTGTGCTGGAGCACGAGGTCTTCTGCGTGCTGTTCCTGGATGCGCAGCATCGGATCATTGCGCTGAAGCAGTTGTTCCGCGGCACCGTGTCGCAGACCTCTGTCTACCCGCGCGAGGTGGTCAAGGAAGCGCTATCGGTGAATGCGGCGGCGGTGATCCTGGCGCACAACCATCCATCGGGCTCCGTGGAGCCGAGCCGTGCCGACGAGTTCCTCACGCAGACGCTGAAGACGGCACTGGCGCTCGTTGACGTGCGGGTGCTCGATCACCTGGTGGTGGCCGGTGCCGACGTGTGTTCATTTGCGGAGCGCAGGCTTGTGTAGCTCGGCGCAGGCGCCGCGTTGCGGCGCTTCTTGCCGCTCACGCCAGGCCGATGCGGCGGACTTCGAGCGCGAAAGCGCCGGCTTGGCGCTCGGCGATCATGAGGCCGACCTGGCGGATGCGCGCCGGGTCGAGCGCCGGTGCGCCGGGGACCTCTCGGCCGCGGAAGGTGGCCCGGAAGGTGGACAGGGGAATGTGCAGCGTCTCCCAAGTCGCGCCGGGGTCAAAGCTGGCCTGGTAGTTGATGCTGTCGAAGGCATTGTCGGTCAGCAGGTTCAGCTTGAAGCGCTTGCCTGTGGCGCGGGCCTCGACGAAGCATGTCTGCGCGCTGGGTTTACCTCGATCGGCAGGTCTTGACCGAATCGACGCGAAGCCTCCGTTGCGTTCGAGCGAGACGTTGCCCTCGAAGATGGCGTGGCCGGCCGGGTCGTGCCTCAGTCGGCTGCTTGAGATGCCGCCCATCACGCGGTCGTCGATCGCGTGCCACTCGGTGACCGCGGCGGGATCACTGAAGTCGAACAGCAGCCACGTCGAGTCCGGGTCAGTCATGGTGCGATTCTCCGGCGTGGGGGCCGCCGCCGTGGCTGGCAAGATGCGCCCAAAGAAGGGAGACAGGGATGAACCTTGGTGAACTGCAGGCTGAGTTGCGGCACTTCGCGGCAGAGCGCGACTGGCAGCCGTTTCACACGCCCAAGAACCTGACCACGGCCCTGATTTTTGGCGCCGACCGAAAACTGAGCCACTTTTGAGAGTAGTGCCGACCCAAAACTGAGCCAGGTGAATAGCCTGCCCTGCTGCATTTTTGTGCAGCAGAGGACGAGGAGTGATCACCATGGACATGATTGGCAGGATCCGGCGTTTGCATAGCCGGAAGAAGAAGTCCGAGCGCGAGATCTCGCGCATGACGGGGCTGTCGCGCAACACGGTTGCGAAGTGGCTGCATGGTGAGGTTGATGGCCCGCCGAAGTACCGGCGCGGCGAGCGGCCCGGCAAGCTCACGGTATTCCACGAAGCGCTCAAGCAGGCATTGAAGGCCGACGCTCGGCGACCCAAGGACGAGCGTCGTACGGCCAAGGCGCTGTACGCCGAGATCAGGGCGGCCGGCTACGACGGCGGCTACACCCGGGTGACGGACTTCATCCGGGCGTGGTGCGGGGGCGAGCGCCAGGGGGGCTGCGGCCAGTGCCTTCATCCCGCTGGCGTTCGAGCTTGGCGACGCCTACCAGTTCGACTGAAGCGAGGAAGGCCTGGTGGTGGGTGGCGTCTACTACCGGGCGCAGGTCTCGCACATGAAGTGGTCCGCATCGCGCGAGCAAGTTCCTGCAGCTCTTCGACGGTCAACCAGCGGTCGCGTGAGACCTCGTCGCCGCCAGCATCCACCAGGTCGAAGTCGGCCGCCGGGTTGCGGTCGATCCAGTGGTTGCGGGCGGCCATCCGGAACATCCGGCTCATGTAGCGCAGCGCATCGTTGGCGACGGTCGGTGCTCCACCGGCCACGATTCGCGTCAGCACGCGGTCGATGTGGGCCGGCTGCACGTCGGGCGGCGCGACCGGTCCAATGACGGGATTGATGTGCTTGCGCAGGACGCGGGCGACGACTTCCGGATGCTTGTAGCGCGGTTGGATGTACTTCGCGAACCAGACCTCGCCCAACCGCTGCACGGTCGGCACTTCCAGCAGCAGCGCCTTCTCAGCCTGCTTGGCTGCGGCGACGTCGACGCCGCGTTCGATCTGCGCGCGATCCTGCCGGGCCAGCTCGCGCGCGTCCTTCAGCGACAGTTCCGGATACCGCCCGAGAACCTTCTCCTTGAAGCGTCCGTTGAGTCGGAAGCGGAGGATCCACGAAGCCTTGCCGGCCTGCGCGGCGGTGGTGCTCGCGACAAAGGTCAGTCCTTCGCCAACCCCGCGGTCCACCGGGCCGGCGGCAAGCCAGGCCTTGAGCTCGCGGTCAGTGATGGGTCGTTGCTGTCGGTTCATGTCCCAGAGGCTCCTGTGAGGCTGTGGGGTTTTTTGTCGGGTGCGCATGCCAAGAGCGCCGCGAACCCGAAAAACCCCACCATAAACCCCACAGGTTGCGCGCGCTTCGCTGCGACGCCCTGGGACGGCCCGGGACAAAATATCCTTACACGACAGTGGGTTAGCTCAACTTCGGGGACCCCTTGGGACCCCCCGAAAAGCTACTCAATGTTTTGCACCTGCTCCCGCATCTGCTCGATCGCGACCTTCATCTCCACCGACAGATTGGTCAGTTCCAGCGCCGCCGATTTGCTGCCCAGCGTATTGGCCTCGCGCTGGAGTTCCTGGATCAGGAACTCCAGCCGCTTGCCCAGTTCGCCGCCGGCCTTCAGCAGCCTTTCGACCTCGTCCAGGTGGGAACCCAGGCGTGAGAGTTCTTCGGCGACGTCGATGCGGATGGCAAAGGCTGCCGCTTCGCCCAGCGCACGTTCCTGGGCCCGATCGGCCAGACCGGGCTCCGCGTTGACTCCGGCAGTCTGAGCCCCGGCCAGTGCCTCGGCCCAGCGTTCCAGGAACCGCGCCTGCTGCCGTTGCACCACCGCGGGCAGCAGCGGGGCGGCCTGGGCTGCCAGTTCGCGCAGCCGTGCTACGCGGTCCAGCAGCATGGTGGTCAGGCGTTCGCCCTCGCGGGCGCGTGCCTCGCGCAGGCCCTGGATGCATTGCCTGGCGGCGGCCAGCGCCGGTTCGTCCAGTTTGTCGGCGGGTGTGGCGGTGCGGCACCACTGCATCACTTCGTTGACGCTCAGCGCACGTGCCTGGGGCAGCCAGCTCTGCACCCCATTCTGCAGGTGGGCCAGGCGGTTGAGCTGGTCGGGCGAAGGGGCCGGCCAGGCCGTGTCGCCATCGCGCGTGGTGGACAGGCGCAGTTCGATCTTGCCGCGTTTGAAGCTGCCGGTGAGCAGGTCGCGCAGGGCTGGTTCCAGGCCGCGCAGTTCGTCGGGCAGGCGCAAGGCCAGATCCAGGAAACGGCCGTTGACCGAGCGTGCTTCCGCACTCACTCCTGCTGGGTCAGAGGCCGCGTTGGCGTACCCCGTCATGCTATAAACAGCCATCCACTCGCCCCAGAAGAATCCGTCGATTATGTCAAAGCCCAAACCTGCGCCGTTGCCCTCGGGCACCGTGGTGGGCGGCTACACCGTCGTCAAGAAGCTCGCAGCGGGCGGCTTCGGCGTGGTGTATCTGGCAGAAGGCGACAACCAGACCCTGGTGGCGATCAAGGAGTATCTGCCGGCTTCGCTGGCCGAACGCTCACCCGGTGAACTGACGCCGCGCGTCAAGCCCGACAAGCAGCCGCTGTACCGCCTGGGCCTGAAGAGCTTCTTCGAAGAGGGCCGTTCGCTGGCGCAGATCAGCCACCCCAGCGTGGTCAGCGTGCTGAACTTCTTCCGCGAGAACGAAACCGTCTACATGGTGATGAACTACCTGCAGGGCGACACGCTGCAGGACTTCATCGTCACCGCGCGCGACCTCAAGCGCGACAAGGTCTTCCGCGAAAGCACCATCCGCAGCCTGTTCGACGAGATCCTGCGCGGCCTGCGCATCGTGCACCAGCACAAGATGCTGCACCTGGACATCAAGCCGGCCAACGTCTTCGTCACCAACGACAACAAGGCGGTGATGCTGGACTTCGGCGCCGCGCGCGAGGTGCTGTCCAAGGAAGGCAACTTCATCCGCCCGATGTACACGCCGGGCTTCGCCGCGCCCGAGATGTACCGCCGCGATGGCACGCTGGGCCCCTGGACCGACATCTACGCCATCGGTGCCTGCATCTACGCCTGCATGCAGGGCTACCCGCCCAACGACGCGCCGCAGCGGCTCGAAAAGGATCGCCTGACGCTGAGCCTTTCGCGCCTGCGCAACGTCTACTCCGACAACCTGATCGAAGTCACCGAGTGGTGCATGTCGCTGGACCCGCTGTCGCGCCCTCAAAGCGTGTTTGCGCTGCAGAAGGAACTGGCCCGCGAGACCGAGCGCCGCTACACCAAGCTCAGTTTCGGCGAACGACTCAAGCTTCAGCTGGAAACCCTCAAGAACGGGGCCAAGGCATGACGCTGGCCGGCGGCCCGCCAGGGCGCGCATGGCGGCGCAGGGGTTGAGGCGTGCAGTTCTCCGTCTACCAGGTCAGCCGCAAGGGGGGCCGCGAGAAGAACGAAGACCGGATGGGCTACTGCTATACGCGGGATGCCGGCCTGTTTGCGCTGGCCGATGGCATGGGCGGGCATCCTGAAGGCGAGGTGGCTTCTCAACTCGCCCTGCAGACCATGTCGGCGATGTTCCAGCGTGCGGCCAAGCCGCGCCTGGCCGACCCGTTGCGCTTTCTGCACGACGCCATCGTGGCCGGCCACCATCAGCTGCTGCGCTATGCCACCGAGCGTGCGCTGACGGACACACCGCGCACCACGCTGGTCGCCTGCGTATTGCAGGGCAACGCGGCGTACTGGGCACACTGCGGTGATTCACGCCTGTATCTCGTGCGCGGCGACAAGCTGGTGGCGCGCACGCGCGACCACTCCTACTCCGAACTGCAGGAGACCCTGGCCCAGGTGGTGCCGATGGGCGACCGCGTCAATCGCAACGTGCTGTTCACCTGCCTGGGCAGCCCGGGCAAGCCCGTGGTGGACACCGCCGGCCCGCTGCTGGTGCAGACGGGTGACCGCGTGATGCTGTGCTCCGACGGCCTGTGGGGCGCGGTGGCCGACCCCGTCATTACCGCGACCCTGGCCAGCCGCCCGATCACCGAATCGGTGCCCGAACTGGTCGAACTGGCCTTGCGTTCGGCAGGAGAGAAGAGCGACAACGTCACCGTGCTGGCCGTCGAGTGGGAGGCCGCGGAGGACATGGACAGCAAGAGCGGCATCTCGACGCTTTCGCTGGGCGACGAGGTGTTTGCCTCCACCATCCAGGCCAGCCTGGCCGCCGAAGGCGGTGCCGACGAACTGGACGACGCGGAGATCGAGCGTTCGATCCGCGAAATCAACGAAGCCATCCAGCGCAGTTCCAAGAAGCGCAAGTGACCGGCCTGGCCGGCCCCGGCACTGTCGCCAGCCGGGCGGCGCCACCTTCCTCCATTGATCGATCTCCATCCCCTGTGAACCCATGAACTTCGAACGATCTGCCGGCCGTCGGGCCGATGCCTTGCGCCCGGTCTCCATCCTGCGACATCACACGCGTCATGCCGAGGGTTCGGTGTTGGTCAACTTCGGC
This sequence comes from Rubrivivax sp., assembly GCA_035440985.1. GTDB lineage: Bacteria > Pseudomonadota > Gammaproteobacteria > Burkholderiales > Burkholderiaceae_C > Rubrivivax. The sequence continues at coordinate 7,615 of DAORNK010000044.1, read as the reverse complement.
CAGACGCAGGTGCTGTGCACGGCATCGGTGGAAGAGAAGGTGCCTCCGCACAAGCGTGGCAGCGGCCAGGGCTGGGTCACGGCCGAGTACGGCATGCTGCCGCGGGCCACGCACACGCGCAGCGACCGCGAGGCCGCCAAAGGCAAGCAGAGCGGGCGCACGCAGGAGATCCAGCGCCTGATCGGGCGCTCGATGCGCAGCGTGTTCGACCTGGCTGCGCTTGGCGAGCGCAGCATCCTGCTGGACTGCGATGTGCTGCAGGCCGATGGCGGCACGCGCACGGCCGCCATCACCGGGGCCTTTGTCGCCGCGCACGACGCGGTCAGCTGGCTGCTGGGCCAGGGCCGCATCGCCCGCAGTCCCATCCGCGACTTCGTCGCCGCGGTCTCGGTGGGGGTGGTGCAGGGCACGCCGCTGCTGGACCTGGAGTACACCGAAGACTCGGCATGCGACACCGACATGAACGTGGTGATGACGGCCAGCGGCGGTTTCGTCGAGGTGCAGGGCACGGCCGAAGGGGCGCCCTTCACGCGGGCCGAGATGGAACGCCTGCTGGCCCTGGCCGAGCAGGGCATCCGCCAACTGGTGGCCGCGCAGAAGGCGGCCCTGGGCTTGACGTGACCGCCCGCCTCGTCCTGGCCAGCAACAACGCCAAGAAGCTGTCCGAGCTGCGCGCGCTGCTGGCCGGTCTGGCGGTTGAACTTCTGCCGCAAGGCGAACTCGGCATAACCGAAGCGGACGAACCGCACGTCACCTTCATCGAAAACGCACTGGCCAAGGCCCGCCATGCCGCGCAGGCCTGTGGCGGTGCGGCCATCGCCGACGACTCGGGCCTCTGTGTGGACGCGCTGGGCGGGCAGCCGGGTGTGGTTTCGGCGCACTTTGCACCGGCTGAGTTGCCAGACGGCGCCGACCGCGAGGCGCGCCGCCGCGTGCAGGACGCGGCCAACAACCGGCTGCTGTTGCAGCGCCTGCAGGACATCCCCGACCGAAGCGCGTACTTCGTCAGCACCCTGGTGGCCTTGCGCCACGCGCAGGATCCGCAACCACTCGTGGCCATGGGCCGCTGGCCTGGCCAGATCCTGCAGGCGCCGCGTGGTGAACAAGGATTCGGCTACGACCCGCTGATGTTCATCCCTGATCTCGGCCGCACCGTGGCCGAACTGGACGCGACAACGAAGAACGCCCACAGCCACCGCGCCCGCGCGGTGTCGCAGATGCGGGCACTGCTGCACGAGGTCTGGAGACTGTGACCGATCCCGTGGCGCACTACCTGCGCCCCGGCACCCTGCAACTGGACGGCCTGCCGCCGCTGGCGCTGTACGTGCACCTGCCCTGGTGCCTGAAGAAGTGCCCGTACTGTGACTTCAACTCCCACGCCACCACCTCAGGGGCGGGCGGTCTTCCCGAAGCGGCCTACCTGGATGCGTTGCGAGCCGACCTGGAAGCCAGCCTGCCGCTGGTCTGGGGCCGGCGCGTGGTCAGCGTGTTCATCGGCGGCGGTACGCCCAGCCTGTTCGATCCGGCCAGCATCGACCGGCTGCTGGCGGACATCCGCGCGCGCCTGCCGCTGGAGCCGCTGGCCGAGATCACGCTGGAGGCCAACCCCGGCACCTTCGAGCGCGAGCGCTTCAAGGCCTATCGCGCGGCCGGGGTGACGCGGCTGTCGATCGGCGTGCAGAGCTTCGACGACGCGGCGCTGCAGCGCATCGGTCGCGTGCACGATGCCGCGCAGGCGCGCGCCGCGGTGGCCGAAGCGCGCGAAGCCTTCGACACCTTCAATATCGACCTGATGTATGCCTTGCCCGGCCAGACGCTGGCGCACCTGCAGGCCGACCTGCGCACGGCGCTGTCCTTCGCGCCGCCGCACCTGTCGATCTACCACCTCACCGTGGAGCCCAACACGGCCTTCGCCGTGGCGCCGCCCGAGTTGCCGGACAACGACCTGGCCAGCGACATGCTGGACCTGGTCGCCGCGTCTACGGCCGGGGCCGGCCTGCAACGCTACGAAGTGTCGGCCTTCGCGAGGCCAGGGCACCGCTGCCGGCACAACCTCAACTACTGGCAGTTCGGCGACTACCTCGGCATCGGTGCGGGTGCCCACGGCAAGCTGAGCTTTCCGCACCGCGTGCTGCGCACCGTGCGCTGGCGCGAGCCGGCGGCCTACATGGCCAACGCCATGGCCGGCACGGCCGTCAGCAACCAGCACGAGGTGGCGCGGCACGACCTGCCTTTCGAGTACATGATGAACGCGCTGCGCCTGCGCGACGGGCTGGACCTGGCCGATTTCAAGGCCCGTACCGGCCTGCCGCTGTCCACCGTGCAGGGCGCTCTGCAGGCGGCGCAGGCTCAGGGCCTGCTCGTGTGGGCGGGCGATCACGTGCAGCCCACGGATCGGGGGTTCGACTTCCTGTCCGACCTGCAGGCGATGTTCCTGCGGGCCTGAAAGCGGCCGGCGCGGCTACACGCGCGAGGTGCTGGCCCCGGCGTTGGCGCGCAGCCACTCGATGAGGCGCGGCGCGATCTGCGTCAGCGGCAGCACTTCATGGGCGGCGCCGTGGGCGATGGCTTCGCGCGGCATGCCGAACACCACGCAGCTGGCTTCGTCCTGCACCAGGTTGTAGCTGCCGGCGTCGCGCATCGTGCGCATGGCCCTGGCGCCGTCGCCACCCATGCCGGTGAGCATCACGCCCAGCGCATTGCGGCCGACCACGCGCGCGGCGCTGTCGAACAGGACTTCCACGCTGGGCTTGTGGCGGTTGACGGGCTCGCCATCCTGCACGCGGGCAATGTAGTTGGCGCCCGAGCGCTCCACGCTGAGATGGAAGCCACCCGGGGCGATGTAGGCGTGCCCCGGCAGCACACGTTCGCCATCGTTGGCTTCGGCCACCCGGATCCGGCACAGGCTGTTCAGCCGCGTGGCGTAGCTCTTCGTGAAACCAGGCGGCATGTGCTGCGTGATCATCACGGCCGGGAAGTCGGCCGGCAGGCCGACCAGCACCTCGCGGGTGGCTTCGGTGCCGCCGGTGGAGGCGCCCAGGAAGAGGATCTTCTCGGTGGACAGGCGCCCCATCTGCGCCATCGACACCGGCCTGGCCGGTGCCGCCCCGGCTGCAGCAGGGGCGGCCAGGCGGTGCACGCGGGCACGCGCCGCCGTGCGGATCTTCTCGGTGATGTCCGCACCCAGCTGGCGCAGGCCGTCGGCCACGCCGATCTTGGGCTTGGCCACGAAGTCCACTGCGCCCAGCTCCAGCGCCTTGAGCGTGACATCGGCGCCGCGCTCGGTCAGCGTGGAAACCATCACCACCGGCATCGGGCGCAGGCGCATCAGCCGCGACAGGAAGTCGATGCCGTCCATGCGGGGCATCTCGATGTCCAGCGTGATGACGTCGGGGTTGAGGTTGCGGATCATCTCGCGCGCCACCAGCGGGTCGGCAGCGGCGCCGATGCAGGTCATGTCCGGCTGGCGCTCGATGATCTCGGCCAGCAGGCCGCGCACCAGGGCGGAGTCGTCGACGACGATGACGCGGATCTTGTTGGCCATGCAGCCTTCTCCAGGGCTATGCGGTTGTCAGAACAGGTCGACGGAGCCGCCCGCGCTGGCCGCTGGCACCGCCCGTGCCGCGGCACGTTCCTGCGCCGCCAGCGCGTCGGTGTTGGACGAGGCCAAGCGTTTGACCATCGCCTTGCCGCTGTGCGGCAGGAAGCACACCTTGCGCGGGTAGACGTCCATCACATCCTTGCTCACCACGGTGATGCGCTCGGTACGCAGGTAGTCCAGCACGAAGGACGTGTTGCGTTCGCCGACGTTGATCGTGTTCATGCCGTTGATCACCGCACCGCCGCCGAAGACCTTGGCCTCCATCGTGGCGCGCGTGGCGCCGCGCTTGACCATCTCGCCGATCAGCAGGTCCATCGCGAAGCTGCCGTAGCGGCCGCTGTCGGCACCGCCCCCGCCATCGGGCAGCAGGAAGTGGTTCATGCCGCCGACGCGCTTTTCGCGGTCCCACAGGCAGGCGGCGATGCACGAACCCAGCGTGGTCATGATCAGCAGATCCTCGTCGTGCACGAAGAACTCGCCGGGCAGCACCTTGACCGCCTCGTTGCGGAAGTGCGCATCGAAGAAGAAGAACGACGCCTCCCCGGACTTGCGCGGCGCTGCCTTCAGCCGTTCCAGGCGCGACGGCCCCGCCGGCCTGCCGGCCGGGGGCGGTGCGGGGTACCCGGGGCGGGCAGCGGCGGTCTGTATGACGCTCATTGGTTGACTTATCGGCAGGGCGGGCGTGCGGCTTGAGCGGGCAGGCGCCCCTTCAGACGCGCTCGTAGATGGTCTTGCCGCGCAGACGGAACAGATCCCGCGATTCGGTGAAGTTCTCCGAGTGCCCGACGTACAGCAGCCCGCCGGGTTTCATCGCCGCATGGATGCGTTCCAGGACTTTGCGCTGGGTCGGGTTGTCGAAGTAGATCATCACGTTGCGGCAGAACACCAGATCGAAGGGCTCGCCCAGGGCCGACCAGCTCGGGCTCATGAGGTTGAAGGAACGGAATTCGATCAGGCGGGCCAGTTCGGGCTTGACGCGGATGTGCCCGCTGTTTTGGCCCGTGCCGCGCATGAAGTGCCGCTTCAGCCTTTCCGGGCTCAGGCCGCGCGCTTCGGCCGAATACACGCCACGCTGCGCGGTGGCCAGCACCTTGGTGTCGATGTCGCTGCAGACGAGCTTCACCTGGGCCGACAGGCCCAGCGTCTCGACCACCGTCATGGCCAGCGAGTAGGGTTCCTCGCCGGTGGACGCGGCGTTGCACCAGATGCGGATGGGCCGCGCGGCACGGGCGCGCAGGTCTTCCACCAGGGCGTGGAAGTGATGTTCTTCACGGAAGAAGGCCGTCAGGTTGGTCGTCAGGCAGTTCACGAACTCCTGCCACTCGCGCTGGGCTTCGGCGCCGGTGGTGCGCTCCAGCCAGCTCAGGTAGTCGCCGAAGTTGCCGAAGCGCGTCTCGCGCAGCCGGCGCGACAGGCGGCTGTAGACCATCGCCTGCTTGCCGGCATGCAGGCTGATGCCGGCGTGCTGGTAGATGAGCTGGCGCACGCGCTCGAAGTCGGCGCTGGTGAGCTTGAACTCCTGCTCGGCGGCGGGCGCCAGGGGCACATCGAAGTCGGACATGATGGACGCTCGTGTTGCGGTGCGGGCCGGCGTTCGGCCTCTTCCCCCAGTGTGGCGATCTGGTGCGCGATGCAAGCCCGGATATGGCCGGTGGTGGCCGCCCAATTCCGACCTCTGGGCCGCTGCACCCGGCTGCTAGACTGGCCGCCACGGCCTCGGCGGGCGCCGTGCCCGCCCAGGAGCACCTTGAACCCGACTGCCACGACCCAACCGCCCGGCGGTAACACGCTGCACTTTGACAGCGCGCTGAACCTGCTCGCCCAATCGGGCCGGCAGGCGCCTGTGGGCGTGCCCGGAAGCCCGGAGTGGACCCAGGCGCTGATCGACGCGCTGGTCGAGCTCTCCAGCCGGGACCCCCTGACCGGCCTGGCCAATCGTCGCGCTTTCGAGCTGGCGCTGGCGCGCGAAGTGGATCGCGTGGCACGCAGCGGCGAACCGGCCTTGCTTCTGGCGCTGGACATCGATCACTTCAAGCGCGTCAACGACACGCACGGACATCCCGCCGGCGACCAGGTGATCCAGGCCGTGGCCACGGCGCTGGTCGACAGCGTGCGCCCGATGGACCTGGTGGCGCGCGTGGGTGGTGAGGAGTTCGCCATCATCCTGCCCAATTGCGCCATCGCCTTCGGCGAGACCGTGGCCGAGCGCGTGCGCCGGCGCGTCGAGCGCATGCCGGTGGCCATCGCGCCCGGTGGCCAGCAGATCAGCGTGACGATCAGCGTCGGTGGCGCCTTCGCACCGCAGTGGGTGCGTTCCACCCCCGCGCTGTGGCAGGAACGGGCCGACCAGCAGCTCTACCTGTCCAAGGCCCAGGGGCGCAACCTCGTGCGCCTGGAGCCCAGTACGGTGTCGGTGGTCAGCAGCGAGGAGAAGCGGCTGCTGTTCGAGACGTTTCAGTTCCAGGATCACGAATGACCGTTCCCGCGTCAGCCCCACCGGCGTCACCCCGCATCATGGCCGTCACCAGCGGCAAGGGAGGGGTGGGCAAGACCTTCGTCTCGGCCAACCTGGCGGCGGCCCTGGCGCGCAGCGGCCGCCGCGTCCTGGTGCTGGATGCCGATCTGGGCCTGGCCAACCTGGACGTGGTGCTCAACCTGTTCCCGAAGATCACGCTGCACGATGTCTTCACCGGCAAGAGCAGCCTGGCCGACGCCATCGTGCCGGCGCCGGGCGGGTTTTCGGTGCTGCTGGCGGGCTCGGGCATGGTCGAGTACTCGCGGATGACGCCGGAGGTGCGTGAACAGCTGCAGAAGGTGATCGCCGACGTCACGCCCAGGTTCGATCATGTGCTGCTGGACACCGGGGCTGGCATCTCCGATGTCGTGCTCTACACGGTCAGCCTGGCCGGCGAGGTGCTGCTGGTGGCCACGCCCGAGCCCACGTCGCTGACCGATGCCTATGCCACCATCAAGGTGCTGGCCAACACGCAGGGCCGACGCCGTGTCAACCTGCTGGTCAACCAGACGCGCAAGCCCGGCGAAGGGCGCATCGTCCGGCAGCAGTTGCAGCAGGTGGTGGACCGCTACGTCAACCCCGCGCTGCCCGCTCCCGTGCGGCTGGATCTGCTGGGCGAAGTGCCGCTGGACCCGGCCGTGCGCGAAGCCGTGCAGCGCCGGCAACTGCTGATGGAAGCGTTGCCCGGCACGCCGGCGGCGCTGGCCCTGCTCAATGCGGTCAACCGCGTGCCCGCAGCCTCGTAGCAGGATGACCGTCGGGGAAGCCACCCTGTTCGAACGCCTGGACGGCGAGGTCGGCCTGCGGGCATTGGTCGATCGCTTCTACGACCTGATGGACCTGGAACCGGCCTACGCCGAACTGAGGGCCCTGCATCCGACGACGCTCGAAGGATCACGCGACAAGCTGTTCTGGTTTCTCTGCGGCTGGACGGGCGGACCCGACCACTACATCGAACGATTCGGCCACCCGCGCCCGCGCGCCCGCCACATGCCCTTTCCCATCGGCATTCGCGAGCGCGACCAGTGGATGGCCTGCATGGTGCAGGCGATGCAGGAGCGGGGCGTCGAGCCCGCGCTGGCCGCCCGGATGGGTGAGGCGCTGTTCAGCACCGCCGACTGGATGCGCAACCGCTGAAGCGATGCCCCGCCCTGGCTGCGCGCCACGCCGCTGGCGAACCACCCTCTGCGTGCCGGCCCTGCTGCTGACGCTGGGCGGTTGCATCGTGGTGCCCCAGGTGCGTGAGGTCTACGACCCCGAATGCCGCATCCTGACCCGGCAGATGACACTGGAGGCCGCCTACCTGGGCGGCTTTCAGGCCTGCGCCGGTGAGGGCTGCCTGGCGATGCTGACGGCGGCGGGGGCCGTGACGGCGGCTTCGGCCGTCGTTTCGGGCAGCATCGCGCTGGTGGGCAATGTCGTCTACTGGTTCGAGCGTCAGGGGCGCTGCAATCCCAGGCCGGCCGCGCCGCCCGCCACGCCGGCCTCGGCGCCCCGCT
>DAORNK010000043.1:6773-19928 GCA_035440985.1 Rubrivivax sp. | reverse complement strand
CCCGCCGCGCGCTCGGCGGCCTCGGCCGGGCCGATGACCAGGCAACGGCCCTGGCTGCGGTAGGCCACCGTGGCCACGGGGTCCGGGGCCGGCAGCTGCGCAGCGGCGAGCAGCGCCGCGATCTTGGGCGTGGCCTGGGCGCCTTGCTGCGACCAGCCCGCGGTTTCGCGGATATTGACGAAGCGGATGGGCCGCTCCTGCACGCTGGCCGCACCTTCGGTTTCCTGGTTCAGCTCCAGGAATAGGCGACTTTCCTGCGTGCAGGCCACCAGCAATTCGTCGCCGCTGGCCGTGGTCTGCTTGGCGGCGCGCTGGAAGTGAGCCGCCTCGCGCCGGCACAGCAGGGTGTGTGTGACCTCCAGCCCGTCGGTGCTGGCACCGGGCGTCCTGGCCAGGGCTCGCTGCAGCGCAGGGGCATCCAGTGGCAGGGTCTGGTTGCAGTTGCAGATCAGGGTCTTCATGGGGCCGCAGTGTCCAGTGGAATCGGTGCGCCGCAAACGCGGCGTACCGGTCGCCCCCTCCCGCGGCATGGGGTAGGGAGGTCGGCGGCGCGGGGTCGGGCGGGGCGCATTATGGGCTCGTGGACCGGCCACTTCGGCATGGCGGCCGGCGCGATAGACTGGGTCATGGATGCCCCGTCCGATTCCGTCGAGCCCTGCACGAACACCACGCCGATGCGCCCTGACCGCCCCCAGGCGCCGTTGGCCGTGGTGATGGAGCGCGTGCTGCAACCCAACCGCTGGGAAGACGTGGCTTTCAGGGTGATCGACGTGATACCCGACGAAGGCCAGTATGGCGACCAGGCGCGCAAGCTGCACGACGACGGCAAGCGCTCACGCTGGTTGTACCCGGGCTTCAGCGTAGAGCTGTTTCCCGACGAGTGCAAGGGCTACTTCCTGAACCTCACCTCGGGTAAGCCAGCCTGGTTCGTGACCTGGCGCTTCGACGAGGATGACCCGTTGATGGCGCGGCCGCAGATGGTCAGCGTCTCCTACATCGAATGCGACCGCTGGATGGCCGCCGAAGAGCACGTGGACAGCCTGCCGCTGCCCGACGCCCTCTGCGAGTGGCTGCGCGTGTTCACCAACCAGCACTTCAAACCCGAGCCGCCGCGCCGGCAGCGCGCGCAGTCCTTCCTCAGTCCGCAAGAGCGCGACAACCTGAGCCGCAACGGATGAACACGGACGAACCCGGTCAGAGCTTCCTGTCGCGTTGGTCGCGCCGCAAGGCGCAGGTGCGGCAAGGCGGCGAACCGACGGAGGTCCAGCCCCCGCCGCCGGTGGACCCCGGCCCGGCCGATGACGCGCCCGCCACCGCACTTGCAGCCGAACCGGCGCCACCGGCCCCTGAGGCTCCGCCGGCCGCACCCAGGCCCACGCTGGACGACGTTCAGGCGCTGACCCGTGAGTCCGACTTCTCACGCTTCGTCGCCCCGGATGTCGACCCGGAAGTGAAGAACCTGGCGATGAAGAAGCTCTTTGCCGACCCACACTACAACGTGATGGACGGGCTGGATACCTACATCGACGACTACAACACGCCCGACCCGGTCCCGGCGGCCATGTTCAAGCAACTCGTGCAGGCGCGCATGCTGGGCCTGCTGGACGACGAGCTGGAAGACCAGGTGGCCACACCGAGCCTGGGAGCCGAGTCGGCCGCTGCCGCGCCTGCCGCCGGGGCCGAACCGGCCGCCGATCCGACGCTGGCCACCGATGGTGCCGAGCCCGTTGCGCTTCGCGATGCATCCGGGGTGCCAGCTTCGCCCGAAGATCGCCTGCGGCCAACGGCCCCGGTCGCGGTTGGCGGAAGAGCGTGGGAGTCGAACCCACCTGGGACCGCGTAGCGACCCCACCCGGTTTTGCAGACCGGACGCCCCACCGGGGAACGTTCCTCTTCCTGAGTCTCAGTGGCCGGTTTCAGGCCGGTCCGCTGCCGCCGAACATCTCGGTGGCGTCGCGGCGGATCTTGCGGCCCTCGGGGTCACGCTTGGTGAACCCCACCTGGTCGAAGAACTCCACGATGGGCAGCGAGAAGTGCCGGCTGAGCGCGAGGGATTCTCGCAGAACCTTCACGTTCAGCCGCTGGTGCGGGTCTGCGCGTGCCAGCTTCTGCGCCGCCTGCGCCAGCGCGCAGATGTGGTGCGCCTGCACGAAGTACTCTTCGCCCACGGCGTAGACCTTGCCATGCCGTGCCAGCTTGTTCAGCAGCCGCAGCACAGCATCGCGCGGCAGGCTGCGGTCGCGCGCCAGCATGTCGGTCAGCTTGGGCGGGCGGATGCCTCCTTCGTCCAGCCAGGGGCGCAACCTCTCCCACAGCTTCTGCTCGTTGGGCAGCAAGGCCACTTCGTGACCGGACAGGCGCAGATAGGGACCCGCGCGCTGGACGCGGCCCGCGGCCAGCAGATCGCGCAACAGGTGGCCAAAGACCAGCGCGCGTGGCTTGGAAGCCGCCTGGCGCTGCAGCACCTCCGGGGTGATGCCCGGGCTGTCCGGGTGGCTGCGGTGGTAGGCCGACAGCGCTTCCGTCAACGAGTCGGCGATGCGTTCCAGCTGGGCCGGCGCAAACAGCCGTTGTGCAGGGCCATCGGGCAGCGCCCGGTGGGGCACGGCGGCCAGCAGTGCCTGTCGCTGCGCGGGCAGCAGATTTCGCGCCACCAGGAACGACTCGATGTCCAGCCCGGCGGGCGGATGCAGCGCCAGCAAGGCTTGCAGGGCCTGCTCGGGCGCGGCCAGTTCCTGGGCTGCCAGCGCGGCCAGCCGCTGGGGTTTGCGGCGCAATGTGGCGCTGGCAAACGGGTCGATGACCTGCCCGCCCCCCAGCGTGCGCGTTGCCGACTGGTCACGCAGGATGAAACGGTCGCCGTGCCAGGCCGCGATGTCGCGGTCCAGCTCGAGTTGCACCCTCATGCTGCCACCGGGCGCCAGCGTTGGGCCTTCCAGCAGCACGACCCGTGCTCCCACGTCGCAGGCGCCCAGATGCAGGTGCACCGGCGTCCAGTGCGCCAGGTCACGGGTCTCGCTGCGCAGCAGGTGGATGCGCGCATCGATGCGGCGCGTGCTGGCATGGGCCGCTTCGGCCACGATCCAGTCGCCGCGCGCGATGTCGCTTTTCTCAAGGCCCGTGGCCGCCAGGTTCAGCGCCAGCCGTTGGCCGGCCAGGCCTTGCGTGGCCTCGCGATTCTGCGCATGCAGGCCGCGCACGCGGACCGGCAACCGGCGCGGCGAGACGAGCACGCGGTCTCCCACGCTCACCTGCCCGGATACGGCCGTTCCGGTGACTACCGTGCCGATGCCGGCCAGCGTGAAGCAGCGGTCCACCGCCAGACGAAAGCAGCCGTCGTCCCGGGCCCGGAGGTGTTCGCGCTGGGCCTGGAGCAGGTGCTGCTCCAGATCCGCCAGGCCCTGTCCGGTGGTGTTGGAGACGGCGAACAGCGGCGCGCCGGCCAGGCCGGTGCCCTGCAGCAAGGCCTGGACTTCGGCCCGTGCTTCGTCCAGGCGCGCCGATGTCACGAGGTCGCACTTGCTCAACACCACGGCACCGCGCGAGAGGCCCAGCAGATCCAGGATGGCCAGGTGCTCGCGCGTCTGGGGCATCGGCCCGTCGTCGGCCGCTACCACGAGCAGGACATGGTCGATGCCGGTGGCGCCGGCCAGCATGTTGCGCACCAGCCGTTCGTGCCCCGGCACGTCGACGAAGCCCAGCACGCTGCCATCGGCCTGGGGCAGGTAGGCAAAGCCCAGGTCGATGGTGATGCCTCTGGCCTTTTCCTCCTTCAGGCGATCGGCATCGATGCCCGTCAACGCCTTGACCAGCGAGGTCTTTCCGTGGTCGATGTGACCTGCAGTACCAACGATCACAGGGGAAAACCGCATCAAGTCCGGGATGCGATATGTTAGTCTGTTCATACCACGCACCGTAAGCTCGTGCTGCGTCAAGGCCCTCTGTGGGGTGACTCTGTACAAGCTCGGCGCAGGTCGAGGCTGATCGCGGCACAGGTGATGTGCTCATGGCTCCGGCGTGGTGTTGGTCGTTCGCAGGCCCGCTGGCGGGCCGCCCGATGGATTGCGGTGGGGACCCTAGCCGGGGCGCATCGCCTGCAGAGGAGCTAGCCATGAAACTCAGTGATCAGCAAGCGCTGCCGCGCCGCACCCTGCTGGCCGGCACGGGAACCGCAGGTGCCCTCGTGGCGGCGGCGGCGCTGCTTCCCGGCCGCCCGGCCGACTCGCCCATGCCAGACGCCGTCGCCAAGGCACCGTCTGCCGACAATCAACTCGGGTACCGCCTCACGGAGCACGTGCAGCAGTACTACCGCACCGCTCGCGTCTGAGCCCAGTCGATCCCTGTAGGAGGCAACATGCTATTGACCAAACGGTCGACGGGAAGCGGGGGCGGATCGCCCAGCGCGCTCGTTGGCAGCCTGGCACGCGCAGTCACGCGTGCCATACCCACGATGGACCGGCGGGCATTCCTGCGCCGCTCCGGCCTGGGCGTTGGCGCGGGCCTGGCGGCCAGCCAGCTGACGCTCGTGCGCAAGGCACAGGCTGCTGATCCGGCGCCTGCAACCGGCGGCGGCAAGGTCGAGGTCAAACGCACCGTGTGCGGCCACTGCTCGGTGGGCTGCGCGATCGACGCCTACGTCGAGAACGGTGTCTGGGTACGGCAGGAGCCGGTCTTCGATTCGCCGCTGAACCTGGGCGCGCATTGCGCCAAGGGTGCTTCGGTGCGCGAACACGGGCACGGCGAGTTCCGCCTCAAGTACCCGATGAAGCTCGTCAATGGCAAGTACCAGCGCATCAGCTGGGACGTGGCCCTGGACGAGATCAGCAAGAAGATGCTCGAGCTGCGCAAGGACAGCGGCCCGGATTCGATCTTCGTGGTGGGTTCATCCAAACACAACAACGAGCAGTGCTTCCTGCTCAGAAAGTGGGTGACCCTCTGGGGGACGAACAACTGTGACCACCAGGCACGAATATGCCACTCCACTACTGTCGCCGGTGTGGCGAATACGTGGGGTTACGGTGCGATGACCAATTCGTACAACGACATGCAGAACTCGAAGGCTGCGTTGTACATCGGTTCGAATGCTGCTGAGGCACACCCGGTTTCCATGCTGCACATGCTGCACGCCAAGGAAAAGGGTTCGAAGATGATCGTGGTGGACCCGCGGTTCACGCGCACGGCCGCCAAGGCCGATGAGTACGTGCGCATCCGTTCCGGCTCCGACATCGCCTTCCTGTTCGGCGTGCTGTACCACGTCTTCAAGAACGGCTGGGAGGACAAGCAGTACCTCGCCGACCGTGTCTGGGCGATGGACAAGGTGCGCGACGACGTGCTGGCCAAGTGGACGCCCGACAAGGTGCTCGCCGTCACCGGTGTCGACGAAGCCACCTGCCTCAAGGTGGCGCGCATCATGGCCGAGAACCGTCCCAGCACCATCGTCTGGTGCCAGGGCCAGACGCAGCACACGATCGGCAACGCGATGGTGCGGGCTTCCTGCCTGCTGCAACTGGCGCTGGGCAACATCGGCAAGTCCGGTGGTGGTGCGAACATCTTCCGCGGCCACGACAACGTGCAGGGCTGTACCGACGTCGGCCCCAACCCCGATTCGCTGCCGGGCTACTACGGCCTGGCCGAAGGCTCGTTCAAGCACTACGCCTCGGTCTGGGGTGTGGATTTCGAATGGATCAAGGGCCGTTACGCACCCGGCATGATGGGCAAGCCCGGCATGACGGTCTCGCGCTGGTTCGACGGTGTGCTCGAGAAGAACGAGGTCATCGATCAGCCAAGCAACCTGCGCGGCTTGTTCTATTGGGGCCATGCACCCAACTCGCAGACCCGCGGGCCCGACCAGAAGCGGGCGATGGACAAGCTGGACCTGCTGGTGGTGGTGGACCCGTTCCCCAGCGCCACTGCCGCGATGGCGGCGATGCCCGGCAAGGCCGAGGACCTGAACCCGAACCGGGCCGTGTACCTGCTGCCGGCCTGCACGCAGTTCGAGACTTCCGGCTCGCTCACGGCCAGCAACCGCTCCATCCAGTGGCGCGAGAAGGTCATCGACCCGCTGTTCGAGTCGCGCTCCGACCACATGATCATGGTCCAGCTGGCCGAGAAGCTGGGCTTCGCCAAGGAACTGACGAAGAACTACAAGATGCAGAAGGTCAAGGGAATGGACGAACCCGTTCCCGAGGACATCATGCGCGAGTGGAACCGCGCGCTGTGGACGATCGGCATGACCGGCCAGAGCCCGGAGCGCATCAAGGCCCACATGCGCAACATGCACGTCTTCGACGTCAACACGCTGCGCGCCAAGGGCGGTATCGACAAGGAAACCGGCTACAAGCTCGATGGCGATTACTTCGGCCTGCCCTGGCCCTGCTATGGCACGCCCGAGCTCAAGCATCCGGGCTCACCGAACCTTTACGACCCATCCAAGCACGTGATGGAAGGTGGTGGCAACTTCCGCGCCAACTTCGGTGTCGAGCGTGAGGGGCAGTCGCTGCTGGCGGCCGATGGTTCGCACAGCCTGGGCGCCGAGATCACCACCGGCTACCCGGAGTTCGACCACGTCCTGCTCAAGAAGCTGGGTTGGTGGGGCGACCTCACCGAGGCCGAGCAGAAGGCCGCCGAAGGCAAGAACTGGAAGACCGACCTCTCCGGCGGCATCCAGCGCGTGACGATGGCGCACGGCTGCCACCCGTTCGGCAACGCCAAGGCGCGGGCCGTGGTCTGGAACTTCCCCGATCCCATTCCCCAGCACCGCGAGCCGATCTACTCCACGCGGCCCGAGCTGGTCGACAAGTACCCCACGCACGACGACCGCCGCACCGGCTGGCGCCTGCCCGTGCTGTACAAGTCGCTGCAGCAGAAGAACCGCGACATCGGCAAGGAGTTCCCGCTGATCATGACCAGCGGGCGCCTGGTCGAATACGAAGGCGGGGGCGACGAGACACGTTCCAACCCCTATCTGGCCGAACTGCAGCAGGAGATGTTCGTCGAGATCAATCCGGCTGCCGCCAACGACCGCGGCATCCGCAACGGCGAAGACGTCTGGGTCAAGACGCCTACCGGTGTGCGGCTGAAGGTCAAGGCGCAGGTGACCGAACGGGTGGATCGCGAAACCGTGTTCCTGCCTTTCCACTTCGCCGGCCGCTGGCAGGGCCAGGACATCTCGTCCTACTACCCGGAAGGCGCCAAACCACTGATCACCGGCGAGGCCGTCAACACGGCTGGCACCTACGGCTACGACCCTGTGACCAACATGCAGGAAACGAAGACGTCGGTCTGCCAGATCGAGAAGGCAGCATGAGGAGCGCACGATGGCCCGAATGAAGTTCATCTGTGACGCCGAGCGTTGCATCGAGTGCAACGGCTGCGTCACGGCCTGCAAGGCCGAGCACAAGGTGCCCTGGGGTGTCAATCGCCGGCGCGTCGTCACGCTCAACGACGGCGTGCCCGGTGAGCGCAGCATCTCGGTGGCCTGCATGCACTGTTCCGACGCACCGTGCATGGCGGTCTGCCCCGTGGACTGCTTCTACCGCACGGCCGAAGGCGTGGTGCTGCACGACAAGGACACCTGCATCGGCTGCGGCTATTGCAGCTATGCCTGCCCGTTCGGGGCGCCGCAGTTTCCGAGCAGCGGCACCTTCGGCATGCGCGGCAAGATGGACAAGTGCACCTTCTGCGCCGGCGGCCCCGAGGCAGCCGGCAGTGCGGCGGAAAACGAAAGGTACGGCCGCAACCGACTGTCCGAGGGCAAGTTGCCGGCCTGTGCCGAGATGTGCGCCACCAAGGCGCTCCTGGGCGGCGACGGTGACGTCGTGGCCGACATCTTCCGCACCCGTGTGATGACGCGCAACAAGGGCAGCGAGGTCTGGGGTTGGGGCACGGCCTACGGCAAACCAGCACCCGGCAACTCCTCGGCACCGAAGGCCACCAAGTCATGAAGCTTCTTCTGTGGGTGGGTGGCGTGGCCTTGCTGGCCGGTTTGACGGCGTGTGGAGAAAGGCCCCAGGAACAGGGCACGCGTGTTACGGCCCACCCCGCCTACATGGGCGGCGCGCAGGGCGGGGCCTACATGTCGCCGGGCTGGAAGGCTGGTGACAAGGCCAGTTGGGAAGAGAAGATCCGGGCGCGGACCCAGGCTGGCCAGAACGAATACCAGCGCGCCGGCGGCCGGTCCTGACCGGCCAGCGGCGCGATCAAGGAGCACTCATGTCAGGCTCGACAAGGCAGTACCTGCTGGGCATGGCCCTGACGCTGGGGTTGGTCGGAACGGCCCTGGCCCAGCAGGCCGCACCGGCTTCCGCTTCGCCCGGCCCGGCCGCAGGCCCGCCCGCGGGCTTTGCGGCACCGGCGGAACCCGGTGTCGACGAAAACAACGCGCAGCGCGCCAAGAGCCAACCCGGCAACAACGCGCCCATGTGGCGGGCTGTTCGCGAAAGCGGCACCCAGCCCGGTGTCAGCAATCTGCCCGGCGCGGAGAAGGGCGTGCTGATCCAGCCCTTCGTCCAGTATCCGGGGTCCAAGTACACGACGGCCGGCGAGGCCTGGCGTCAGGTGCGGCAGAACTGGATCCTTCCCTACGGCGGAGCGCTGTTGCTCATCACGCTGGCCACCATCGCGCTGACCTACTGGGTGAAGGGTCCCTTCGGCAGCCAGCCCAAGGACACGGGGCGCAAGATCGAACGCTTCACGCCCTACGAGCGCGTCATCCACTGGGCGGCAGCGATCAGCTTTTCGGTGCTGGCCATCTCCGGCATCGTGATCGCCTTCGGCAAGTACTTCATGCTGCCGGTGCTGGGTGGCACCTTGTTCGGCTGGCTGACCTACCTGCTCAAGACGGCGCACAACTTCGTCGGTCCGCTGTTTGCGGTGTCGCTGGTTCTGTTCAGCATCAAGTACCTGGCCGACAACCTGCCGCGCGCCGGAGACCTGAACTGGCTGTCCAAGCATGGCGGCATGTTCAGCGGCGAGCATGTGCCCTCGCACCGCTTCAATGCCGGCGAGAAGATCATGTACTGGGCCGGTGGTGTCGGGCTGGGTCTGCTGGTTGTGGCTTCGGGCCTGGTGCTGGATGGACTGGTGCCGGGCTTCGGCCAGACGCGGGGCGAGATGCAGATCAGCCACATCGTTCACGCCGTCGCCTCGGTGCTGATGATGGCCATGTTCGCCGGCCACATCTACATGGCCACGCTGGGCGTGCCCGGTGCGATGGACGCGATGCGCACCGGCTACGTTGACGAGAGCTGGGCCAAGGAGCACCACGAGTGGTGGTACGACGACGTCAAGTCAGGCAAGATCCTGGCCGTGCGGTCCGGCGCCAAGCCACCTGCGGTGACGGGCTCGGCGTCGGCCCAGGCCTGAGCCTTCGATTTCCGGAGAAGTGATCATGATCCACAAACGACCAACCTGGGGGCGGTTTGCAGTGCTGGCCAGTGCTTCGGTGCTGGCCATCTCGTCGGCCCTCGCCAAGCTGCCGGCGCCGAGTGATGAAGCCAAGGCCAAGGCAGCTGAAGCCGCGGCCAAGACCGCTTGGTCGGGCAAAGTCGATGCGTTCCAACTCTGCAAGACGATGGACGCGGTGGCTGCAAGCTACTTTGTGCAGGCCAAGAAGGCCGGCAAGGAAGTGAAGCCTGCCGTCGCCACACCAGCCTGTGCAGACCCTGGGCCTTTTGTCTATACGCCGGCACCGCCGGCATCCGCCCCGGCCGCTGTCACGGCGGCGGCCCCGGTGGCGACGCCCGCAGCGGTCGCCGCGCCAGCAGCAGTGCCCAAGAAGTAGCGCGCGCCGCGCCTGATGCCGTTGCAACCCGAAAACGCCTGCACGCCACCCGCCGCCCAGGCAGCGCGGGTATGGCCGCTGGTGCCCGGCGCACCTCGGCTGACGCAAGCGCGCTGCGAGTTGCTGCGCGAGATCCAGATCCTGGACGAATACGGCGACCACCGCCGCATCCACATTCCGGCCGAACGGCCGCTCACCGTCTATGTAGACAAGCGTGAGATCGTCACGCTGATGACCCTGGGCGCTTGCCCTGAACTGCTGGTGCTGGGTTACCTGCGCAACCAGCGACTGATCACGCAGGTGCGCGAGGTGGAATCCGTCACCGTCGATTGGGACGTGGGCGCCGCAGCCGTGCGCACACACCAGGGCGTGGCCGATATCGCCGAACGCACCGCGCACCGCGTGGTGACCACGGGATGCGGCCAGGGCACGGTGTTCGGAGATGTGCTGTCGCAACTCGGCAGCGTGAGCCTGCCGGATGTTCACGCGGCGCGCATCCGCCAGAGCACGCTGCACCGCATGCTGGAAACCATGCGGCAGCAGGACAGCATCCACCGCAAGGCGGGTTCGGTGCATGGCTGCGCGCTCTTCCGTCTGGAGGCGCAGGAAGCCGAACTGCTGATGTTCATCGAAGACGTGGGTCGGCACAACGCCATCGACACCATCGCCGGCTGGATGGCCCTGCATGGCGTGAGCGGTGGCGACAAGGCCTTCTACACGACAGGCCGGCTGACCAGCGAGATGGTGATGAAGGCGGCGCACCTCGGTGTGCCCATCGTCGTGTCGCGCAATGGTGTCACGGCCATGGGCCATGAGCTGGCTTCGCGCCTGGGCATGGCGCTGTTCGGGCGCGCCGCCAACCGGCACTTCCTGTGCTACACGGGCACCGAACGCTTCGACTCAGAGCCAGAGCCGCAGCGCACTGCGGTGCGGGTGGTGGTCGGCTGACGCTGCTGAACGGCCGCAGCGGCCCTCACGTCTTGACAAGCTCAGGCCAGGCCTTCGAACAACCACACGTCGACGAACTCGCCTTCGGCCACCGAGCCCTGCTCATGACCCAGCACCACCAGCGCATTGGCCTCGCTCATGCTGCGCAACACGCCGGCGCCTTGTGAGCCGGCCAGCCGCACCTGCCAGCCCCCCGCGGGTGCCGGTTCGACGATGCCGCGCTGGAACTCGGTGCGCCCGGGTCGCTTGCGAATGCTGGTCGTGCAGCGGGCCTGCAGCACCGGCAGGGGTGCGGTACGCGCACCCGCCAACTTCAGCAGGGCTTCGCGCGCGAAGACATAGAACGTCACCAGCGCTGCCACCGGGTTGCCCGGCAGCGCGAACAACCAAACCGGCGGTCGGTTGGCAGGCGCCTGAAGCGGGCCGAAGGCGAAGGGCCGGCCGGGCCGCATCGCCACTTTCCAGAAGGCAACCTCGCCCAGCGCGGCCAGCACATCGCGCGTGTAGTCGGCATCGCCCATGCTGACGCCGCCACTGGTGAGAACCACGTCGGCTTCGGTCACCGCACGTTGCAGCGTCTGCCGCAGCGCGGCCGGGTCGTCGGCCACCAGGCCCAGGTCGATGACTTCGGCGCCCAGCCGCTGCAGTGCCCCCATCAGGCTGTAGCGGTTGCTGTCGTAGACACAGCCGGGGCCCAGTGGCTGCCCCAAGGTGCGCAGTTCGTCGCCGGTGGAGAACAGCGCCACGCGCAGGCGCCGAACCACCAGCACCTGGCCGATGCCCAACGAGCCGATCAGGCCCAGGTCAGCCGGTGTCAGCCGACGACCGGCCTGCAGGGCTGGTTTGCCGATGGCCAGGTCTTCGCCCCGACGCCGGCGGTTCTCGCCCGGCTGCACGACACCCGGCTCGATGTGCACGAACTCGCCCTGGACGCGGCACAGCTCCAGCGGCACGACGGTGTCCAGCCCGGTGGGCATCACCGCGCCGGTCATGATGCGCAGGCACTCACCGGCGCCGACGTGACCGGTCCAGGGTGCGCCCGCCATCAGCGTACCCACGCTGCGCAGGGTGGTCGGGCCTTCGGCCCGCAGTTCCAGGCTGGCAAAGGCGTAGCCGTCCATCGCCGAGTTGTCGTGTGCGGGCACGTCGATGGGCGAGACGACGTCGGCTACCAGCACACGCCCCAAGGCCTGGTGCAGTGGCCGTTCCTCCCGCTCTTCCAGTGGTTGCAGCGCTGCCAGGATGGTCTGGCGCGCCTGCGCCACGCTGAGATTCTTGTCGCCCGTCATCAGCGGGGAAGGGCCGGGTTGGTTCATCGTGCAAACGTCCTGCGCGCCAGAGGAGCGCCATGCGCCCGATTCTGCAGTCGCCCCCGAAATATGCAAGTCAGTGCATATCGTTTGCAAGGGCCGCGGCGGCGAGAATGACAGCCCTTGCTCGAACCTTGGGTGAAGCTGGGCACACCCGACCCCATGAACAGTCTGGCCCAGAGCCTGTCGATCGCCCTGAACCTCGTGCTGCAAGCGGACGCCACGCTGTGGCAGATCGTGGCCCTGTCGCTGCGTGTCAGCGGCACGGCCTGCCTCGTCGGGGCCGTGGCGGGCCTTTGGCTGGGGGTCTGGCTCGCGGTAGCCCGCTTCCGGGGCCAGAGTCTGCTCGTGTGGTTGCTCAACACGCTGCTGGCCCTGCCATCGGTGGTGGTCGGCCTGCTGGTGTACCTGCTGCTCTCGCGGGCCGGGCCGCTGGGGTCGTTGGGCATCCTCTTCACGCCCACGGCGATGGTCATCGCACAGAGCATCCTGGTCGTGCCCCTGATTGCCGCGTTGACGCGGCGCCTGGTGCTGGATGCCCTGGCTGCCGGCGGTGACCAACTGCAGTCGCTGGGCGCCGGACCACTGTTGCGCGGTGCGCTGATGCTGATGCACGAGCGCCTGTCGGTGCTGACCGTGCTGCTCACCGCCTTCGGGCGCGCGGTGGCCGAGGTGGGTGCGGTGATGATCGTGGGTGGCAACATCGACGGTGTGACGCGCGTGATGACCACGGCCATCGCGCTGGAAACGAGCAAGGGGGACCTGCCGCTGGCCCTGGCGCTGGGCGTCGTGCTGCTGTCCGTGGTGGGGGTGATCAATCTGCTGATCGCGGCGCTGGCCGGTGGTACGCCACGTGGCACCGAGGCCGTGGCGTGAGCGCCGCGTGCCAACCGCTGATCAGCCTGAACGCCACGGCCGTGCGCTTTGGCCGGGTGCAGGCCCTGCAGGCGATCGACCTGCAACTGCATCGCGGCGAGAGCCTGATGCTGGTGGGTGCCAATGGCTCGGGCAAGACCACGCTGCTGCGCACCTTGCATGGCTTGCTGCCCTGCGCCGGGACACGCGTGCTGCACGTCGGCCCCGACGGCAGGGCGCCCGTGACCGCGATGGTCTTCC
>DAORNK010000043.1:0-6759 GCA_035440985.1 Rubrivivax sp. | reverse complement strand
CAATCTGTCCGCCTTCCGCAACGTCTGGCTGGGCTTGTGGCTGCGCGGCGTGCCGGCGGGGCAACGCGCCGCACGATCCACCGAGGCGCTGCGGCGCGTCGGCCTGCAACAGCTGGCCGATCGGTCGGCGCCTGCGTTGTCTGGCGGCGAGAAGCAGCGGCTGGCGCTGGCGCGGGCCTGGTGCCTGCGCCCGGACATCCTGTTTCTGGACGAACCCACGGCCAGCCTGGACCCCAGCGCCAAGCGCGAGGTGGAATCGCTGGTGCAGGAGTTTCGCGAGGCCGGTGTCACGCTGGTGATGAGCACGCACAACCTGGGGCAGGCCAAGCGCCTGGGTACGCGCGTGGCCTACCTGGAGGCGGGACGCCTCGTGGTCGACCTGCCGGTGGACCGCTTCTTCAACGACGAACTGCCGACCGAGGCAGCGCAGTTTCTGAAGGGCGAATTGCCCTGGCGCTGATGCGGCTCAGCCTGGTCGCTTTTCGTCAGGCACTCGGCCGCGCGCAGGTGCGGCCTCGGTCCGGCCCCAGCCCGGTCGCTGGTAGGCGCCCGGGCCTTCGTCAGCCACTCGCGGCCACGCAGGTGGCCGCTCGGTGCGGACTCAGTGCGTGGCTGGATGGGCCAGGTCACGGATCATCGTGGGGCCGGCGTGGCGTTCGATGGCCTGCATCAGGTCCTTGAACAGGCCGATCGGGGCCAGCATCTCCATCACCACGAACATCGGGCCCACCAGCAGGCCTACGCTGTCGTCGGCGAATGCCGGCTTGCGGCCTTCGTAGTAGTGGCCGATCAACTGGATGATCCAGCCGAACACGAAGAAGCCCACCGACCAGGCCAGCCACGGCCCCACCGCCCCGCCGCCGACCCGATGCGCCAGCAGCACGAGCAGGCCCATGCCCAGCGTGGTGGCCGCACCCAGCGCCAGCTGGCCGCGCGTCAGGTACCACAGCGCGACCAGGCCGAACAGCATCCACGCCGGTGTGACCGCCAGCCCGCCCAGCGTGAAACTCACGCCGGCCAGCAGCACCCCGATCGCGAAGACGATCATCGGCACGCCCACGAAGTGGGTGACGATGTTGCGCCGATCCCGGTGGTATTCAGCGTACTGCTTGAGCAGATCGATGGCGGGGCGGAAGAGGCTGGCCATGGGGGTCTCCTTGCGGCCCACTGTAACGCAGGCTCCTAGAATCCGCTCGACCGTCACTGGCCGGAAATGGGCAAGAAATGAGCATCAAGAGCGACAAGTGGATCCGCCGCATGGCCGAGCAGCACGGGATGATCGAGCCCTTCGAACCCGGCCAGGTGCGCACCGCGCCGGACGGCCACCGCATCGTCAGCTACGGCACCAGCAGTTACGGCTACGACATCCGCTGCGCGCCCGAGTTCAAGGTCTTCACCAACATCCACAGCACGGTGGTGGACCCGAAGAACTTCGACGAGAACAGCTTCGTCGACATCAACAAGGACGTCTGCGTGATCCCGCCCAACAGCTTTGCGCTGGCGCGCACGCTGGAGTACTTCCGCATCCCGCGCAACGTGCTGACCATCTGCCTGGGCAAGAGCACCTATGCACGCTGCGGCATCATCGTCAACGTGACTCCCTTCGAGCCCGAATGGGAAGGCTTCGTGACGCTGGAGTTCAGCAACACCACGCCGCTGCCGGCCAAGATCTACGCCGGCGAGGGTTGCGCTCAGGTGCTGTTCTTCGAGAGCGATGAGGTCTGCGAAACCAGCTACAAGGACCGCGGCGGCAAGTACCAGGGCCAGCGAGGCGTGACCCTGCCCAAGACCTGAACCGGGGGGTATCTCCTGACTCCGGGTCTGGTACCAGGCCCAGCAAAAACCAGCAGAATCGGCCGGGGCCGGATCGGCCTGGGTGGAGGGTGGAGGGATGCGCTCATGAAGTGGGAAGGCCAGGAACAGA
Organism: Rubrivivax sp.; assembly: GCA_035440985.1. GTDB lineage: Bacteria > Pseudomonadota > Gammaproteobacteria > Burkholderiales > Burkholderiaceae_C > Rubrivivax. The sequence continues at coordinate 4,835 of DAORNK010000043.1, read as the reverse complement.
GCAGCAACGTCGAGGATCGCCGCGGTGATGGCAGCGGTGGCGTGCGCCGCCTTGGGGGCCGCGGCATCGGCCTGGGCACGATCGCCATCGCGCTGGTGGCAGGCTGGATCTTCGGCATCAATCCATTGACGGTGCTGGGGCTGCTCAGTGGTGGCGGCGGCATGGAAGCGCCGCAGGTGCAACAGGCACCCGCCGGCCCGGCCAGGCGGCCGCCGGCCGACGACAAGGCCGCGGCCTTTGCTTCGACGGTGCTGCGCGACACCGAGCTGGTCTGGGGCCAATTGCTGCAGAAGGGCGGCAACCGCTACCAGGAGCCGCAGCTGGTGCTTTTCCGCGGCCAAACCCCCACGGCCTGCGGCACGGGCGACAGCGCGATGGGACCCTTCTACTGCCCGGGCGACGCCAAGGTCTACCTGGACCTGGACTTCTTCGACACCCTCAGCCAGCGCATGGGCGCGCCTGGGGACTTTGCGCAGGCCTACGTGATCGCGCACGAGGTCGGCCACCACCTGCAGAACCTGATGGGCATCACCGGCAAGGTCGACGCCATGCGCGGACGTGTCTCGCAGCAGCAGATGAACGCGCTGTCGGTGCGCGTGGAACTGCAGGCCGACTGCCTGGCCGGCGTCTGGGCGCACCACTCGCAGAAGGGCAAGGGCTGGCTGGAGGCGGGGGACATCCAGGAAGGCCTGAACGCCGCCAGCCAGATCGGCGACGACACCCTGCAGAAGGCCTCGCGTGGGCGCGTCGTGCCCGAGAGCTTCACACACGGCAGCGCGCAGCAGCGCATGACCTGGTTCAAGCGCGGCCTGGACGCTGGCAGCGTGAACCAGTGCAACACCTTCGACGCGACGATGTAGCCCCTCATGGAACGCATGGAACGCATGGCCGGCCTGCGGGCCGGTGGCAAGGGCAAGGTCGTGACCGCAGCCGAGGCGCTGGCCCTGGTGCAGGATGGCGATACGGTGGCCAGCAGTGGCTTCGTCGGCATCGGCTTCGCCGAGAACCTGGCGGTGGCGCTGGAGCAGCGCTTCATGGCCGAGGGTGCGCCGCGCGGCCTGACCCTGGTCTACGCCGCAGGCCAGGGTGACGGCAAGGAGCGTGGCCTCAACCATCTGGGCCATGAGGGCTTGGTCGCGCGTGTCATCGGCGGCCACTGGGGCCTGGTGCCGCGGTTGCAGAAGCTGGCGGTGGACAACCGCATCGATGCATGGAACCTGCCCCAGGGCGTGATCTCGCACCTCTTTCGCGACATCGCCGCAGGCAAACCCGGGCATCTGAGCCGCGTCGGCCTGGGCACCTTCGTCGATCCGCGGCACGGCGGCGGTCGCATCAACCAGCGCACCACCGCGGATCTCGTGCGCCTGATGGAGATCGACGGCGAGGAATACCTGTTCTACAAGGCCTTTCCCATTCACGTGGGCCTGATCCGCGGCACCACGGCCGATGCCGACGGCAACATCACGATGGAGCGCGAAGCGCTGACCCTCGAATCACTGGCCATCGCGATGGCCGTGCGCAACAGCGGCGGCATCGTCATCTGCCAGGTCGAACGTCTGGCCGAAGTGCACTCGCTGAACCCGCGCCAGGTCAAGATCCCCGGCATCCTGGTGGACTGCGTGGTGGTGGCCGCCAAGCCCGAATACCACCAGCAGACCTTCCTGGAAGCCTACAACCCGGCCTTCGCCGGCGAATTGCGCGTGCCGGCAGCCCACGTGCAGCCGATGGCGATGAACAACCGCAAGGTCATCGCACGGCGTGCGGCGCTCGAACTGCGCCCCAACAGCGTCGTCAACCTGGGCATCGGCATGCCTGAAGGCGTGGCGGCGGTGGCGGCCGAAGAGCATGTCATCGACCTCATCACGCTGACCGCCGAGCCTGGCGTGGTGGGCGGCATTCCGGCCGGCGGGCTGAACTTCGGCGCGGCGGTCAACACGCAGGCCATCATCGACCAGCCTTACCAGTTCGACTTCTATGATGGTGGCGGCCTGGACATGGCCTTCCTGGGGCTGGCCCAGGCGGACGCCGAAGGCAATGTCAACGTTAGCAAGTTCGGCCCGCGCCTGGCCGGGGCGGGCGGCTTCATCAACATCAGCCAGAACGCCAAGCGCCTGGTCTTCGTCGGCAGCTTCAGCGCCGAAGGCGCACCGAAGTTCGTGCCGCAGGTGGAACATCGCACCTTCTCGGGCCGCGAGGCCTTCAAGCGCGGCCAGCCCGTGCTGTACGTGACCGAACGCGCCGTCTTCGGCCTGCACGAGAAGGGCCTGGAACTGCTGGAGATCGCGCCCGACCTGGACCTGGAGCGCGACATCCTGGCCGGCATGGCCTTTCGACCCATCATCGAGCGCCAACCGGCGCTGATGGACGCGGCGTTGTTCAACCCCGCGCCGCTGGGCCTGCGGGCGCGGCTCCTCATGTTGCCGCTGGCCGACCGCTTCACCTACGACGCCGCCACGCGCACGATGTTCATCAACTTCGAACGCCTGAGCATCCGCAACGCCGAAGACGTCGAAGCCGTGCGCCAGGAGGTGGAAGCTCATCTGGTGCCGCTGGGCCACAAGGTCTACGGCGTCGTCAACTACGACCACTTCGTGCTGGACCCCGAGGTGCAGGACGACTGGGCCGCGATGGTGCGCGAGCTGGTGGATCGGCACTACATCAGCGTGGCCCGCTACACCACCAGCGGTTTCCTGCGCGCCAAGCTGGGACCGGCACTGGCAGCGCGTGGGGTGGCACCGCACATCTACGAGACGGCGGCAGACGCGCAGGGGGCGGTGCGCAGCGGCGTGGGTTGATGTGATGCCCGCCGGCCGGCCCCAACCCCAGGGGCAACGGCACGTTCCGGTTCGTGCAGTCGTTGGCCGGTGCAGGCATCGGGAATGGCCGCAGGGGGTTGATGAGCTGTATGTTTATACAGTACCCTGAGGGCCTTCTGCACCCGCACCAAGGACCCGAGCATGGACCAGCCGCCGTGCAACCCGCCCCCGGCGGGCACGCGCCTGATGGACCAGTTGCGTGAGCAACTGCGCTACGCCCACTACAGCCTGCGCACCGAAGAAGCCTACCTGCACTGGGTGCGCGCCTTCATCCGCTTTCACGACCGGCGCCACCCTGGTGAGCTGGCGCAACCCGAGGTCGAAGCCTTTCTCACCTGGCTGGCCCATGACCGGCAGGTGGCGCCGGGCACGCATCGCCAGGCCTTGTCGGCGCTGCTCTTCCTGTACCAGAAGGTGTTGCGGCTGGACCTGCCCTGGATGGGCGAGATCGGCCGCCCGCGCGCCGCCCGCCGCTTGCCGGTCGTGCTGTCGGCGGACGAAGTGCGGCAGGTGCTGGCGCAGCTGGATGCGCAGCAGGCGCTGCCCACCGCCAACGTGCCCCATGGCCTGATCGCGCGGCTGCTCTACGGCACCGGCATGCGCCTGCTCGAGGGCTTGCGCCTGCGCGTGAAGGACGTCGACTTCGACCGCCGTGCCGTCGTGGTGCGCGAAGGCAAGGGCTTCAAGGACCGTGTCGTGATGCTGCCGGTCGCGCTGGAAGCGCCGCTGCGCGAGCAACTCGCGCAGGCCCACGCCATCTGGCGGGATGACCGCGCAGCCGGGCTGACCGGCGTGCACGTGCCGCATGCGCTGGCGCGCAAGTACCCACGCGCCGCGTCTTCGTGGACCTGGCACTGGGTCTTTCCGCAGGCGCGGCCTGCGCCGGATCCGCGCAGTGGCCGCTTGCAGCGCCACCATGTGCTGGAAGGCAACTTCCAGCGTGCCTTCAAGGCCGCGCTGGCGCGGGCCGGTGTGGCCAAACCGGCTTCGCCGCACACGTTGCGCCATTCCTTTGCCACGCATCTGCTGCAGGCCGGCTACGACATCCGCACCGTGCAGGAACTGCTGGGCCACGCCGATGTCAGCACCACCATGATCTACACCCACGTGCTGCGCCTGGGCGGTGGCGCGGTGCGCAGCCCGCTGGACAACCTGGCCGGCGTCGCGCCTTCGGCACCGCCGTCACCCGTGCAGCCACCCCCGCTGCGCTACCCCGCCGCTGCCGGTACCACCGTGCGCACCGTTCGCGAGCCCCTGCCGTGTCTGGCCGCCTTCCGTCCTACGCCGAACTGGTCTGCCGCAGCAACTACAGCTTCCTGAACGGGGCTTCGCACCCCGAGGAACTGGTCGCCCGCGCGCAGGCCCTGCGCTACGCTGCACTGGCCATCACCGACGAGTGTTCACTCGCCGGGGTGGTGCGTGCGCACGTGCAGGCGCGGCAGGATGGCCTGCCCTTGATCGTCGGCGCGCTGATGCAGTTGCAGGCCGGTTTGCCCAAGCCCGATGCAGCGCCCACCGCACTCACTGGCCCGAAACTCGCGCTGCTGGCCGCGTCCCGCCGCGGCTACGGCAACCTGGCGCAGTGGATCACCGTGGCGCGCCGCCGTGCGCCCAAGGGCGAGTACATCGCCCTGATGTCGGACGTGGAAGGCCGTGTGCCCGCCGCCCCCATGCTGGCCGGCCTGCCCGACTGCCTGGCTATTCTGCTGGTGGATGCGGCGCGCGTGGCGCCAGGTGCGGGTGATTGCTTCGAGACCCTGTTCGCCCACACGGTGTGGCTCAAGACCTGGTTCGGCGACCGGGCTGCGCTGGGCCTGGCCTTGCACCTGGGCCCGCACGATGCGCTGCTGGCCGATGCGGCACAGCGCGTGTCGGCCCTCACCGGCGTGCCCATCGCCGCGGTGGGCGACGTGCGCATGCACACGCGCTCGCGCAAGCCGCTGCTGGACGTGCTGACCGCCACACACCACCGCTGCACGGTGGCCGAAGCCGGCCACCGCCTGCTGCCCAACGCCGAGG
>DAORNK010000042.1:8810-19950 GCA_035440985.1 Rubrivivax sp. | reverse complement strand
CGGGTGGTCGTGCGGACACGAGCGGGCGGCGAGCGATTCAGCCGCGCCCCGGGCGCGGCTTCGCGCAGCCTGAAGAAGCAGTTCCAGGGCCTGGCGCTGCCCGCCTGGGAACGCGGCGGCCCGCTCTTGTTCGGCGCCGACGGCCATCTGCTCTTCGTGCCCGGCCTGGGCGTTGAGGCGCGCTTCCAGGCGCCGCCCGGCGTGCACCAGATGCGCCTGACCTGGCAGCCCGCCGCGCCGACAGGCGCTCGTCAGCGCGGTCGCTAGAATCATAGGTTTGTGCAGGGCAGCAAAGAGCAGCGATGGCTTTGATCGTTCACAAGTACGGCGGCACCTCGATGGGCTCCACCGAGCGCATCCGCAGCGTGGCGCAGCGCGTGGCCAAGTGGGTGCGCGCCGGCCACCAGCTGGTGGTGGTGCCATCGGCCATGAGTGGCGAGACCAACCGCCTGCTCGGCCTGGCCAAGGAGCTGCAACCAGTCGCCAGCACACCCGAGTCCCTGCGTGAGCTCGATGCCATTGCCGCCACCGGCGAACAGGTGTCGGTGGGCCTGCTGGCGCTGGCCCTGCAGGCCCAAGGCGTCCCGGCCGTGAGCTACGGTGGCTGGCAGGTGCCCATCCAGACGGATTCGGCCTTTACCAAAGCCCGCATCAGCCGCATCGACGATCAGCGCGTGCGTGCCGATCTGGCGGCCGGCAAGGTCGTCATCGTCACCGGCTTCCAGGGCATCGACCCGGATGGCCATGTGACGACGCTGGGCCGCGGCGGCAGCGACACCTCGGCCGTCGCGATGGCTGCTGCGCTGAAGGCCGATGAATGCCTGATCTACACCGACGTGGATGGTGTCTACACGACGGACCCGCGCATCGTGCCCGAGGCGCGCCGCCTGAAGACCATCAGCTTCGAAGAGATGCTGGAGATGGCCAGCATGGGCAGCAAGGTGCTGCAGATCCGCTCGGTCGAATTCGCCGGCAAGTACCGCGTGCCCACGCGCGTGCTCAGCAGCTTCACGCCCTGGGACATCGACATCGACGAAGAGGCGAAGTCCGGCACCCTGATCACCTTTGAGGAAGACGACAAGATGGAACAAGCCGTGGTGGCGGGCATCGCGTTCAACCGCGACGAGGCCAAGATCAGTGTCATCGGCGTGCCCGACAAGCCCGGCATCGCCTACCAGATCCTGGGCCCAGTGGCCGATGCCAACATCGACATCGACGTCATCATCCAGAACGTCGGCCACAGTGGCCGCACCGACTTCAGCTTCACCGTGCACCGCAACGACTACCTGCGCACGATGGAGTTGCTGAAGACTCAGGTGCTGCCCGTCATCGGCGCGGCCGAGGTGCAGGGCGACGCCAGGATCTGCAAGGTCAGCATCGTCGGCATCGGCATGCGCAGCCACGTGGGGGTGGCCAGCAAGATGTTCCGCACACTCAGTGACGAGGGCATCAACATCCGCATGATCACCACCAGCGAGATCAAGACCAGCGTGGTGATCGACGAGAAGTACATGGAGCTCGCCGTGCGGGCGCTGCACCGGGCCTTCGACCTGGACCAGCCGGCCATCGCCGAAAGCTGAAGCGCAGTTCACGGGGCCGCTTTCCTGCGGCTAGAATGCACGTCTTCGCCGGAGTCGTGACCGAGTGGCCGAAGGTGCTCCCCTGCTAAGGGAGTATGCGGGCAAAACCTGCATCGAGGGTTCGAATCCCTCCGACTCCGCCAGTTCGCCCATGAAAGTGGTGAAGGACTGGGCCCACCCCCTATCGAATCCCCAAGCTGTGCCGGGCGTGCTTCACTGTTTCGCTGCCCAAGCCACTGCCGGGCTTCCGTAGCTTGACGATCCCGCAGCTGTGGCCCTGAGTCGATGGCCATCGGCCCGGCCGGGGCTGCCTTGATTTCTAGGGCCTGGTCGACGTTGTCGCTGCGTCCTTCTGCGCCAGCGCCATCGGGTCTCCCGCCGCATCGCTCAGAATGCAACTCACCACGTGGACCGTTTGCTCGGACCGCTGCAAGCCGCTGCGGCTTGAGTACTCTCAATGCCATCGAGGTTCCGGCTCCTAACATCCAATTGCGGTGGGAGATGGCCGACCCGAACAGGGTCCGGGGCCGGTTCCGGCAGGATGGGTTTTCATCCGGGTCGGTGGGCTGGCTCCTCTCTCACGGCAGAAGGAGCGGATCATGAAGTACACGACGATCGCGGCAGTGGTGGTGTTGGCCATGTTTGGCGCACAGGCGTCGCTGGCGCAACAGGCCCCGGGCAAGACACGGGCGCAGGTGACGGCCGAGTGCGATGCCGCACGCAAGGCGGGCACGGTCAAGGAAGGCGAATGCCAGTACGAGATGCCGGCCAAGGCCACGTCCACGAAGACGCGTGCCCAGGTGCGGGCCGAGTGCGATGCTGCACGCAAGGCGGGCACGGTCAAGGAAGGCGAATGCCAGTATGAGATGCCAGGCACGCCCGCCTGGACGAAAACCCGTGACGAGGTGAAGGCCGAGTGCGCGGCCGCTCGCAAGGCCGGCAAGATCATGGAAGGCGAGTGCCAGAAGTGAGTCTGGCGGCGAGAGGGCGCCGGCCGTCTGTCTCGCCATCGAAAAGGGGGCGCGGCGCCGCAAAATGGGCCGGCCGGCGCTGGTGGTTCGCGGCCGGCACCTGACTTCCAGTGCCCACATGGGCAGTGCGCAGGAATCGCTGGCCGTACCTGATCCGCTAGTGCATCGAGCGCGCGAGGAATAGGCGCACTGAGCGCCTGCGCCGCTGGCCCCGGGGCCGGCTGTTGGCAACAACCGACACCATCGGGTGCCGGCTGGTGATAGCTTCTCCGGCTCCCATTCTTCACGGTGCCGTGCCATGCCCAAGACCCTGATCGAGCCCTTCCGCATCAAGGCCATCGAGCCCATCCGCATGACCACGCGCGCCGAGCGGGAGCGCCTGCTGGAAGCGGCCCACCTCAACGTCTTCAAGCTGCGCGCGGAAGACGTGCTGATCGACTGGCTGACCGACTCCGGCACCGGTGCGATGTCGTCGCGCCAGTGGGGTGCCATCATGGAAGGCGACGAGAGCTATGCCGGCGCGCGCAGCTTCTACCGCCTGGAAACGGTAGTGCGCGGTATCACGGGCATGCGGCACTTCGTGCCCACCCATCAGGGGCGCGCGGCGGAGAAGGTACTCTTCACCGCGGTGTGCCGGCGCGGCGATCTTGTGCCCAACAACTGCCACTTCGACACCACCCGCGCGAACCTGGAGTACCTGGGCGTGGAGGCCCAGGACCTGGTCATCGCCGAAGGCCTGCAGCCGGCGACGATGCATCCGTTCAAGGGCAACATCGACCTGGCGCGGCTGGAGGCGGTGCTGCAGGCTGAAGGCCATCGCATCCCCTTCGGCATGCTGACCGTCACCAACAACACCGGCGGCGGCCAACCGGTGTCGATGGCCAACATCCGCGGCTGCGCACAGCTGCTCAAGCGCTTCGGCAAGCCCTTCATCATAGACGTCTGCCGCTTCGCCGAGAACGCGATGTTCATCAAGCTGCGCGAGAGCGGCTATCAAGACACCCCGGTGCGCGAGATCGCGCAGGAAATGTTCTCCTACGCCGACGGCTGCACGATGAGCGCCAAGAAGGACGGCATGGTGAACATGGGCGGCTTCATCGCGCTGCGCGGTGACGACTGGATCGACGCCGTGCGCAACGGCCTGATCATGGGCGAGGGCTTTCCCACCTATGGCGGGCTGGCCGGACGGGACCTGGAAGCGATGGCGGTGGGTCTGGAAGAGGGCCTGCAGGAGGACTACCTGCGCTATCGTCTGCGCACCGCGGAATACCTGGGCGAACGGCTGGAAGCGGCGGGCGTGGGCTTCGTCAAGCCCACCGGCGGCCACGCCGTCTACATCGACGCGCGCACCGTGCTGCCTGACATGCCGGTGGCGCACTATCCGGCCTGGGCCTTGTGCAATGCGCTGTACCTGGAGGGCGGCATCCGCGGGGTGGAGATCGGCTCGGTGATGTTCGGCAAGCGCCTGGAAGACGGGACCGAGACCTACCACCGGATGGAGCTCGTGCGGCTGGCCTTTCCGCGGCGCATGTACACGCAATCGCACTTCGACTACGCCGCCGAGGTCATCGCCGACGTCAAGCAGAAGGCGGCCAGCATTCGCGGCGTACGCATCGTCAAGCAGCCGCCCTACCTGCGCCACTTCACCTGCGAATGTGCCTGGGTCGACGGCTGAGGGCGTGCCGAATTGAGGCATGCTTGGGCCTGAAGGCGGCGCAGGGCCGGCCCGCCAACCCCAACTCACTTCCGGAGCATGCATGAGCACCTCAATCGACCGTCGCCGCACCCTGCAATGGCTGGCCGCTGCCAGCACAGCCGCCTGGGCAGGCCCCAGCCTCGCGCAAGGCGACAAGACGATCCGCCTGCTGGTGGGCTTTCCGCCGGGCGGCGGCACGGACGCCATTGCCCGGCTGCTGGCCGAAAAGCTCAAGACCGAGTTGGGCAGCAACGTGATCGTCGAGAACAAGGCCGGTGCCGGCGGCCAGCTGGCGGCGCAAGCCCTGAAAGCAGCTGCACCCGACGGCACCACGTACTTCCTGACGCACGACCACACGGTTTCGATCCTGCCACTGGTCGTCAAGAACCCCGGCTTCGACACCGCGCGCGACTTCACCCCGGTGGCTGGCTTCGCCAGCTTCCCCAACGCGCTGGCGGTTTCGGGCGGCACGCCGGCCAAGTCGGTGGCTGAATACGTGGCCTGGATCAAGGGCGCCGGTGGCGGCAAGGGGGCTGTCGGCGTGCCCGCACCGGCTTCGGTGCCGGAGTTCCTGGTCAAGGTGCTGGGCCAGAAGTTCGGCCTGGACCTGATTGCTGCCCCCTATCGCGGCAGTGCGCCCATGATGGCCGACATGCTGGGCAACCAGATTGCCGCCGGCGTGGGCTCGATCCCCGATTTCATCGAGAACCACCGCAGCGGCAAGCTGCGCGTCGTGGCCGTGATGGGTTCGCAGCGCCAGGCCCAGCTGCCGGATGTGCCGACCCTGACGGAGTCAGGCCTGCCTGGATTCGAGGAACTGCCGTTTTATGGCGTCTTTGCGCCGGCGGGCACGCCCAAGGTCGTGCTGGATGGCTTCTCGGGGGCGATGGCCAAGGTCATCGCGATGCCAGATGTGAAGGACCGGCTGACGGCCATGGGCCTTTCCGTGGGCTTCATGAACCAGACGCAGCTGGCGGCCCGTGAACGCGCCTACGAAGCGACCTGGTCACGCATCATCAAGTCCAGCGGCTTCCAACCGCAGTAGCCCTCGCGCCCCGGAAGTACAGAGGCGCCCGAGATCGACTCTCGGGCGCCTCTGACGGCGGGTGACGGGATGGGGCAACAAAGGCCCCAGGGCGGCCGCTCAGCGCACGGTCTGGCCCAGGCGGAGCATCAGGCGCAGGTATTCGAGCTTCGCGTGAATCTCTTCCATCTGCGCCTTGATTTCCAGCAGCCGTTGCATGCGCGGGTCGTCGCTCTGGAGTGAAGTTTCGGAGTGATTGTCGCTTTCCATGCAACGATGGTCGGGTTCGAACGGACCAGCGTCAACCCCGCAAACCGGGTGCCCTCCCGGACTCGGGCGGGTGGCGCGCCGGGCGCAAGACAATGGGCGGCCGCAGCTCAAGGCAGGTGAAATGGCAGGCAACACCGCGCGGCTGTACCGCATCGAGGCGCTGATCCGCTCGCGCGGGCACGCCAGCTTCCGCACACTGCAGGAGGCACTGGAGGTCTCGCCGGCCACGCTCAAGCGCGACCTGGAGTACCTGCGCAGCCGGCTGGGCGCACCCATCGAGTACGACCGCGATCTCAACGCCTATCGCTTCGGCAAGGGTTATGCCGGCCCGCGCCACGAACTGCCTGGCCTGTGGTTCGACGAGTCCGAGCTGTACTCGCTGCTGACGGCGCAGCAGCTGCTGGCCGGACTGGACAGCGACGGCCTGCTCAGCCGCCACCTGCAACCGCTGCTGGACCGCATACAGCACCTGCTGGCCAGCGGCGGTGGCCGTGAGGCGGCCGAACGCCTCACCCAAAGGGTGAAGATCGTCACCGCCCTGCGCCGCGCGGTCCCGAGCCGGTTCTTCGAGCGCATCAGCGCAGCCCTGCTGACGCGCCGCCGCCTGCACCTGCAATACCGGACCCGTGGACGTGGCGGCGAAGTCAGCGAACGCGACGTGTCACCACAACGCCTGGTGCACTATCGCAATACCTGGTATCTGGATGCCTGGTGCCACCGCGCCGACGCGCTGCGCCGCTTTGCACTGGACGCCGTGCAGCAGGCCCAGGTGCTGGAGAGCCCCGCCCAGGAACTGCCGCTGGCGCAGGTGCAGGCGGCGATGGACGCGGGCTACGGTATCTACGCGGGTGGCGCCCAGCGTTGGGCGACCCTGGTCTTCAACCCTCAGGCGGCCCAGTGGGCCAGCCGCGAAGAGTGGCACCCTGAGCAGCGTGGCCGCTGGCTGGAAGACGGCAGCTACGAACTGTGCCTGCCCTACGTGGATGACACGGAGCTGGTGATGGACATCCTGCGCCAGGGCGAGCAGCTGCGGGTCACGCACCCTCCCGAGCTGGTCGAGGCGGTGCGCCGGCGCCTGCAGGCCGCAGCGGCGCTCTACGGCGCGACGCCGCCTTGTGCAGCCGCGGACCCGGCCGTCACCACCGGCCCACGGCCACCGAAGCGATCCAGCAACAAGTAGACGATCGGCGTGACGCACAGCGTCACCGGGGGGGATCGTGCTCCTCTCGCAGTCCGGCTACGCCGCACCCAGCCGCCACGGGTGTGCCTTGTCCGCGGCATCGCGCTGGCGGAAGGACTTGGGCGACTCGCCGACCGTGCGCTTGAAGACCTTGGAAAAGCTGAAGGCGTCCTGATAGCCCACGGCATGGGCCACGGCCTCCAGCTTGTGGTCGGTTTCGGAGAGCAGGCGCATCGCGCGCTGCATGCGCAAGATGCGCAAGTGATTCAGCGGCGTGTCGCCCATGGCCTGGCGGAAGCGCTCGGCCAGCGCGGTGCGCGACAAACCGGCCTGTTGCGCCAGCTCATCCAGCGTCCAGGGGTGCGCACTGCGCTCGTGCATCAGGGTCAGCGCACGCCGCACTTGCGGGTCGCGCACGGCCTGGCTCCAGCCATGACCGGGCTTGCTGCGGTCGGCCGCGATCTCGCGCAGCGCGTAGGTGAAGACCATGTCCAGCAGCGCCTGCACGATGGTGTTGGTGCCGGCCTCGGCGGCGCGAATCTCCTGCTCCATCAACCCGGCGGCCAGCGCCAGGGGGCCGAGCCTGGGCCGCTGATCGGCGCGCAGCACTGTCCAGGGTGGCAGCTCGCTGAAGAAGGGGTGCAGGGGTGTGTTCCAGAGCTGGTAGGCACCACCCACCACGATGCTGGCCCCGGCCGTGTCCGCGCCCAGTTCGTGTGTGATGGTCTGCGCCTTCAGGCCTGCCAGGCTGGGGCCCACGCTGAGTGCGTGGTCGCAACCGCGCGCCATGAACGCCACGTCGCCGGTGGCCAGGGCCAGCGGCTCGGGCAGCGTGGGCGCATGCACGTGCACCGGCCCTTGCACCACCACGTGCAAGCCGATGCTCCTTTCGCAGGGAAAGCGCAGCGCCACGTCGGCAGGGATGGCGCGCAAGCCCAGCACACGGCGGCGCAGGCTGACGTCTTGAAGAATGTCCGACAGAAGATCCATGGAGAACGATTGGACATGAAAAGTGGACGTGTGTCCATTTCGGGTTCGGCAACGTGGCACCAGAATGCACGGCATCGCAACTCTGTTTCAGGAGCATTCCATGTCCCGCATCCTCGTCGTCGGCGCCAGCGGCACCGTCGGTTCCGAACTCTCCCGCCTGCTGGCCGCGCGTGGCGAGAAGGTCGTCAAGACCACCAGCCGCAAGCCTGTGGCCGCCGATCAGGTGCAACTCGATCTGGTCAACCCGGTCGGCTTGCAGACCGCTTTCGAAGGTGTCGACCGCGCCTTCTTCCTGGCTCCGCCCGGATATGCCAACCAGGAAGCGCTGCTGGCGCCGTTGATCGAAGAAGCGCGGCGGCGCGGCTTGAAGAAGGTCGTCCTGATGACGGCCATGGGCGCCAATGCCGACGAGAACGCACCGATGCGCAAGGCCGAACGCCGGCTCGAGACCTCGGGCATCGCCTACAACATCATCCGGCCCAACTGGTTCATGCAGAACTTCAACACGTTCTGGCTGCAAGGCATCCGGTCGGCCGGGCAGATCTTGCTGCCCGTGGGGGCAGCCAAGGGCAGCTTCATCGATGCGCGTGACATCGCGGCCGTCGCTGCCCGTCTGCTCAGCAGCGACGAGTTCGTCAACCGGGACTTCGACCTCACGGGCGCGCGCGCGCTGGACCACGCAGAGGTCGCGGCGATCCTGACCCAGGCCACCGGCAAGTCCATCGGTTTCACCGACATTACCCCCGAAGCAATGCTGCACGGGCTTCTGGGTGCCGGCCTGCCCAGGGACTACTCCGAGTTTCTGGTGCTGATCCTGGGCTACTTCAAGGCCGGCTACGCCGAACGCACCACCGACGCGGTTCAGAGAATCACCGGCCAGGCGCCGCGCTGCATCGAGCAGTACGCGAAGGACTATCGGACCAGCTGGGTGTGATCGGGCTGGTGCTGCCGGCCGGCCTCAAGTGGGGCAGTGGCGCGCTCTTCGTTGGTCGCCTGCCGTGCGGCGTGAGAGGTGGCAAGAGGTGGCAGTCGGCGCTGCCCGAACAGCCTCGCATCCCAAACCACGGGCTCGGGGCTTCCAGCAAGGATCCGCTTGAAGTCCGCGTGTCGAGGGTTCAAGAGCACGTTCATCTCCCTGCGCGCAACAACCGAAGGAACCACCAGCACCGCCGTTCGCCGTTCGCGTATCCAGGCATCGCCGAAGGTGCGGGCCACGTGCTGGTCCGCAAGGTCCCACCCGAGGGGCAAGCTGCTCTCGCCATGTTGCTCGACACTCACGGCAGCGGCGATGGCTATCCCGATCGCCACCTGCGTTGTGGGCATGCGCCCGATGCCGGCATGGGCCAGGCACTCCAGCATGGCGCCGGCGTAGGACCGGCTGGCATAGATGACGCCGAGGCCAGGTGAGTTCCACCGGCCACCCACCTGGGAGGCGCTGACCGGGCTGAACACGTCGAAACGTCCGTCGGCAATGCGCCAGGCCTGCCAGGCCTGCGAGGGCGATTGCCTGGCGGTCTTCGCCCCGGCACGAGTCCTAGGCGGCGACGCCATGGAACAACGACCAGAGCAGGTTCTCGACCCGGCGCGCTCCCAGTTCCGTGAGGGCCACCTCGATCGGACGCTTGCCGCCGAGCATCGCATGGGCGCTGGACAGGAACGTGCGTGCGTCGTCGGCGCTGTTCCACACGTACTCTGCGGTGGCGATCACCCGCGCCAGGCGTTCGACGCGCTCGCCCTCATGCGGCTTCAGTTCTTCGCCCCGGCGGTGGAACGTGGCCGCAGGGATGACCCGTTGCATCAAGGCTGCCGCATCGGAGGAGTTGCCGTACACATAGCGCGCTACGGCGCCGAGCGATGCCTTGGGCAATCCGGCTTCCACCTGCCGCTCGAGCTGCTCGACCGACGTCACTCTTCGGCGAAGACCCAGGACCAGGGCGATCTTGCCCGGCTCAACCACGGCTGCATACATGCAAGGATCTCCCAATTGATATACAGGATTCTATCATCTGAGAGAAGCGCTTCGACCGGCGGTGCCGAGGCGGCCCGTGCGCCCGCCGATTCCAGTGCCACGGCGGGTCAGATGTCAGCACCGGCAACCGACAGGGCCGGTTCCGCCTAGGACTGTCGGTCTACGCCGAACGCAAGACGCGCAACGACAGATCCACGGCACTGATGTCCTTGGTGAGCTTGCCCACCGAGATGCGGTCCACACCGGTGGCTGCGATGCGGCGGATGCTGTCCAGGTCGACACCGCCGGAGACCTCCAGCACGGCGCGGCCGGCGTTGACTGCGCACGCACGACGCATGTCGTCCAGCGTGAAGTCATCGAGCATCACGTTGTCGGCACCGGCCGCCAGCGCTTGTTGCAGTTCTTCCATGTCTTCGACCTCGATCTGCAGCGTGACTCCGGCCTGCAGCGCGCGTGCGGCCTGCAGGGCCTGGGCGATGCCACCGGCCGCGGCAATGTGGTTCTCCTTGATCAGGATGCCATCCCACAAGGCCAGGCGCTGGTTGTGCCCGCCGCCGACGCGCACCGCGTACTTCTGCGCCTGGCGCAAGCCGGGCAGGGTCTTGCGGGTATCCAGCACCACGCAACCGCGCGGGTTGGGCGACAGGCCTTCGATGGCTCGCACATAGGTCTGCGTGGTCGTCGCCACGGCGGACAGCATCTGCAGGAAGTTGAGTGCCGGCCGCTCGGCGCTGAGCAGCGCGCGCCCATCCGCGCGGATGCGGCAGACCACCTGGCCCGCCTGCAGGCGCTGGCCGTCGGTCAGCTCCCAATCGATGCGCGCGCCGGGGTCCAGCGCCTGCATGCAGGCGTCGAACCAGGCCTGCCCGCAGAGCACCGCCTCCTGCTTGGCGACCACCTGCGCGCGCACCGTCTGGCCGGCCGGCACCAGCCGGGCCGTCCAGTCGCCACGGCCGATGTCTTCCATCAGGGCGTCGCGCACATTGCGCGCCAAGGCTTCGGGCAGGGATTCATTGGTCTCGTACATGGGGTTCTCCGCCGGCATGGCCCCGGCGCGCATCGAGTCTATGCCTGGGTTCCGTGCCCATCCGCCGCCACGGCACCGTGTTCGCGCAGAAGCCTGGTGGCGGCCAGATCGGGCATGCCGTTGATGGCACCGCGGCCCTGGACCGAGAGCGCCGCCGCGGCATTGGCCCAGGCCACCGCGCTGGCCAGGTCCTCGCCGCGCGCCAGCGCAGCAGACAGCGCACCGGTCAGGGTGTCGCCTGCGCCAATCGTGTCCGCCACCTTGACGCGCCAGCCAGGAATCGACAACGGTTGCTGCATCCCGGGCCGGAACAGGCGGCAGCCGGCCGCGCCCAGCGTCACCACCACGGCGCCCACGCCACGCGACAGCAGGGCGGTTGCCGCCTCGTCGACCGTGCGGCAGCGGCCGCCGGCCATGGCCAGGAGTTCGGACT
>DAORNK010000042.1:0-8800 GCA_035440985.1 Rubrivivax sp. | reverse complement strand
CCTATATGCTGATCACTTGCTCCCACTCTGGCTTGAGCAGGCTATCGCTCAGGGCCTGTGCGGGCGCGGGGTTCAGCACCGTCTGCACGCCAGCCGATCTTGCGATGCCGAAGGCTTCCTCGGTGCAGTTGGCAGGCACCTCGTTGGGGGCCATCACCACGCGGCAAGCCTGCAACAGCGGCACGGCGTTGCGCACATGGCGTACGTCCAGCCCGGCTCCGGCGCCGCGATAGACGGCAATGCTGTTGTCGCCGTCATCGAAGACCTGGATCTGCGCCACCCCGCTGCGTTCGCCGCGGGCCACTTCGACCTGATCGGTGTGGATGCCCTCGGCCGCCCACAGATGCTGGGCCATGCGCCCGAAGTCGTCGTCGCCGATGCGCGCCAGCACCGCCACCCGCGCTCCCTGGCGCGCTGCGGCCACCGCCGCGTTGCTGCCCTTGCCACCCGGGCTGATGTCGAAGCTGCTGGCCATCAGTGTCTCGCCGCGAGCCACAGGGCGCGGCACGCGCGAGACGAGGTCAACGTTCCAGCTGGCCAGGCAGACGATGTCCGGGGAGGGGATGTTCACGTGGACGCCTGCAGATCAAGGCTCGCCGAGCCTCCTTCAGGTGCGCCCGACAGGGCGCGCCGCACGGCGTCCAGCGCGGACCGCAACTCGTCGATGGGCAGTTGGCCCGGGGCCGAACTGCTCTGACCGACCGCGAAGGTGACGGTGGAACCATATACCCAGCCCATCATGCGCGACAGCGATCCATAGGCGCCCATCGACATGCTGATCAGGGGCAGTTGCAACGTCTGGCTGGCCGTGTGGGTGGCCGCCAGCAAGGTCAGCACGTCCTGAGGGCCTTGCGGCATGACGGCCAGCTTGGCGACATCGGCGCCCAGTTGCTCGGCCTGGGCAAACTTGTTCACGAGCGCGGCCGCGTCCGGCGTCGCCTGAAAATTGTGATAGGACGCAACGAGCACGATGCCTTGGGCGCGCGATGCGGACCGCAGCCGGGCGAAGTCATGCGCGTCGTTGCACATTTCGTAGTCGATCAGGTCGATGCTGCCCTGCTCGCACACGGCTTCGTAGAGCCGCACCACACCGGCTTCGTCCAGTGCGATCCTCTGCCCGCCTTCCCGGTTCGAACGGCGAGTGAAGAGGATCGGAATCGCGCCGGCGCTGGCCTTCAGGGCGCGCGCCGTCTCCACCACCATCGCCGTGTCGGCGATGCCGTCGAAAAAGTCGACGCGCCACTCGATCAGGTCCGGCATCTTGGGTAGCACGGCAGCCAACTCGGCCAGCAGCGCGTCGGTGGTGCGCGCGATCAGCGGCGTGCAGATCAGCGGCAGCGCACCGCCGGCGATCGGTTGGCCGTGCAGATGGATCAGCTTGGGTGCTTGTGTCACGCGCTCTTTCTGAAGCCTGCCGATTCTGCCGGACACCGTTGCGCGTTCACGCCGCGCCGGTATGGCGCAAGGCCAGCAGGGCTACCGCGCACGAGGCGATGCGCGAATGGGCGGAATCGGTCGGGCTGGTCATCACGATGGGCACCTTGGCACCCAGCATGACGCCGGCGGCCTGTGCATCGGCCAGGTATTCCAGCTGCTTGGCCAGCAGGCTGCCGGCTTCGAGGTTGGGCACCACCAGCACATCGGCGTCGCCGGCGACTTCGGAGCGAATGCCGTTGAGCCCCGCGGCAATGGCCGACACCGCGTTGTCGAAGGACAGCGGCCCGTCGAGCAAGCCGCCGGTGATCTGGCCGCGGTCGGCCATCTTGCACAGGGCTGCCGCGTCCATCGACGAGCGCAGCTTGGACGTCACCGTCTCGATGGCAGACAGCAGGGCCACCTTGGGCCGCGAGATGCCGAGCGCGTGGGCCAGATCGATGGCGTTGCGCACGATGTCGGCCTTGGCCTCGAGGTCGGGGTCGACATTGATGGCGGCATCGGTCACCAGCAGCGGCTTGGCGTAGCGGGGCACGTCCAGCACGAAGACGTGACTCATGCGCCGCCCGGTGCGCAGGCCCGTGCCTGGTGCCACGACCGCTGCCAGCAGCTGATCGATGTGCAGGCTGCCCGTCATCAGCGCCTCGACTTCCCCCGATCGGGCCATCGCCACGGCTTTCTGGGCGGCCGCCTGACTGCGCGGCATATCGAACAGCGGGGTCGAGCCTAGTTCGATGCCGCTTTCCTGGGCGACCTGCTGGACCTCCGCAGCCGGCCCGACCAGGACCGGGTGGATCAGCCCCAGCCGCGCAGCATCCATGGCGCCGGCCAGCGCCTCGCGGCTGCAGGGATGCACCACGGCCATGCGGATCGCTTCGAAATGCCGGGCACCGGCCAGCAACTGCTGGTAGCGCATGTTCCTGTCGGCCAACAGCACGTCGGGCAGTTCGGTGCGGCGGATGCGCAGCTTCTCGCGCGGGGGCACGACTTCGGCCTGCCCCTCGATGACGGCAGCATCGTCCTGATCGACGCATCGGGTGTCGAGCACGGCACGGCGCCTGGTGGTGTCCAGCGAGGTCACCGTGACGGTCACCGTCAACCGGTCGCCGGGATGGACCGGGCGCAGGAAGCGCAGCGACTGGCTGACGTAGATCGTGCCCGGACCGGGAAAATCGGTCCCCAGCACGGTGGATATCAGAGAGCCGCCGAGCATGCCGTGGGCGATGACCTCGCCGAAGCGGGTCGTCTTGGCGTACGCCGCATCGACATGGGCCGGGTTGACGTCACCCGACACCTTGGCAAACAGCAGGATGTCGTCCTCGGTGAGCGTGCGTTTGAGCGTTGCCGAGGCGCCGACTCGGAGTTCGTCGAAGGGGTGGTTCTCGATCCACGCGTGGGCGGGAGCCAGGGGTTCAGAAGGAGCGTTCATCGGGTTCTCGATATCCGGGGGTTGCCGGGGCAGGGCCTGGCCGCAAGCGATCAGACGGGTGACGGCGTTCGGTCAGCCCTGGCTCACCGCCGCACAGCGGAGCAGGCGTCGCCGTCGAGCTTGCCAGGATGGCGCCAATCAACTTTGCTGCTGGTCAGGCAATGGGTCTTTTCGTGCTGCGATGCAACACGATAGCAATTCCAATGCCTGCGGCGATCAGCGCGACGCCTTGGCGGTGCGCTTGCGTCGCAGACCAGGCCGGAGCGCTTCACCACCTTCGCCCCATTGGCCGAGCCGGTACTCGCGCTGGTAACCGACGGTGCGGTTCACCAGTCGCACCAGCACGCGCCCGCCCGCATCGACGGCGTAGCTCTCCTCGATTTCCTGCAAGGGCGCTTCGTGGTCACGCACGACCTCGACCTGCGCCAGGCTCTCCAGGGCAGCGAGCGGTGCGACGAAGGGGAACCGGATCTCGTCCCAGTGCGTGATATCGCCGGCAGGGCGGCCGTCGGCCGACTGATGGCTGCATTCGAGGAATCGAAAATGGCCGACGTTGTGCGTCGGATGGTAGCGGCGGGTCACCAGAAGCGGTGGGTCGCCCGCAGCAGGCAGCAGCGTACCCTTGGCATACAGAGGGTCGAAGATGGCGGTGGCACCGCCGTCGCCTTCGCGCCAGACGCCAAAATGGCGCGTGAAGCGGTCGCGCACGAGATAACCGGCTTCGGCGTCGGACTGGATCGCCAGGCCGATGGCGGTTCCCGACCGGGGATGGGCTGATCGCTTGAGCTTTCGCCCATAGCGTTCGCGCAGGCGCCGGGCCACCAGCGGCAGCTCACTCGCGCCGCCGATCATGAACACCGCGTCGATGGCGCTCTCGCCGTGCACCGCACTGTCCTGGGCGAGCAGGGTGTCGATCGAGTCCAGCGTCCTTGCGACCAATGGCTCGCAGGCCTCGTAGTAGGCTGGCACGGGGATGGTCACCGTCGGCCAACCGGCGACCACGCTGTCCAGGTCGATCAGGATGCGACGCGAATTCGGATGCAGGGCCTCCTTGTGCAGGCGACACGCCTCGTGCAGCGTGAACAGGCTGGCCTGCGAGAGCCGATCACGTTCGGCAAGCGGGATGCCGGCTGCATCAAGCGCCAGTTCAGCCAGCACTTCGTCGAAGTCGTCGCCACCGAGCGTCGAAACCCCGTCGGACGACCGCACCCGGTGCAGCTGCTCGTCCAGTTCGACAAGCGACGCGTCGAAGGTCCCGCCGCCGAAATCGTAGACCAGCATCGTCTGGCGTGGCTCTTCACCGCCTGCGACACGCCCGCGGTGCCCGAGTTCAATGCTGGCGGCCGAAGGCTCGTTGAGCAGACCCTTGACCTGGAAGCCCGCAGCCCGAAAGGCCTCGGCGGTGAGGAAGCGCTGGTTGCTGTGGGCGTTGGCGGGCACACCGAGCATGGTCTCCAGGGGCTCGCCGGGCTTCAGCCGCAGCGACGAGCTTTCCCGCAATGCGGTGTGCAACGCGGTGGCGAGCTCACGCAGCAACTGCATCATGGGCACGACTTGCTTGCCCAGCTCGATCCGCGTGGCCAGCCCCGACGAGGACAGCAGGTGCTTGACCGAGCGTACAACCGTCCAACCGTCTTCGTCCTGCAGCCTGCAGGCTTCGAAGCCGTAACGCCGCTCGTCACCGCGTACCGCAACCATCGGTGGAAACCAGTCCTGTGCCTGGCCGTCAGCGGACTCGAAAGTCACGACCGGGTAGTTGCCGCGGTCCACCGCCGCCACGACGATGCGTGTCGTGCCGAAGTCGATGCCGACCTTCATGCGTTCCGTCCTGGAAGAAGGGGGATTCCGATGGCCGGCATTTTCTCACACCCCTCTTGACACGAGTTAACATAATATACATTGTACCTAATACTCTGAAGTCGAACCGACCGTCGATTCAAGTTACACACCGCCGCCAGCCAGCAGTCGACCCGTCCGTATCTCATTGATTTCATTGCCAGTCCTCCAGGCGGCCAGAGTCTTGCTAGTCAGGCCACTGGGACGCCAGCCGGCCCCTCGCAACGAAACCACCAACCGCATGCTCCCATTCAAGGGAAGTCCCGTTTACGCAGTCTGCCTTCTGGTCCTGGCGTTCGGCCACGTCGCCGCCGAGCCTTCGGATGGGGCGACGACCGATGGTCAACCTGGTGTGGTGCGAGAAGCGGCGGCCACGAGCTCGTTGGAGCGTGTGACCACGCCCGAACTTCACAGCGGCTCGCGCACTGTCGACATGCTGATCGAGCTGCAGGGCAAACAAGCAGGACTTGGGGTTCCGGCGACGGAACGCGCTGCACCAAGGGCCGATGCGCCGGCAACGAGAGCAGAAGCCTTGGCCCGCCTGGCAGCAACGCCGCCGGCTTCCGTTGAGCAGACCAGCCTCTTCGGTGGCGGGCCCGTCCCCGTCGCATCACCTCCCCATGCGCTGCCGGCAGGCCAGCGCGACCCGGACTGGCGTGCCGGCGCAACCCAGAACCTTCAAGCCCTTCCGACACCCACCCTCGGGTCCCCAGGGCTGAAGATGGCCGCCGCGGAGGGCCGGAGCGACGACGATGGCCGCATCAGCCAGATGCGCGCGGCGATGACCTGGCTGCGCGAAAACCGCGAATGGGTCATCGGCGGGTCGGTCCTGCTGCTGGTGGTGACGGGCCTCGCTTCCAGGCGCAAGGCTCAGCGCAAACGCTGAAGGTGCAGCGAAGGGCTGCACCGGGGCTGGCTGTCGCTTCAGCGGCTGGTGAAGACCAGGTCCTGCGATTCGTCCTCGTCGCCCTGCACCTCATCGCCAACTGCCGTGCCTGGCAGCACACGGTCCAGAGGCCGGCACAGGTGTCGATTGAGCTGGCTGAGGCGCTCGGACTTCTCCATCGCCGCCACGACCACCTCGGGGTGCAGGAGCAGCATGAAGGGATTGGCTCGCATGGCGGTTGGGGACATGTCGGATCTCCGCAGAAGCTGGGACCACAGCCATATCGGCAACTCTACGTTCACGCCTGGGTTTGGTGCAGTCAGCCGCCCACCAAAGCCCGAGTCGGATGATTTCTGACACGCTGTGCGGGGCGGACGACGGCCGTCACCGTGGTTGCGGCACCAGTTTGGCTGCCAAAGCATCGCGCCCCACCGAGCGCGCAAAGTCGGCCGCATTCATGTCTCTCTGGTTGCGCACCACGGTGCTGGCGCCACGCGCCAGCAGCATCAGAGCCGAATCGTCTGGGCCGTAGCGGGCCGCCATCATCAGCGCCGTGCTGCCATTCGGGGAGGGTGCGTCGACCTGCGCGCCCCGCTCCAGCATCAGGCTCACCAGTTTCGGTTCGGGGCCGGTGGCGGCATAGTGCAGCGGTGCCCAGCCGGGCCGGTTGACGGCAGCGCCGCGGTCCAGCAGGCGTTGGGCGGCGTCCAGGTTGCCCTTCAATGCGGCCAGCATCAGCGGCGTCTCGTCGCTGGCGTTAGGGGCATCCACCCGCACGGCAGGATGCGCCAACAACACCGACGCCACCTTGGCCGAGTTGTCGCGAATGGCCAGGTGCAGGCCGGTCTGGCCCTTTTCGTCGGGTGAGTTGGGATCGAACCCACGCGCCAGCAGTTCGCTCACGGCGCCGGCATTGTCAATCCGCAGGGCGCGGAAGAAGTCTTCGTACGATCCGGCGATCGCGCTACTAAGTCCAAAGAGAACAATAAGATAAAGAACAATTCTAAAGTAATGCTTCATATCATGTCCGCGTCAGTTGCGGGCGTGCGAAGGGTTGAAGAAGAGATGGTCGAAGTTTGCCGAGGTCGCCCGGGCAACTTCGGCCACATCCAGACCCTTGATGGCCGCCAGGCTGGCTGCGACATGGGCCACCCAGGCGGGCTGATTGGTCTTGCCGCGGTGCGGCATCGGCGCCAGGTAGGGGCTGTCGGTTTCGATGAGGCAGCGGTCCAGGGGAACGGCCCGGGCCACGTCGCGCAGGTCCCGGGCATTGCGAAAGGTCAGGATGCCGGAAAACGAGATGAAAAAGCCCATGGCCAGCGCCGCGTCGGCCACCGCCTGCGTCTCGGTGAAGCAGTGGAAGACGCCGCGCACCGCGCCCTGCCCTTCGTCGCGCAGCACCGCCAGGGTGTCGGCGCTGGCGCTGCGCGTGTGCACCACCAGGGGCAGCCCGCAGGCGCGTGCGGCGCGGATGTGGGCGGCGAATCGCTCCCGCTGCCAGGCCATGTCGGCCACGCTGCGGCCGTTCAGCCGGTAGTAGTCCAGACCGGTCTCACCCAGGCCCACCACGCGCGGGCGCCGGGCGAGTTCCTGCAGCACTTCGGCCGTGGGCTCGAGCACACCTTCATTGTCGGGATGCACGCCCACCGTGCACCAGAGGTTGTCGTAGGCGGTTGTGTGCGCGTGCACGGCCTCGAACTCCTCCAGCGTGGTGCAGATGGACAGGGCCCGGTCGACGCCAGCGGCGGCCATCTCCTGCTGGATCTCCGGCAGGCGGCCTTGCAACTCAGGGAAGTTCAGATGGCAATGCGAATCGACGTACATGCCAGGACCGTGTCAGGCGAGCCCCCGTGGCCTTGCGCCAGCGGCTCAGAGGGTCTGCGTCGGCTTCGCGGAAGCGATGGACGTGCCCAGCAGTTCTTCGATGCGCAGTTTGAGGTTGCGCGACTTCTCGTCGTTCGGAAAACGCACACCCACGCCCTGGGTGCGGCCACCCGAGGCATTGGCCGGTGTGATCCAGGCCACCTTGCCGGCCACCGGAAAGCGCTGCGCATCCTCGGGCAGCGACAACAGCAGGTAGATGTCCTCGCCCAGGCGGTATTCGCGGGTGGTGGGTACGAAGAGGCCACCATCGGTGAGCAGCGGCATGTAGGCGGCGTACAGCGCGCCCTTCTCGCGGAACACCAGCTGGATGACGCTGGGTCTTGCGCCGGAAGCCGAAGCCGCCGCACCCGGCTGCACGAGCGGGCCGAGGCCGCCGGAGCGGGTGGGGGCGCGGTCATTCATGAAGCCAGTGTATCCAAGCGCTCGCCAGCCCGACCGGGCTTCGTGGCCAAGGCCATGGCGCCGGCCGTGACGATTGCATCAAGCAGCAGCCCTTCGTTCCAGGGGTGTTCGTCGTGACGGGCGAGGCGGGCCAGTTCCTGCTGCCAGGCCACGAGCCGCTCCATGCTGGCCGAACCCGGAACGCGTCCGGCTGCAAAGAAACGTGTCGGTGCGCCCGCTGTACGCGCCATCGCGTCGTGGCAGAGCTTGTGCAGCGCGTCCAGCACGCGCGGCGTTGGCCAGCCAGCAAAGGCCGCCGCCTGGCCGCGCACCACCGCTTGGGGCAGGCCGTTCCAGACCTCGGCCGAAATGCCGGCCTGCGACAGCGCCAGTGCGTCCAGTGGACGCCCGCTGCAGGCCGCCAGCAATACCTGCGGCGTTGCCACCCCCTGATCGGCCAGCCAGGTGCAGGCCAGCGCATCGGCTGGCGCCGGCAAGGCCAGGCTCTGGCAGCGGCTGCGCACCGTAGGTAGCAGCAGGCTGGGATCGGACGCCGTCAGCAGCAGCCGGGTGCCGGCCGGAGGCTCTTCCAGGGTCTTCAGCAGGGCATTGGCGGCATGCGCGTTCAGCGCCTCGGCCGGATGCAGCAGCGCCACCTTGCCGCGCCCGCGGGCGGAGGTCTTGTACACCCAGTCCACCAGGCTGCGGGTCTCGTCGATGCGGATCTGTCGGCTGGGCTTGCGCTTGCTGTCTTCCCCATCAGGCTTGTCGTCGACCAGCGGCCAGGCCTTCTCACGCCGCAATTGCTCCGGCATCAGGACCAGCAGGTCGGGGTGCCCGTGCGACTGCGCGAGCCGGCAACTGCCGCAGCGGCCGCAGGGCGCCGCGGGGCCAGCGGCGGGTGGAGGTGCCTCGCACAACCAGGCCATGCCCAGGGCGAGGGCGAACTC
>DAORNK010000041.1:9617-20013 GCA_035440985.1 Rubrivivax sp. | reverse complement strand
GGCTTTGTATCAACCGCTGGTGGCGGCAATGGCGCGCGATGGTTTCGTCATTGCCCAGCTCGGCCAGAGCCTTGACGGCCGCATCGCCACCGAAGACGGCCACTCGCACTACATCAACGGCCCGGAAAGCCTCGAGTTCGACCCGCGCACCGGCATCACCTACATCGCCAACAAGGACGCCGACCAGATCCTGGCGCGGCACCAGGCGGTCAAGCGGCGCTGGGACGAGCCTCTGGCGCCTTACGGCGTGCAGCTGATCCCGATGACGCGGGTTGCCGGCGCTTCCTGCCAGCCTGCGATCGAAGGCGGCGTGCGCGCCGATGGTCGGCGCAAGGCCAAGGCGGCCGCCACGGGCTGACGAGCTCAGCGCTCATAGTGTGAGAGGCAATCCCATGCACCCGCGGGTGCATGGGATTGCCTCTCACACTCTCAGTCGGCGTCCTTGAACGCCTGCTCGCGCTTGCCCTTGATGGCCGGCAAGGCGACGACCAGCAGCATCAGCCCGGCCGCGACCAACAGTCCTGCGGACAGCGGCCGGGTCACGAAGGTGCTCCAGTCTCCCTGCGACAGCAGCAGCGAACGGCGCAGGTTCTCTTCCATCATCGGCCCCAGGATGAAGCCCAGCAGCATGGGCACGGCTTCACAGCCGAGCTTGTAGAACAGATAACCGGCCAGCGTGAAGGCGGCGGTGAGGAAGACATCGAAGGTGTTGTTGCTGATGGTGTAGACCCCGATGCAGCAGAACAGCGTGATGGCCGGGAACAGGTAGCGGTAGGGTACCGTCAGCAGCTTGACCCAGATGCCGATGAGCGGCAGGTTCAGCACGATCAGCATCAGGTTGCCGACCCACATCGAGACGATCAGGCCCCAGAACAGATCGGGGTTGCTGGTCATCACCTGCGGCCCGGGCTGTATGCCCTTGATCAGCATCGCGCCCACCATCAGCGCCATCACGCCGTTGGGTGGTATGCCCAGCGTCAACATGGGGATGAACGAGGTCTGCGCGCCGGCATTGTTGGCCGCCTCGGGGCCGGCGATGCCGCGGATGTTGCCCTGGCCGAACGGCACCTCGTCGGGCCGGCCGCGTGTCTTCTTCTCGATGGTGTAAGACGCGAACGAGGCCAGCGCGGCGCCGCCACCGGGCAGCACGCCCAGCAGCGAACCCATCGCCGTGCCGCGCAGCACGGCCGGAAAGGCGTCCTTGAAGTCCTGCCGCGTCGGCCACAGGCCCTTCACGTCCTTGGTGAAGACTTCACGGTGCTCGGCCGGTTTGCCCAGGTTGACGACTATCTCGCCGAAGCCGAACACGCCCATCGAGATGACGACGAAGCTGAAGCCGTCGGTCAGTTCGGGGATGTCCAGGCTGTAGCGCGCCACGCCCGAGATGATGTCGGTGTTGACCTGCGCCAGCAGCAGGCCCAGGATGATCATCGCCACGGCCTTGACCAGCGAGCCCGAGGCCAGCACCACCGAACCGATGAGGCCCAGCACCATCAGCGAAAAGTACTCCGCTGGGCCGAACTTGAAGGCCAGCGCGGCCATCGGCGGCGCAAACGCGGCGATCAGGACGGTACCCACGCAGCCGGCGAAGAACGAGCCCAGGCCTGCCACTGCCAGAGCCGTGCCGGCCCGGCCCTTGCGGGCCATCTGGTAGCCGTCAATGGCGGTGACCACCGAACTGGACTCGCCGGGTACGTTGATCAGCACCGCGGTCGTGCTGCCGCCGTACTGGGCACCGTAGTAGATGCCGGCCAGCATGATCAGGGCCGGCGCGGCGTCCAGCGTGTAGATGCTGGGCAACAGCATGGCGATGGTGGCCACCGGCCCCAGGCCCGGCAAGACGCCGATCAGCGTGCCGAGCAGGGCGCCCAGGAAGGCATACAGCAGGTTGCTCAGCGTGAAGGCCACGCTCAGGCCGAGCCCCAGGTTGTGCAGCAGGTCCATGTTCGGATCCTCAGATGCCGTGCGCTGTCAGGAAGCTGGGCCACAGCGGGATCACGAGCTTCAGGCCGGCAATGAAGATGGCCCAGGCGCTGAGCGTGAGCACGGCGGCATTCACCAGCACGCCGCGCCAGCCGAATTCGTCACCCGCCAGGCTGACCACGATGGTGAGGATAGGCACGGTGAGCACCAGGCCCAGGCTGGGCAAGGCCAGCGCGAACAGGGCGATGGAGGCGTTGACCACCAGCAACGGCCGCCAGGCCACCGGCCCGATGCGGTCGCCGTCGCGCGCGGCAACCGTCAGCGACTGGAACAGCACGATGGTGCCCAGGATCGCCAGCAGGCATCCCAGCAGCAACGGAAAGTAGCCCGGCCCGGGCCTGGCACCGGACCCCATGCTGTACTGCGTGGCACCGAGCGCAAAGCCTACGCCGGTGCCCAGGAACAGCAGGCCCGACCAGAAATCGCGTTCGCTCTTGATGCGCAGCGGGGGAACGTCGCCGGGGGGGGGTGCGGCGCTGTCGGACATGGGGACCTCCGGGTTCTGGGTTGCGCCGGTGGAGGGCCTTGGACCATCGCCAGCCGGGTGGGGCCTGTTGCGCGCGTGTTGTTGTTCTTGCAGGGGATCTTGCGGCAACAGGCCCCGGGCGAGACCATCAAAGGCCCTGAGCGTTCTGTTGGGTGGGCGTGTTCATCGGCCGCCGGGATGGGGCGCCGTCTCGGGTCACTCCAGGCTGATCTTGGCCACGCTGACGATTTCGCGGTACAGCTCGGCCTGCGGCTTGATGAAGGCGCGCAGTTCCTGGCCCTTGAGCGGCGCCGGCGTGAGGCCCGCTTCGCTCAGTTTGGTGCGCACCTCAGGCTGGGCCAGCGATTCCATCAGGGCCTTTTCATAAGCGGCCACCGTCGCCGCCGGCGTGCCCGACTTGACGAAGAAGCCCTGCCACAGGGGCAGCGCAAGCCCGGCAAAGCCTTCCTCCTCGCCCAGCCGCTTGACATTGGGCAACTGCGGCACGCGCGCCGTGTCGGATACCGAGAGCGCCTTGATCTTGCCGTCCTTCAGGAAGGGCATTGCGGTGGAGAGCACCAGCACGGCGCTTTCCACCTGGCCGCCGACCAGGTCGTTGGCGATCTGCGCGCCGCCGCGATAGGGGATGTGCAGCATCGAGACCTTGGCCTTGGCGTTGATCAGCGAGCCGTAGAAGTGCTGCATCGTGCCGATACCCGGAGTGGCGTAGCTGAAGCTGGTGCTGCCGCTCTGGCGCAGGCTGCCGATCAGGTCCGCCAGGGTGTTGAACTTGGAAGCCGCCGGCACCGCCAGGATCATCGGCACCGTGGTCGTGCGGCCCAGCGGCTCGAAGTCCTTGTCCCAGTCGTGTTTGACCTTGGGGTTGACCATCGGCACCACCACCGTGTCGGTGCCGCCCATGTAGATGAGGTTGCCGTCGGCCGGTGCGTTGCGCACCTTCTGCAGCGCCAGCATGCCGCTGGCGCCGACGACGTTTTCGATGATCACCTGGCGTCCCAGCCGCTTGGTGAGTTCGGCGCCCACGACGCGGGCCACGAAGTCGGCGCTGCCGCCGGCGGAGTAGCCCACCACCAGCGAGATGGGTGTGCCCGATTGGGCCTGTACCAGGCCGCACAGCAGGGCGCCCAGGCCAGCCAGGGCCAGGCGGTTGAACAGTTTGCGTTGCATGTGTCGCTCCGGTTGTGGGATGGACGGCGGCCCGGCGCCGTCAGAAGGTGTGCTTGACGCCCAGGTCGAAGGCCGTGGTGCGGGTCTTCGTGTCCTGCTTGGCCGAGCCCACGTTGACATACAGCAGGGTGCGCTTGCTCAGGTCGTACTGGGCGCCGGCGCCGACCATCTTCGAGTCCAGCTTGCTGACCTTGGAGCTGTGGCTGCCGAAGGAGGCCAGCACGCGGCCGAAGCCCGTGGGCACCAGCGCCGACAGGGTGTAGGACTTGGCGTCGCCGTTGACACCGCCCTTGGCCTGCGAGTAGCTGGCCGAGGGCCGCACGAAGCCGAAGTCGAAGCTGCCGCCGATGATCTTTAGGTTGGTCTTGCTGTCCAGCCCGTCATAGGCCAGCCCCAGCCACAGCGGACCCTGCGTGAACTGCACGTTGGCCGAGGTGCTGGCATGACGCAGGCCTTCGCCCAGGCTGCCCGCCACTTCGAAGGTCACCGGGCCCAGCTTGGGCGACTTGTAGCCCACGCTGTTGGCCCAGCGGATGTTGGTGGCTTCGATGGTGCTGGCGACTGGCGTGTAGTTGGCGTAGGTGTAGGCCGCGCCGGTCTGGCTGACGTAGCTCCACAACGTGGGATCCACCGCCAGAGGCACCCAGTAGGCGGCCGAGTACTCGCGCCCGGCGTAGATTTCGCCCAGGCTGGTGCTGCCCACGGCCACCACCGAGCGCCCCAGCCAGAAGACATTGGCATTGCTGGGCGTTCCGGTATCCATCGCGAAGCGGTGTTCGATCTGCATGCGCGAGTACAGGCCACTGCCCAGGTCTTCGCGCAAGCGGAATCCCAGGCGCGAGGTATTGCCCGCCTTGATCACCGTGCGGTCCACGGTGCCTCGGCCATTGAGCATGCTGCCGGGCGTGGTGCCGTCGTTGGCCTTGGAGATGCCCTGGTCGACGATGCCGTAGATCGTCACGTTGGACTGTCCCTGGGCTGGCAGCGTGGCCATCGCCAGGGCCGCCAGTGCCAAGGCGACGAACAGCTTGGAACGCGATGCAAGGCGCATGGTGGTGGCGTGCAGGTGATTGTGCAAGTGCGTCTCCGGTGATTGGCCCTGTGTCGGGGCAGATGCTACAGTGTATGCATATGTGTGGTGCAATTCAATGCAATGTAGTGTATTTTTGTCGGAACGCACCAATACCTTACGCGGCAGCTACGGAGTCCAGACACGTGACATCACTCGACATCCAACGCCTCAGCACCGAACAGAAGATCGGCCAGATGTTGCTCATGCGCAACCCGATCGACCGGGACGACTTCGACTTCGTCGTTGAACTGGTACGCCAGCGAGCGCTGGGCGGCATCCACATCTCGCACAAGTACGTCAAGGACGGTTACTACGTGGCCAGCGAACGGGTCATCCTGGACCGCATCCTGGCCGTCGCCGACTATCCCATCCTGGTCTGCGAGGACATGGAGTACGGCTTCCCGAAAGGCGAGGTCTCGATGCCCTACCAGATGGCCATCGGGTCCACGGGTTCGGAGGAACTGGCCTACGAGTACGGCCGCATCACCGCCATCGAGGCCAAGAAGGCCGGCTACAACCTGGTCTTCGGGCCCATCGTCGACATCGCCGAGAACCCCAAGGCCTGCTGCGTCGGATCACGCTCGTTCGGGGCGCACAAGGAGTTCGTGGCGCGCATGGCTGCAGCCGCGATCCGCGGCTACCAGGACAACGGCATGGTGGTCACGGCCAAGCACTTCCCGGGCTTCGGTGAGTCCGCGGTCGACAACCACATCGGCATGGTGACCCTCAGCGGCGACGAGGCCAAGATCCTCGAACACGAGATGGTCCCCTACACCTTCGCGGCCCGGCATGCCGAGCTCTCCGGGGTGATGATGGGCCACATCATGGTGCCCCAGATCGACCCGGTCTACCCGGCCAGCATCTCGCCCAAGATGGTCCAGCTGCTGCGCCGCACCGGCTACCAGGGGCTGATCATGACCGACTCGTTCGCGATGGTCGGGATGACCAACCACTTTGCGCTGCCCGACTGCCACAAGCTGGCCATGGCGGCCGGCAACGACATGGTGATGACCAGCTACCGCATGGGCGCGCGCGAGGCCTACGGCTACATGATGGACGCCTACCGCGACGGGATGGTGACCGACGAGCAGATCACGCGGGCCGCCCAGCATGTGATCGAAGCGCAGAACAAGACGCTCAAGCCGGCGGCCAAGGCGACGCTGGACGACGGGGATCGCAGCATCGTCCGCCTGATGGCCAGGCAGGCCGTGGCCGCCCGTCTCGGTGACGCGGACTCGGTGGCGCTGGACACCGCGGCCCGTCACCTGTTCGTGATCCAGGAGGGCGTGCTCTACAAGGACCCGCTCAGCGGCGAGGTGAAGGCCGACAAGTGCGACCTGGAAGTCGCCACCCAGGTGCTGAAGAGCCGCTTCGGCAATGCCGAGTTCGCGACGCTGCCCGAGTTCCCGGCCAAGCCCCAGATCGAGCATCTGCTGGCCCGCACGCTGAACCATTCGAGCGTGGTGATGGTGCTGGCCAATCAGTCCGTCTCCTACACCGGTTCTTCGGACGCCAGCCAGCGTGTGGTTTCGATCATCGATGGGCTGCGCGAGAAGCTGTCGGCCATCGTGCTGTTCGGCTGCCCCTATGCGGCACGCGAGTTCGGCCGCATCCGGCGCATCGTGTTCGGCTTCGACGGCCAGGAGTGCCAGCGTGTGGCGGCTCTGGCGCTGGCCGGCGAGCACAGGCCGGTCGGCCGCATTCCCGTCTCGTTCTGATCATCAGCCAGGGCACACTCGTATGCATGCCGACATCGCGGGTCTCATCTTCGACCTCGACGGCGTCCTCGTGGACACCGCCAAGTACCACTACCTGGCCTGGCGGCGACTGGCCCAGGAACTGGGCCTGGACCTCACGCCGCAGACCAACGAGAAGCTCAAGGGCGTGTCGCGCATCAAGAGCCTGGAGATCATCCTGGCCGATGCAGGCCGCAGTGCCGGCGCGGCCGAGATGCAGGCCATGGCAGCGCGCAAGAACGGTTGGTACCTGGAACACATCCTGCGCATGACACCGTCGGAAGTGCTGGCCAACGTCAAGCCCTTCGTGCGCCGGGCGCGTGTGCTGGGCCTGCGCACGGCCATCGGCAGTGCCAGCAAGAACACGCCCACCATCCTGGAGAGGACCGGCCTGGCGCAGCTGTTCGATGCCGTGGTCGACGGCAACGTCACCTCGGCGGCCAAGCCCGACCCGGAGGTCTTCCTCAAGGCGGCACAGGCGCTGGGGCTGGCGCCGCAGCGTTGCGTGGTGTTCGAGGACTCGGCTTCGGGGGTGGAGGCGGCGCGGCGCGCCGGCATGCGCGTCGTGGGCATCGGCCGGCCGCAGGTGCTGGCCGATGCCGACATCGTGGTGCGGGGATTCAGCGGCCTGACGCCGAGCGGGGTGCTGAGGCAACTGGAGCCGCAACCGGCCTGACCGGGTTCACTTCAATACACCAGGCGAATGTATGCTGCACGGCGGCAGGTACGGCACCCCGTTGCGGCAACGGGCGGCCGAGTCTGGGGGAGGCCAGTATGACGTGCGGCATGTTTGATTCCTTCATCACCGGACATTGGTTCAGTCACGAGGCCAAAGGCATCTGGAGCGACTTTGCCACGCTGCAGGCCTGGCTGGATGTCGAGTCCGCATTGGCGCGCGCGCAGGCCGAACTGGGCCTGGTGCCGGCCGATGCCGCAATGCGCATCTCCAGCAAGGCCGACGCCAGCCTGTTCGATCTGAAGCGCTTGGCCGAGCGCATTGCGTTTGCGCAGCACAGCCTGGTGCCGGTGCTGCATGAGCTGGAGCGGCTGTGCGGCCAGCCCGCGGCCGGCTACATCCACCTGGGCGCCACCACCCAGAACATCTTCGATACCGCTACATCACTGCAGATGTTCGAATCGCACCGCCTGCTGGGCGGGCACCTGGACGCCGCCATCGAGGCCTTTTCGATGCTGGCGCTGCAGCACAGGGACACGGCGATGGCCGGTCGTACCCACGGCCAGCATGCGCTGCCCATGACCCTGGGCTTCAAGCTCGCCGGCTGGGTGGATGAACTGGACCGCGACCGTGCCCGTCTGCAGGCGCGCCTGGCGGACAGCTTCACCGCCAGCATGGGCGGTGCCATCGGTACGTTTGCAGCGCTGGGGCCGGTCGGGCGCGAGGTCGAACGCAAACTGGCCGAGGGCCTGGGGCTTCAACCCGCTGGCCTGCCCATGCGTTCATCCTATGACCGTGTATGCGACTACGTGGCCGCACTCGGCCTGCTGGCCGGCACGGCGCAGAAGATCGCCCAGGATGTGGTCTTGCTGCAGCGCACCGAGGTGGGCGAGATGTCCGAGGCCTTCCACATGGGCAAGGTGGGCAGCTCGACGATGGCGCAGAAGCGCAACCCTTCCACCGCACTGCTGCTGGTGAGCCTGGCGCGCATGCTGCGGGCCAGGGTGCCGCTGGCGATGGAGTCGATGCTGCGCATGGATGAAGGCGACTCGTCGTGCACCAACGTGACTGACGCCCTGCTGCCGGAGCTGGCCGTCATCGGGGCCTCGGTGGCCCAGACCCTGGCCCGGCTCGCAAAGGGCCTGGTGGTGCATGAGCCGGCGATGCAGCGCAACCTGCAGCTGACGCAGGGCCTGATCACGGCCGAGGCGATCATGATGCAGCTGGCCCAGCTGATCGGCCGCCATCAGGCGCATCAGCTGCTGTACGAGGTCACGCAGCGGGTGCATGCCGAAGGGGTGCCGTTTCTGCCGGCCGTCCGCCAGCACCCGCTGCTCGCGGGCCGCGGGCTGCCTTACGATCTGGAGCAGGCACTGCAGGCCGAAGCCTATGTGGGGGAATCGCGGGATTTGACGACGGAGACCATTCGCCGCGTGCTGGGCCAGGGGCCGGGCTGATGCCGGCCCGACGCATTTGGTCTGTTCTCAAGAGGAAGTCCATGGAACCGCTTGCCTGGATCGCGATCGCGATCTTCGCCTTCACCATCGTGATCGTGATTTCCAATGCCGTGGACAGCACGGTGGCAGCGCTGATCGGCGTGGTGGCGACGATCTGGGTCGGCGTCATGAGCGATGTGGATGCCTTCGGCATGGTGGACTGGAACGTGATGGCCATCCTGGTCAGCATCTGGATCATCGCGTCGTACTTCGGCAAGACGGGTGTGCCGAGCTGGCTGTCGGTGCAGGCTCTGCGCCTGTCGAGTGGGCGGCCGGGCCTGCTGGTGATGATCCTGGCCATGCTGGCCGGTGTCATCTCGATGTTCGTAGACAACGTGGTCGTCATCCTGATGATGGCGCCGGTGGCGTTGCCGCTGGCCCGTGCGCTCAAGCTGCCGGTGACGCCGCTGGTCTTGATGATCGGCTTTGCGGCCAACTTCATGGGCTCGGCCATGTTGCTGGGCGACCTGCCGCCGCAGATGCTGCACAGCGTGGCGGGCGCCGAATTCCTGGACTTCTTCTGGCAGCAGGGCCGGCCGTCGTCGTTTCCCATCCTGCTGATCACCTTCGTGGTCACGCTGGGCGCGATGTATGCGTACGGATTTCGCGGCCGCAAACGCCAGCCGGTGGATCTGCAGGCACTGGGTATCGAGACGCGCATCCCGAACAAGCTGTTCGCCGGCATCGTCGTGGGCTGGTTCCTGCTCACGGTGCTGGGCATGGCGATGCGCCAGGCCCTGGGGGTGAAGCTCGGGTTCATCGCGATGACCGGGGCCGTCACGCTGGTGCTGCTGCTGGAACTGCTGGGCGACCGAGTCAAGGCGCCGGACTTCGAAGAGATCCTGGGCGAACTGGACTGGCGCGCGATCTTCTTTTATGTGGCCTTGTTTGCGCTGGTGGGCGGCCTGGAGCGCACCCATGTGCTGGACCTGCTGGCCCAGGCGCTGCGCCCGGTCTTCGCGCACAGCTACGTGTTGGGCGCGACGCTGATGTACTGGGTGACGGTGCCCATCGTGGGCATCGTCGAGCACGACGCCTACATCCTGACCTTCCTGCACACCATCAAGGACCTGCAGGCCGAAGGCGTGCAGCCCTGGCCACTGTGGTGGATGCTGCTGTGGTCGGGCACGCTGGGCAGCAACCTCACGGTGGCCGGCGCGCCGGCGCTGTACGCGGCGCTGAACATCGGGCAGCGCGAGGAAGGGCGCAAGATCTCGGTGCGCGAGTTCCTGTCCTGGAGCGTACCCTTCACGCTGGTATCGAGCAGCGTGTGCTTCTTGCTGGGCATGCTGATCTGGGTGCTGCCCGCTGCGCGCTGAACCGAGGAGATCACCATGATCCAGCACATCCTGATCCCGACCGACGGGTCCAAGCTCTCGGCGCGCGCGGTGGCGCAGGGCATGGACCTGGCCCGGGCCACCGGTGCGCGCGTCACCGGGCTGTTCGTGGCGCCATCGCCCACGCCGCTGGTGTTCGAAGGGCTGCGCCCGGTGGCCTACATGCAGCCCGAGCAGCATGCGGCGCTGATCGCACGCGCTGCGGCGCGCCACCTGGCGGTCATCGAACGGGCGGCGGCCGCAGCAGGCGTGGTGTTCGAGGGCCTGACGGTTGAAGGGGAGTATCCGGCCGAAGCGATCCTGGAAGTGGCGCGCAAACGCCGCTGCGATCTGATCGTGATGGCCTCGCATGGCCGGCGCGGCGTGGCGGCGCTGCTGCTGGGCAGCGAGACCCAGCGCGTGCTGCTGCACAGCAAGCTGCCGGTGCTCGTGGTGCGCTGAA
>DAORNK010000041.1:9070-9568 GCA_035440985.1 Rubrivivax sp. | reverse complement strand
GCATTGCGCAGACGCAGTTCGCCGCCGTGCGCCTGGGCCACGAGCCGGCACAGGTACAGGCCCAGGCCGACGCCGCCGGACTGGCGCGTGCGCGCGCTGTCCGGCCGGTAGAAGGCCTGCGCCAGCGGCGCCAGTTGGTCCTCGGCGACACCGGGCCCGTAATCGCGCACACCCAGTGCCAGGCGGCCGTCGGGCTCCTGGTGCAGGAACAGCTCCGGGGGCTGCGCTGCGCCCGCGGCGTGGCGTCGCGTGTTTTCGAGCAGGTTGCGCAGCAGCAGGCGCAGCCGCGTGGGGTCCACCTGGCACGGCGGCAACGCCTCCAGCTTCAGCGTCACGGCCATCGGCGGTGCGAGGGCGTCCACCGTCTCGCGCGCCAGGGCCGGCAGATCCGTTGATTCGGCATGCAGCGCGCGGTGGCCCGCTGCCAGGCGTTCGCTTTCGAGCAGGCTGCTGATCAGATCGCCCATCTCCGCCAGGTCGCGCAGCAGCGCCTGGCGC
>DAORNK010000041.1:0-9036 GCA_035440985.1 Rubrivivax sp. | reverse complement strand
GTTGACGCGGGCGCGGGTCAAGGGGCTGCGCAGCTCGTGGCTGATGGCCAGCAGCAGCGTGCGCTTGGCGTCCAGCATGCCGCTCAGGTTGGCCGCCATGCCGTTGATGCGCTCGGCCAGCGCGCCGAGTTCGTCGGGGCGTTCGACGCGGATGGGCCGGGAAAAGTCGCCGGCGCCGAAAGCCGCCACGCCGGCGCCGATGGGCTCCAGCGGCTTGAGGATGCGCCGCACGGTGATGTAGGCGCCTGCAGTGAGCAGCAACAGCACACCCAGCGTGAGCCAGCCGAACAGGCGCGGGCGCGACGCGTCGGGGGCCGCGGCCAGGCCGAAGCTCAGGCGGTGGCCATCGGCGGTGGTGCGCACCAGCCCCCAGCCGGCGGCGCCCAGTTCGCGCTCGGGGTCGTGGCGGAACGTGCGCCGGTGGGGATGGCTGTCGAACTGCACCTGCGGCCCTTCGATGCGCACGGTGATGGGCAGCGCCTGGGTCAGCGCCTGGGCGCGCTGCAC
Source organism: Rubrivivax sp. (assembly GCA_035440985.1). GTDB lineage: Bacteria > Pseudomonadota > Gammaproteobacteria > Burkholderiales > Burkholderiaceae_C > Rubrivivax. The sequence continues at coordinate 8,529 of DAORNK010000041.1, read as the reverse complement.
ATCGGGCGGACTGCCGATCTGTGCGGCCAGACGGTCCACGTAGTCGGCCACCAGCGGACGGGCGTAGTTCTGCCAACCGCCTTGCAGCAGGCGCTGCATGCCCAGCAGGAAGACCGCCGCGGTGCCCAGTGCCAGCAGCACGAACAGCAGCACCAGCCGGCCCTGGATGGACTGGCGCCAGCGGGGCTTCACGTTCGCGCCCCGGCAAACAGGTAGCCTGCGTTGCGCAGCGTGTGGATGACGTCCAGCGGTTCCAATTTCCTGCGCAGCCGGCTGACCAGGATGTCGACGGCCCGGCTGTGGATGTCCTGACCGGGCTGGCCGCGCAGCCGGGCCAGGATGTCGTCACGGCTGTAGACCTTGCCGGGCGTGGTGGCCAGCAGCACCAGCAGTTCGAATTCGGTGCTGGTCAGCTCCACGACCTGGTCATCGCGCTGCACGCTGCGGCGATCCAGGTCGATCTGCAGACCCTCGAAGCGCAGGGCGCCGGCCATGCCGACCACCGGCGGCGGGGCCGCCGTACGGCGCAGCACGGTCTGAATGCGTGCCAGCAGTTCGCGTGGCTCGAAGGGCTTGGGCAGGTAGTCGTCGGCGCCGAGTTCCAGGCCCACGACGCGGTCCATCACCTCGCCGCGCGCGGTGAGCATGATGACGGGCAGGTTGGCCGTGGGGCCCGCCTGGCGGAGCCGGCGGCAGACTTCGAAACCGTCCATCTCGGGCAGCATCACGTCCAGGATCACGGCATCGAAGCCACCGCCGGCCAGCAACTCCAGCGCGGCGCCGGGCCGCGTGGCCTGCAGCATCTGCAGGCCGTGGCGCTGGAAGAAGGCCGCCAGGGGCGGCCCCAGCCGTTCGTCGTCATCGATCAGCAGCAGGCGGCGCATGCGCTGCATTGTGGCCCGCGCGGCCGGCGTGGCCGGTTCAGCCGCCGTGGTGGCGGCGCGCCATGAAGTCGCGCACCTGGGCCTGCTGCTCGGGCTTGAGGCTGTCGTAGAAGTCGGCCAGCGCGCTGATCACGCCCGGCCCCTGGGCCTGCACCGCGCCGATCTTGGCGTTGAGCAGGCTGCCGGCCCTGGCGCGGTCGAAGGTGGTACCGGCGATCAGGGCCTGCAGCTCGGCGCGCGGCTCTCCACTGCCGGCACGCAGCGCCTGGCGCTGGGCCTGCAGTTCGTCGGCCAGCCGCTCCAGCTTGGCCTTCTGCGTGGCGTCCAGCGCCAGTTTGCTGCCGATGCGGGCGACCATGCGCTCCTTCATCTGCACGATGTCGGCATCGCTGAAGTGGCGCCAGTGGTAGGAACCGTGGGCGACGGCCAGGCCGCCGACGAGCGCGGTGGTGAGGGCCAGGCCGATCAGGCTGCGTTTGATCCAGGTCTTCATGGGGTGATCCTTGTGGGTTGCAGGAGCCTCCATGCTCGGGCGCCGGACCTGCGTTGTCCTTTCGCTGCGGTATCGCTGCGTAACGTTTCTTGTCGGGCCAACCGTCCGTCGCGTGGTGGAACAATCCGGCATCTGGCTTTCCAACCACCGGAGAACGGCAAATGACTCTCAAAGGCAAGACGGCACTCGTCACCGGTTCGACCAGCGGCATCGGCCTGGGCGTGGCGCTCAGCCTGGCGCGCCAGGGCGCCAACATCGTGCTCAACGGCTTTGGCGACATCGCAGGCCCCAAGGCCCAGGTCGAGGCGCTGGGCGTGAAAGTGGCCTACCACGGCGCCGACATGAGCAAACCGGCCGAGATCGAAGCCATGATGGCCTTTGCGGCCCAGACCTTCGGTGGCGTGGACGTGCTCATCAACAACGCCGGCATCCAGCATGTGGCCAGCATCGACGAGTTTCCGGTCGAACGCTGGGACGCCATCATCGCCATCAACCTGTCCAGCGCCTTCCACACCACGCGCCTGGCGCTGCCACGCATGAAGGCGCAGAACTGGGGCCGCATCGTCAACATTGCCAGCGTGCACGGCCTGGTGGCCAGTGCGGCCAAGAGCGCCTATGTGGCGGCCAAGCACGGCATCGTCGGTTTCACCAAGGTGACGGCGCTGGAAACCGCCACCACCGGGGTCACCGTCAACGCGATCTGCCCGGGCTGGGTGCTGACCCCCCTGGTGCAGAAGCAGATCGACGCACGTGCTGCCAAGGACGGCAGCACGGCCGACCAGGCCCGCATTGCCCTGCTGAGCGAGAAACAGCCCTCGCTGCAGTTCACGACGCCCGAGCAGCTGGGTGAGCTGACGGTCTTCCTGTGCTCACCGGCGGCCGACAACGTGCGTGGCCAGGCCTGGGCCGTCGATGGGGGCTGGACGGCGCAGTAGGGCGCCGGCCGTTCCAAGGCGGGCGGGGTGCTTCTTGCGGCCGTGCAGCGCGATGCGTTGCGCTGCAAGGCAGCCCTGGCCGCGGCGACGCCACAGCTGGCACAGGCAAAACGTGGCATCCGTGACGAACGCCGGCGTGGGCGAGGCCTGGCGTACGCCCTGGTTGACCTGAAACAACTTCGCGCGGCGCCTGGTGCTCAGCATCGTGGTCGGGCTGCCCGCCGTCTTCTGCGGCGGGCCGTTGTGTCCTATCCGGGAAGGAAGGTTGTCGTGAGCAAGACCATCAAGGTGGCGGATGCGGTGGAGCGCATCCCCGACGGGGCGGTGCTGATGATTGGCGGCTTCATGGGCGTGGGCACCCCCCATCGCCTGGTGGCGGAACTGGTGCGCCAGGGTCGAAAGAACCTGACGGTGATCGCCAACGACACCGCCAAGCCCGGCCTCGGCATCGGCTTGCTGATCAGCGCGGGCCAGGTTTCGCGTGTGATCGTCAGCCACATCGGCACCAACCCGGAGACCCAGGCCAAGATGATCGCCGGCGAGATCCAGGTCGAACTGGTGCCCCAGGGCACGCTGATCGAACGCATCCGGGCCGGTGGCTTCGGCCTCGGCGCGGTGGTCACGCCTACCGGCGTGGGCACCACGGTGGCCGAAGGCAAGCGCACGATCGAGATCAACGGCCGCACCTTCCTGCTGGAGATGCCGCTGCACGCCGACTTCGCGCTCGTCAACGCGCGCCAGGCCGACCACATCGGCAACCTGGCCTACGCACTGACCGCGCGCAATTTCAACCCGGTGATCGCGATGGCTGCCGACGTGGTGCTGGCAGAAGCGCAGGAAATCGTGCCCGTGGGCGTGATCCCGCCCGACTCGGTGATGACACCGTCGGTGATCGTCACCCACATCATCGCCAGGGAGACGGCTCATGGATGACAAGCTGCTGATCGCCGGCCGCGTGGCCAGGGAACTGCGGGCGGGCACGCTCGTCAACCTGGGCATCGGCCTGCCCACGCTGGTGGCCGGCCTGGTGCCGCGCGACGCGCACATCTTCTTCCAGAGCGAGAACGGCATCGTCGGCATGCAGTCCATCCCTGAACACGGACTGGAAGACGATGACCTCACCGACGCCGGCGGGCGGCCCATCAGCGCGCTGCCCGGTGCCGCCACCTTCGACAGCGCGATGTCCTTCGGCCTGGTGCGCGGCGGGCATCTGGACGTCACCGTACTGGGCGGCCTGCAGGTGGACCGCGTGGGGCACCTGGCCAACTGGATGGTGCCCGGCAAGATGGTGCCGGGCATGGGCGGCGCGATGGACCTGGTGACCGGGGCGCGCCGCGTGATCGTGGCGATGACGCACACCGCCAAGGGCGAGCACAAGATCGTGGACGCCTGCACGCTGCCGCTGACTTCGGACCGCTGCGTGGATCTGATCGTCACCGAACTGGCCGTGCTCAGGCCCACCCCCGAAGGCATGGTGCTGCAGGAGCTTGCGCCGGGTGTCACGGTGGCCCAGGTGCAGCAGGCCACGGGCACACGGCTCATCGTGAAGGGCGAGGTGCCGACGATGGCGGTTTGAGGGCGCGGCGGCCCAAGATGGCCAGCCCGGTCTGATGTCCCCGCCCCTGGGGCCGTATGCACGCCGCGAGCCGCTGCCCGGTGCCCCCCGGCAACATCGGGCTGGCCACGCTGAGGGTCTGGCGAGCGTGCGGCCAGGAGGTGGTGTGCCTGGTGCGCCCGCGCGTGGTCACGGACTGCGCGGCGAGCGCTTCGACGTACTGTGGTCCCGCCTGGCCTCTGGCAACGACGCTCTGCCCACGCTCCTATGCGGCGAGTTGTTCTCGTACCGCGACCTGGCGCTCAATCTCGGGCATGGTCGGCAGCGTCTTCAGGTCGTAGTTGGCCTGCAACACCAGCCAGGACACCGCATCGCCACCAAAGTGTCGGGCCAGACGCGCCGCGGTGTCGGCCGTCACCGCGCGCCGTTCCTTGACGATCTCGTGAATACGGGTGGCTGGCACGTCCAGTGCGATGGCGAGCGCGTTCACGCTGAGGCCGAGCGGGGCCAGAAAGTCTTCGCGCAGCACTTCACCGGGGTGGACGGGGCGCATGCGGTTGGCGGGACGAACCATGTCGATTCCTTCGGTTTCAGTGATAGTCAACGATCTCACCCTCGGCGGGACCGGATGCGGTCCAGGTGAAGCAGATGCGCCACTGGTCATTGATGCGGATGCTGTGCTGGCCTTTGCGGTCCCCTCGCAGCGCCTCCAGGCGATTGCCGGGAGGAGCCTTCAGGAAGTCAAGTGTCTGCGCAGCGTCAAGTTGCGCCAGTTTTCGTTCGGCCACCCTGGCCAGGGTCCTGAAGCGTCGAGGGCATCTGCCCTCGAACAGCGCCAGCGTTTCCTTGCAGCTGAACGACTGGATCATTCGAGCAGTGTATTACGCGTTGCGTAATACGGGAAGTGCTTACGCTGGCCGGCGGCCCATCAGTGCGCTGCCCGGTGGCCGCAGCCGGCGTTGCCTCAGCGCCGCTTGCCGCCCTTGCGCGCGAGGGCCTGTTCCACGGCTTCGCACAGGGTCTTCAGAACCTTGATGCGGGCGTGGTACTTGTTGTTGGCCTCCACCAGGGTCCAGGGCGTGGTGGCGGTGGATGTGCGATCCACCATGTCGCACACGGCACTCTCGTAGGCCGCCCATTGCTCGCGGTTGCGCCAGTCTTCGGGCGTGATCTTGAAGCGCTTGAAGGCCACCGTCTCGCGCTGCTTGAAGCGGCGGAACTGCTCGTCCTTGCTGACCGCCAGCCAGAACTTCACCAGTACCACGCGGTGCTGCAGCAGGGCGTGTTCGAACTGGTTGATTTCGCCATAGGCGCGCATCCAGTCGGGCTGGCTGCAGAAGCCCTCGATGCGTTCCACCAGCACACGGCCGTACCAGGAGCGGTCGAAGAAGGCGAAGCGGCCGCGCCGTGGCAGCTGACGCCAGAAGCGCCACAGGTAGGGCTGGGCACGCTCTTCTTCGGTGGGCGCGGCGACCGGAATGTTGACGTAGGAGCGTGCATCCAGCGCACCCGTGACGCGGCGGATGGCGCCGCCCTTGCCGGCACCGTCGTTGCCTTCGAATACCGCCACCACCGATAGCTTCTTGAACCGCGGGTCACGTGCGGCCCCGTTGAGCCGGCCCTGCCAGCGGATCAGCTCGCGTTCGTAGGTGGCCTTGTTCATCGGCTGATCGAGCTGCAGCGCGCTCAGCACGTTGATCGGATCAGCCGGCCTGGGCAGCGGCAGCGCCTTCGCGCGCGCGCTCTTGGCGGGCTTCTCGTCGAGCCGCGCCCGCAGCGCCGCCAGCAGGTGGCGGCCGACGGTCAGCGCACGGAAGCCGGGATCGGCACCGGGCACCACGATCCAGGGTGCCCGTGCGGTCGAGGTTTCACGCACGAAGCCCTCGCAGATCTCGACGAAGCGGTCGTAGCGCTTGAAGTAGGCCCAGTCGGTCTCGGTCACTCGCCAGCGCGTGGCGGGATCCTTCTCCAGTGCCTTCATCCGCCGGCGCTGCTGTTCCTTGGAGAGGTGGAACCAGTACTTGAGCAGCAGCACGCCCTCGTCACACAGCATCGTCTCCAGGCGCTGGATGTCGGCCGTGGCGCTGGCGAAGGCGCCTGCGTCGATTTCGCCCATCACGCGCTGCACGATGGGCTGCGTGTGCCAGGCGCCGAAGAAGATGCCGATGCGCCCCTTGGGCGGCAACGCGCGCCAGAAGCGCCACAGCGCGGGACGTTCCGCCTCCTCGTCCGATGGGGTGCCGAACGCGGTGGTCTGGATGTGGCGCGGATCCATCCATTCGTTGAGCAGGTTGACGGTCTCGCCCTTGCCGGCGCCTTCGACCCCGGCGATCAGGATCAGCACCGGAAAGCGGCCATCCAGCTTCAGGTCGTACTGCGCATTGAGGAGCTCGGCCCGCAGCCGGGCCTCCTCGCGCAGGTAGGTGGGCTTGTCGACCGGGTGCAGCAGCTCGGCGGACTCGAACATGGTCACTGCAATCTGACACGTCGCGGCGGCGAGGGCTTAATCCAGGTCAAGCCCGCTGCGCAGGCCAGCGCCAGAATGGGTTGAGCGGGGGCCGAGCAAGGGGTGCAGCGATGGATTGCGCAGTCCTGTTTGCCGACGTCGCCGGCAGCACGGCGCTGTACGAAGTGCTGGGCGACGGGCGCGCTTTTGCGCTCGTCGATGCCTGTCTGACCATCATGGCCGACAGTACTGCCGAGGCCCGGGGGCGCGTCGTGAAGACCATCGGCGATGCGGTGCTGTCGGTGTTCCCCGACGCCACCGCCGCCGCAGCAGCGGCCATCGAGATGCAAAGGCGCGTCGAGGCCTACAGCCCGGCTCCGGGCGTGCGCCTGGGGCTGCGCATCGGCTTTCGCTTCGGGCCCGTGGTGGAGCGTGACCGGGACGTCTTCGGCGACACCGTGAACCTGGCCGCGCGGCTGTGCGATCTGGCCTCGCGCGGGCAGATCGTCACCGACGGCGAAACCGCGCGCGCCCTGAGCGAGCGTTTCCGCCCCGAACTCTGCCCGCTGTACCCGATTGCGGTCAAGGGCAAGCAGGAGGAGGTCGACCTGGTCGAACTGGCCTGGCAGGCGCCGGGCGACGAGAAGACCATCATCGTGGCCGCGCGTCCCGGGTCCGTCGCCACCAAGGCGTGTCTGGAACTGCGACTGGATGACCAGCAGATGGTGATGGGGCCGGAGCGCCGCAAGGTGACCATTGGGCGCGATCTGGAGGCCGACATCGTGATCCGCGAACGCAGCGCTTCGCGCGCCCACGCGATGATCGAGCGCCGTCGCGAACGCTTCGTGCTGGCCGACCACAGCGCCAACGGCTGCTTCGTGAGCATCGAGGGGCGGCCCGAGGTCCGCGTCCACCACGAGGAGCTGACCCTGGAGGGCCAAGGGTGGATCACCATCGGTTTGCCACGGGGCGCAGCCGTGCAGGAAATCGAGTTCCGTTGCTTCGAGTCGGCGGCTGCGGCTCAGCCGTCTTGCTGAGGCGATTGCCCTGGATGGCGGGTGCCCCGCGATCCTGGGCGCCGGATTGAGCACAGTCAACGCACCGCCACGGCCGTACAGGCAGAGTGATCTCCACTGGCAAGGAGATCGGATCATGCGCAAAGCAACGCGAAGAGCCTTTCTGTCCACCCTCGGCCACGTCAGCGGCCTGACTCTCGTCGGCGCCGCGTCGCCAGCACTGCTCGCCGCGCAGGCCCTGCCCGCGACACTGCCTGAAGTCGTTCGCCCGGCCGGAATCGGCAGCACGCGGACGCTGGAGATCCTGCCGCTCGTGGAATGGGCCACCGCCCGGCCTGATCTGATCGGCGAGGCCGGCGTGTCGTATCTGGTGCGCACCGATGGCAGCACGATCCTGTTCGACGTCGGCGGCAATCTGAAGGGCACCGAGCCCTCGCCGCTGGAGGCCAACATGCAGCGACTGGGCGTGCGGCTGGAAGAGATCGACACGATCGTGATCTCGCATCTGCACATGGACCATGTCGGCGGCATGCAGTTCTCGTCGCGCGGCAGCTTTTCGCTGGGCCTGCGCCAGGTCGATCTCGGCCCCCGCAAGGTGGTCGTGCCGGTGCCGATGAACTACCCGGGGCTGGAGCCGGTGGTCGCACGGCAGCCCACGATACTCGCCCCGGGCGTGGTGACACTCGGTCCGATCACCGGCCGGATTGCACTGGGCCCGGTCGACGAGCAGGCGCTGGCCATACGGGTCCAGGACCGAGGCGTGGTGCTGGTCGTCGGTTGCGGCCACCAGGGGTTGGACAAGCTGCTGGCGCGCACCGCGCAGCTGTTCGACGAACCGTTGTACGGCGTGATAGGCGGCCTGCACTACCCGGTGCCCAGGGGGCGGATGCTCTCCGGCGGTCAGGACCTGCAGCGCTGGGCGACCTACGGCACCGGCCCGGGGCCGACTGCCGAGGACGTGCAGCGCGAGATCGACGCACTGGCGGCGCGCCGGCCGCAGTGGGTGGCGCTCAGCCCGCACGACAGCAGCGATGAGATGATCGAGGCCTTCCGTCGCAGCTTCGGCGCGCGCTACCACGACCTGAGGGTGGGCGAGGCGCAGGTCATCGCGCCCCGGTCCTGAGCCGCAGCGCCGCTGCCAGCCCCGAGGTCAGGCCCTTTCGACGATCAGCGCGATGCCCTGGCCCACGCCGATGCACA
>DAORNK010000040.1:0-20018 GCA_035440985.1 Rubrivivax sp. | reverse complement strand
TTTGTTGGCGGAGCGTGGTCGTCCTTTCTGGTGCTCGTCATCGCTTTCGGAGCCCTGCTCGATGGCCCCCGGCTGTCCGCCGATGGCTCGCCAGCTCGAGATCAGGAACTCGTAGGGCGTCTTCAGCTTGCGTGGCGCGGGGTCCCACGCTTCCGGCGCGTTGATCAGGGCCTCGGCGACGCGGGTCAGATGACCGCCAGACCCGGTCCAGGCCGCCTCCAGCCGCGCCGGCGTGAACTCGCGCGCCAAGCGCTGCATGCCCAGGCACGCCCGGTAGCCTTGCTCAGGGTGCGGCCGGTGTTCCATCTGCCAGCGCACCACGGCCGCGGTGGCCACGCCGATGCGCTCGCCCCAGACGATGAGCTTGGCCGGCGACCACTCGCGGTGTGCGCGGTGCGAGGCCGGCATGTGCTCGGCCAGCGTCGTGTGCGCGCCGCGGATGGCGCTGTAGGCGTGCACGGCCACCCGGGCGCTGCTGGCCAGCACCTCCACCGTGGTGGACGTCACCCGAAGTTCGACCTCGGTGCCCACCAGCCGGTGCGGCACGCTGTAGTAGTGACCGTCGAGCTCGACGTGGTAGTCGATGTTCACGCGGGCGCGCTTGAAGCGGGCGATGGCCATGCGCTCAGCCGGCAACGGCCGCAGCTCGCCCCGGTCCAGCGCCAGGAAGGCCGAGTGGCGGCAGCCGGGCAGCTTCTTGAAGGGGCGCTGGTTCAGCTCGGCCAGCAACTCTGCGATGGCCACGTTGAGCTCGGCCAGGCTGAAGAAGCGCCGGTTGCGCAGCCGCGCCAGGATCCAGCGCTCGACGACCTGCACGCCGACTTCCACCTTGGGCTTGTCGCGCGGACGACCGGGGCGGGCCGGCAGTACCGCCACGTCGTAGTGCGAGGCGAACTCCTGGACCAGTCGACCGGGGATGGGGTCGTAGCTGTCGGGCCGGGCGATCAGCGCCCTGGGCTGGTCGGGCACGATCAGCTGGGGCACGCCGCCGATGAACTCCAGCGCGTCGATGATGGAGCCGACCCAGTCGGCGGCGGTCTGGGTCAAGGTGGCGCAGGCGTAGGTGTAGTTCGATGCGCCCAGCACCGCCACGAAGATCTGCGCGCGACGGATCTCGCCGGTGCTGGCCTGCACGATCGGCATGGTCTGACCGGCGTAGTCCACGAACAGCTTCTCGCCGGCGATGTGCGTCTGGCGCATCGAGCGCTTCAGCCCGGCGGCCCAGGCGCGGTACTTCACGCAGTAGGCGGTGTACTTGTAGGCCAGGTCGTTGCCGCGCTGGTACTCCTCCCACAGCAGTTGCAGCGTGACGCCGGGGCGGCGCAGTTCCTGGTGGATGTAGGCGAAGTCGGGCTCGAGGTGGCGCGACGAGCGCGGCACGGCCGGGCGATAGACCCGGGCTTCGAGTTCTTCGTCGTTCAGGCGCTGGGCGATGACCCAGTCCACACCGGCCACACGGGCCATGCTGACGATGGCGCCGACGGTGGTCTTGGAGATGCCCAGCACGCGCGCGCACTCGCGCAGGCTCAGGCGGGCTTCGAGGTGGAGACGAAGGGTCTGTCGTAGTTGACGCATGGTGATCCTGGGTGTGGGCATGTCCGGTCGAAAAATCGACCAGCATGCCCACCGTTCAGGTCACCCGCGCGGGTTGCCGCTGTCCGCCATCACGCTGAAACGCTGTCCGCGATCAGCGTGAAACGGTGTCCGCCTTGCCGTGAAATGCTGTCCGCGATCGTGTGAAATGGGTGTCCGGGATGGCGTGAAATACGCAGCTAGACGAAAGCGAAGAAGAAGTCGGCCAGTTCCGCTTCCGCGCTGGCGGCATGGCGGCTAACCGAAAGAGGCTCGGTCTATCCGCCGCGGACTTCGGACTACTGGCCGGCGCGACAGGCCAGAGTGTGTACGCGTGGGAAGCTGGCAAGGCCAAGCCCAGGGGGAAGAACCTAGCGGCCATCGCTGCACTTCGTGGCATCGGTAAACGGGAAGTCCGTAAGAAGCTGGCTGAACTCAAGCTGCCTATCTCGCCGTGAGCCCGTGCTCCGAGCATGTCGACAGGCCGCTGACGATGTCGTGAGGTTCGGCGAGCTATCGCCAGCCAAGCTGCGCACCAAATGCGCGCCTGTAGGAAGTTTGAATCTGCGCTGGCGCCCGCTCGACGTATTCGTGGGCCTTCGCTACAGCCTCTCCTTCCAGACTCTTGAGGTAATCGACGGCTGAGTCGGCCGACCCAGGCCCTTGGCCGTCCTGTCCTTCGAACTTCGGAGGTAGGGCGGTCCAGACGACCGCGTCCAACTTCCTCCCCGCTGCCCAGCTGGCAATTGCTTCAGCGCCCACGCTGTGCGCTGGCGCTGGTCCTGGCCAAAGCCCGACGAAGCGCGAAGCGGTCCTCTCCCTGTCTCGGAGCGCATTCCGGGCAGTTTGTCCGTTGGCGTAGTCCAACTCGACCCATAGCGTCGGTACTGGCGTAGCGCCTTCCGTCAACACTAGCGTCAGCCTACCGTCGTTGGACGTCCGGGCGAACTCCACTGGGAGGGCGGGACCGTCGGACTGCCAGTTGCCAATGCATTTGAGTTCTCCAGGGTTCCACACCAACGAACCCCAGCCGATGCAAGCGACCCTCGCCATCTCTGCGCTCCTGAAAACCTTACCTCAGAAGGGCACGTCGTCGTCCATTTCGTCAAAGCCCGTCTTGGCCGGCGGACGGCCGCGCGGTGGGGTCGGCTCAGCACCTTCAGCCGCGGCAGGTGGCGCCTTACCAACTCGGGGCGAGCCCTCAAGGCCGGCATTGACCAAGGCCTCCTCGAGCGCCTTCTCGACGGCATCGATTCGTTGCTTGCATACCTTGTAGGCGGCTACCGACTCGTTGACGATGTCCAGCAAGTCATCAATGTTCGGCTCGTCTTGGTCGCGCAGAGTCTGCGCGTGACGCTGCAGGATCTCGTAGGCAGCGCGGAAGGTTGTCGCTTCCATGTGCAATGCTCCTCCAGGTTGAGTCGTTGAGTTCACTTGTCCTCTGGCGGTGGTGCCGAGACGGACTGAGCGATGGCGCTCACCACGCCATCGTGAAGGTTCACCTCTATGCGCGTGCCCTGCTTAACCGCGCTCGCAGTCGTCAAGGTCGCGCCCCGCTCGGTGCGCACGACAGCGAATCCGCGGCGTAGGGTCTTCTTGGGCCCTTGCCCTGCGACCTCGCGGAAGAGCGCCTGGGACCGCTCCGAGGCGCTGGCAACCGAGCGTGAGGCGCGCTCGAAAGTTTCGAGAGTGACTGCGTTTGTACCAGTCTTGGCGCTACGAAGCATTCCCGCAGTCCGAGCAAGAATGTCCGGTGCCAAGGTAGCCACGTCCTGGCGGGCGTGTCGCACACTGGCTGTTGCTCGGGTCTGAACCTGGGCCAAGACAGCCGGCACAGCCTGTCGAGCAGAGGCCACGGAAGCCCGCGCGTCGGACCGCACATGGTCGAAGTGCTGCCGACTCTGCTCGCGCGCCGAGTGAACCGAATCCTTCGCGTCCAGACGTATGGAGCCGAGTGCAGCGTCGGTCGAGGCACGAGTGCTCACGAGACTTGTACGCGCCTGAGACGTCACGGCCTCGCGGGCATTGAGCGCCGAGGATGCTGCTTCGGCCAGGTCCGTCCGAGTGCGAGAGAAGACCTCTTGCCCGAGTTCCTTTGCCTCGCGGGCGCGAATCTGGATGACCTCCTTCAGTCCGGCGATGACCTTGCTCGGAGTGTCGAAGCGCCGGTGGGCGACCTCGTCGATGGAAGTCTCGTCGCGCTCGTGGCCGATGCCCGTGAGCACGGGAACCGGGCACTCGCAGACGCAGCGTGCGAGGTCGTAGTCGTTGAGCCATGCAAGGTCGTTGACCGAGCCGCCGCCCCGGATGATGACAACGGCGTCGGGCATCGTCGAACCAGCCCAGGTCCGTAGCCCCATAGACAGCGCAGCAATAATTTCGTCTGCCGCGCCTTCGCCTTGGAAGCGGCTGTAGGCGTAGCTGAACTGGCAGACCCCATGGGTCTCAAGGTGCTTGGCATCGCTCGCGAAGTCGCCAAGGCCGGCCGCTCGCTCAGGGGCGACGACGAGAGCCGACGAATAGTCCCAGGGTGCGGGTAGGCGGCGATTGCGGTCGAAGAGGCCTTCGCGCTTCAGGCGTTCGCGGATGTCTCGCTTCTTCGCCTCCAGGTCTCCGAGCGTGTACGAAGGGTCGATGCCGTCGACCTCAAGGCTGAACCCAAAGTTTGCCTTGAAGACTGGCTTTGCCCTGATGAGCACTTTGATGCCTGCGTCGAGGTCCGCGCCGGTCGCACGCTTGAACTCGGGAAGCAGCGTCTGGGCCTGACGTGCCCAAATGACGGCGCGCGCCTGGGCGAGGACATCTCCGGCGGCGTTGCGTTCGCTAAGCTCGAGGTAGTAGTGGCCTTTGCTGGACGACGCACGTACGACTTCGGCGGTTGTCCATACGCTCTCCGAGAAGACCCGAGCGACAGCAGCAGCAACCCCGCCTAAGAGTCGCGACAGCGGAATCCCCTTCACAGCCGTGTCCAGTTCTCTGGAACCAGACGTGATGTCGACGTCCGTCGACCTCTCGTGGACTACAACTTGAGCAGCTTCAGGAAGCCAGGCTTGGAACGGAACAAGATCAAGGCCTGGCGGCACGTACCACTGCCTAGCCTCGGGGTCCCACCGGGCTCCAAGAGCCTTAACCTTGTCCCTTTCTTTGAAGGTCGTCTGAAGGTACGTACGCTCTATCACATGCTTCCTGAAGGTGCTGTGCTTACTCGCTATCGGGCAGATGCACTGAACGAAGTTTCGCAGGCGGGTGGGGCCTAAGGTCTGACGTGGCGAACTCGGCCATCTACCCGCTGAAGTCTGGACCTCCATGCACTGCTGCGCAGTAGGGGAATCGTTCAGGACAGGCGAACGGCACGCGCAGCGACGGGCAGGTACAGCCATCGCTGGCTCACGGGCTTGCCGGTCGCGGCCAGGAGGGCGTGGCCGTAGGACTCGAGCTGGGGGCCATGCTCGGCCACCAGGTCCTCGTCTCTGGCGGAGCGACCTGGGTTCGACTTGTGGTCCAGGAGGACCCACCCGTCTTTCGCTTCGACTAGCAAGTCGATCCGGCCACGGATGCGTGTCCCGTTCGGGCCATCGGCCTCCACGGGAACTTCGACATAGACCGGGCAACCGGGCCAGCGAGTGGCAATCCACGCCTGGAACGCCGTAACCTGGGCGCAAACGGCATCCTTGTTCACGGAGTGCGCGACGGCCCAGGTCCTCAGGATTCGTTCGACCTCCGGGGCGGATACGCTTCCAAGCACTCCCGCGCGTGCGATGCACAAGTGGAGTGCCGTGCCCAGCGAAGCCATGTCGGGCTTGCCTGCCAGACTCAGCCGTACACCGACGGCTTCTGTCTCGACGACATTGAAGGTGCCGCCCGAAGCCGCGCTCGGCCGATGCCATAGGGGCTCGGCTTGCGCGCGGGGCCTAGGCGTGAACCAGTGGCGCGCCTCTGGCGCCTTGGCCGGAGGCTCGACAGCGCAGTCGTCCTTGCTCCACGACTTTGTCTGCCGGGATAGCTGCCGCCCGCAGGGAAGCGCCACGGCCCCCGAATCGCCGAACAACAGGTCGGTCGCGCCTTGAATCTCGCCAACCCAGGCTCGCCCTGGTCCTCGTGACCGAACGAAGGACACGGCCACGTTTATGTCGCGTGCGCGAGTCAGGCCGACATAGAGCAGGCGCTTGTTCTCCGCCAGGGCTTCGGCCTGCATGGCTTGACCAGTTTCGCTGGCCTCGGCGTTGAGGGCAGCCTGAGGCTCGGACCGCTTGCCCCAGGTCTTCAACCAGAAGTGGACGAAGCGGTTGGCCAGCGGCTGCTGCGGGTCGAAAGCGCCGACCGTCCTGGCACGGACGCCCCAGAGTGAGCTGCGAGCCGTCGCATCGAGGCTTGTCAGCACGACGACCGGCCACTCCAGGCCCTTGGCACCGTGGCAGGTGAGGACTGTGACCGAGTTGTCTGCTGACGTAGCCCGGTTGTCGTCCTCTGTACTGGCGAGTTCGTCCAGCCACCGAACCATGCCGCTGACGGTTGCCGGCCGTTTCGCGGCAACGCACTCGTCCTCGAAAGTCTTGCTGAACTCGACCAGCGCTTCGATATTGGCCAGTCGGTTGCGGCTCTCGTGGGGAGAGGCCGACCATTGGCCGACCAGACGCGCCACCTGGGATTCAGCAGCGGCAAGACGCAGGGCCTCCTGCGGTGTCAAGGCGTTGAGCGTTGGGCGCAGCTCTTCCAATCGGGCCAGCAGCGGATGAGCGTTGTCGCCACTCGTCTTCCACTTGTAGGACTTGGCGCCCTCGGTGGCAAGGTGCCGCAACCGGTCTTCAAGCCAGGTCTCGACCGAAGTGCCATCGGCTAGGGTAAGAACCAGTGCGGTCGCGACCGTGTCGGTCGGGTCGTTCAATCGCCTCAGACAGGCCATGACGTAGATGGCTTCAGCAGTCCCCAGCAGGCCGGATCGGGGGCTGGCTGAAGGGATGCCCCAGCGGGTGAGCGACGTGACAGCGAACTCGACCTGCTCGTTGTAGCGGCACAGCACCCCGACATCGCCGGCTTGAATCGGTCGCAGCTGCTTGGTGTCCTTGTCCTCGACCTTGACCCCGGAAGCCAACAGTTCGCGGACGGCTTGTCCAAGCCCCAGGTAGTCCGAGTCGTTTCGGCTGCTCTCGAAGTTCCAATTCAGGAGTGCTGACTGGTCCGGGATGTCATTTCGCAGCGGTTGCAGCTGAACCTGCGCTGGGGTCAGGTCGGGCTCGAACGCAGACCCGAACACGCCGTTGGTGAGCGCAACGAGACCCTCGACGGAACGCCTGGAGGTGTCGAGGGCCTTCCCAATGGTTCCGCCCCAATCTTTGATGGCGCCGAGGACGCCGGCGATGAGGCTCGCGTCCGTGCCGCGGAACCCGTAGATGGCCTGCTTGGGGTCGCCGACCCAGACCGACCGCTTGGCAAGCTTGGCCAACTCCACGAAGAGCGCCAGCTGAAGCGGGCTCGTGTCCTGGAACTCGTCGACCATGATGAGGTCCAACTCGGCCGCCAGGGCTTCGCGGACGCTGGGCTTTGTCCTCAACGCCCGCAGCAGCAGGACCTCCTGGTCGCTGAAATCAACAGCGCCCAGGGCCTTCTTGGCCTGCTCGTAGGCGTCGAGTACGTCGGCGGCCAGGTTGAAGACCAACTCCAGGTACCGGCGGACCTCAGCATGAAAGGCGGGGTGAGACTCGTGGGCCTGAGCGGCGGCCTTGACTGGCTCCACGAGGTCCTTGACCTTGGCGCCAGCGTTCAACCCGGCAGCCCCAATCCAGTCTGGCCAGCTCCAACGGTTGCTCTGGAAGCGGCGGTCCAGCTTTTGGATGTCCTCGAGCCCATCAGTTAGGTTCTTTGCGACCTTTGCGCCGGCAGCCAGCTGCTGTTCGACGTAGGCGGCCACCTCCTGGTGCGCCTTGGACAGTGCCGCGACCAGCGCGTCGGTCGGGTCCGGTCCTGACGTCGGAGCAGGCCAGTTCGCGAGCATCGCGTCTGCGTTCTGGGCTCCCATCGCGCGAAGCACCGCTGGCGCGATGTCGTTGTCGAGCGCGGCCTTGACGACGGCATCGACGGTCTTGGACCAGTCCGCTTGCTCGATTCCGAACCGCTCGGTAAGCCAAACCAGTTCCGCTTGCGCGGCGGCATCCATGGACTCGGCCAGGGTGGCCTTGAGCAGCCGCTTGGATTGGCCTTCACCCAGGACGGTCTGGTCGGGCGACAAGCCCAGCTCGAAGCAGAACCGCTTGAGCATCTGCCCGCAAACGCTGTTGACGGTGCCCAGGCGGGCTTGGCCGATGGCAGTGGCCAGGTCGATGCGTCCCTTGTCAAGAAGCCAGGAACGGGCGCGCTCTCGCAGTTCGGTGGCGGCCTTAACCGTGAAGGTCGTGGCCAGGATGGCGTGAGGCCGTGCTGCACCGGACTCGAGCGCTTGGGCGAGGGTCTCGGTCAGCTTGTAGGTCTTGCCGCTGCCCGCGCCGGCGCTAATGAACTCGATGTTGTTCATCATTCCCAGCCTCCCAGCAAGACGAGGTGGTCACGGTCCCACTTGCTTGGGCCGTTGACAGGAAGGGTTCCATCAGGGCCTTGGAACTCGTCTGGCGGGCTTTCCGGAACGACGTCGATGGTCCCAGCGTCCAGCTGCTGCTTACGCCAGTTCCAAGTGGCACGTGCCCGGTCCAGCAGGGTGGCGACGGTCACCCCTTCTGGCGGTCGCCTGACCTGAGCCTTCGGGAAGACGTCGGCGGCGGTGATGTAGAGCGCGCCGCTCTCAAGGATGAAGTAGCCGAGCGCGGCGGGTGCGGCCCCGTTCGTTTGCTCGACGAGACTGGAATAGAGCGCGAGCTGCAGGTGCTCGCCGGAGCGAAGCAGCTTGGCGTAGTAGTTGTCGCTCCGCCACTTCATGTCCAGCGCGACGGTTCGCTTGTCACCGAGCGTGACCAGCAGGTCAATCTTGCCGACCAGCGGTACTGCACCCAGGGTTCCGGAGAACGCGACCTCGGTCTGAACTTGAGTGGCCCCGGCGGACCTCAGGTGGTCGAGCAGACTGCAGATGGCATCCTCGCAGACCTTGCGGAAGTGCTGCTGGCTGACGCCAGCGCCCTGCATCAACAGTACAGCGCCTTCGGTCTGCAGGAGCGTGTCGGCCTCAGTGTGGAACCAGGCGATGGCATTGGGGTTCGACCAAGTCAGAGCGTCGGCGTGCTCGAAGAGTTTCTCGAACACACGGTGCGCAAGGATGCCGAGAAGGCGGTTGTCCTCCTCTACGGTCAGGACCGGGGTGGGCTCCAGTTCCGCCACTCGCTTCAGCACGAAAAGGGCAGGGTCGTTGAAGAGCTCGTTGAGCGTTGTGAACGACTGCGCGGAGTCACCAAGCTGTATGGGCTGCGGGAGTTGGACGAGTCGAGGTGGCGTCGGCAAAGGCTGCGGAGCCAGTGCTGCGGCGGTGGACCCGTTGAAAGTGGAACCTATCGCCGCATCAAGGTCGATAGCGATGCTCTCGGTTGCGGGCAGCAGCTTCTTGAGCAGTTGGCGAATCGGATGCACCTCGGCGCCAGGAGGCGGGCACACGAGGACAAAGCGCTTGCGCGCCCCAAGCAGCGGGCGAAGCCATTGCGAAGCCAGCGACACCAGATCGCGCGCCGGGTCTCGCAGCTGGACACCTAGTTGGGTGAGAGCTTCCACTTCGGACGGCGACCAAGGAAGCGGCGAGGGCAGGGAGGGGGTGGACGGCATCCACCAGACCACTTCGTCGGCGGCTTCGATACAGGCGGCCGGGGTGCTGGCAGAGCGCATGCAGCCGACATGCGAAACCGCGGCAGGGTTGGTTGCCCCTGCAGGCGTGGCGTGGGCTACCAACTGCTCGATTTGCCGAGGCAGCACCGTCGCCAGGCCCTGGCTGGCGAGCTCGGTCAGCGCGTCGTGGACGGCTGCGCACTGGCGATGCGCAGCCAAGAAGCTCGCTACATCGGCGGACTCACCCGTTAGGCGCCGCCGCATCGCTTCTTTCAGTCGGTCAACCCGGGCGATGAGTGCGTCGACGAGCACTCCGTTGTTGCGCGTCCAGCGCTCGGATTCCAGCCAGAAGGCGATTTCGTCGGCGACTTCCTGGGCGCCCTCTCCCGTCGCGAGCTTGGCCTTGGCCGAAGTCCAGGCCTCCCCGCCAATCCCGGGCTGTTTAGTTACAGCGCGGGCGAGGCTGCTCCTAGCGCGGCGGCTGAACGGGCCGACCGGGTGGGTGAGGAAGTCCAGCAGCCGATTGACGTCGAGCGGCGCCCAGCACAGCTCGAGAGCAAGGGGCAGGGCCTGAAGGGCAGGACGGAGCTCGCTCGGGTGTTCGAACCCACAGTTGACCCCGCCAGTTGCGGACAGGGACACGTCGAGGCCATCTCCGGCGTCCTCGGCCAGCACCAGCCGGTCGCCCGGCTCGTGCGAGTTGTGGGCGCTCAGCCAGTGCTCGGCGGTCGTGGCCGCGAGGGCGTGCACCAACAGGACGCTGCTGTCGAGCGTCGCGCCCAAGTCGCCAGCCGGGTGGCCGGCCAGAACGGCCAGCGCCTGTTCTTGGACCGCGCGGAGATGCCCTGTGCCCTGTGGTTCGGGAAGACGGACCTCAACGTCAGGCAGTAGGTCGAGCACCTGCCGCCAGAGGAGAGGGAAGTCTTCTGGCGGGTCAACGAGGTGGACCGACTTGATGGGGCCAGGGCCGGACTCGCGCAGGGCTTGCACTACCAGGTGCAAACGTTCGGCCTCCCCGGGCGGGAGCTTGCCGGCGGCGGCCGTCTCGACGGCGGAAAGCTCCTGAATCCGCGCTGGGTGCGTTGGCTTCGCAGTGCCGTCCCAGCCGCCGAGGCGCCACTCGTCTCGCCAGGCCAGGAGGCGCGCGGCGGTACCGATGCTGTCTGCCTGCAGGGACTCGCTGTAGAAGCGGGAGCCGTTGTCGTGAGCTCGAAGGAGGCCGGAGTAGACCGCTACTCGTTTTGCGAGCGAGGCCTCGGGTGCCGACAAGCCAAGGTAGGTTTCCAGCAGGGAGAGGAAGCCCAGCCGGCCAACAAGAGGGCTGTTGAAGAAGTTCGTCGGTGACGGGCCCTGGCGGGAGTCCAGGAACAGGCCAAAGGTGACGTGCATGCTGAAGTTGACTCCCCTGAAGGCAATCGAGTGCAGGCGTTCTATTGCTTCTTGGCCACCTGCTCGAATTCCACAAGGGTAGCGTCAGCTTTCGCCACAACCCAGAACGGCACAGAAAAACAGGAGCGTTTGGGCCTCATCAATTTTGTGGACGACTCGTCCGGCACCGTCAGCTTTTCGCTACCGGCCAATCAGCGGGAGCGACTTTGCCGTCAACGAATCCAGAAGGAGATGAATCAGGTAGGCTGGAATTGCCACCTGGCCGAGCGCCTTCAGGAACTCGCCGCCTGCGGATTCGGGCTGCCAATTGCCTAGCTCCTTGAATGCAAGGCAGAGGAGGCCTGCGAACGTGAGGCTGTGAAAGAACTGGCGGTGGTTCGGCGAGGTTGCTGGCTCCAGGATGTCCGGCAACTTGGTCAGGAAGGCTGCGGCCGTGCCTCCCAGCAGTGGTTGGGCCGTTTGGATGCCTGTCTGCCGCTCTCGCTCGGCCAGGAACACGCCAGTGGCGAAGCCAGCAACTACCTGGTGGGCCGGCCCGTTCACTTCTTGTGCTCCTTGCGCACGCCTTTGAACGGCTCACCATCCTTCTTCTGGTCCATGAACTGGCCGTTGCCGGCGTCGCGCTTGGTCCAGGTCTGGTTGGTCGGGTTGAAGACTTGCGAGCGGTCACGGACGGCACCGCGGCGGGCGTTGTCACCGATGGGGGCGTTCTTGGCCATGTTCAGGTTCCCGTCGCTTCAGGCGTCGATGGTGTGAGTCCAGCCGCGGATACCGTTCCGGGAGAGGTAGTCCACCAGCGGAGGACTACCGAAGAACTGCGTGCGTCCGCCGGACGAGAACGCGAGGGCGGACTGCTCGACCCGCAGGTTCGAGGCGCGTGCCTGGTCGGTCAGCAGGGCAAGAAGGCGGGCGTTGTCGCTTTGCGAGCCGGACGACGAGCGGGCGTCGAAGACCGCAAAGTTGACCCAGCCGCCGTTGGTGGCGCGCTCGCGCAGGTGGTCAAGATTGATTCGCATCGTGCACTCCTTGCTTGGACCTATCCCAAGCATGGAAGACATTCTTGCGAGGGCACTAGCTCACAGAGTGACCTACTGAACTGCGGTCGGGCGGTTTCTTGATGCTGCGGCGCACAAGGCGGTGTGCAGCCGCTCCCGGAGCTCGGGCGGGCTGAGCACTTCAACCTCGGGGCTGTGGCGCAGCAGGTCCATGACCAGTTCCTGGTCGTTGGAGTAGGGCACTTCCAGGACGTAGCTGCCGTCGTCGAGTCGCTCGCTTGTCTGGTCGTGGTGCCAGGTCTCCTTGTCGACCCACTGCGCACGCTCCGGCGTGAACTTCAGGCGCCGACAGCCATTGCTTTGGCGGCCTGGGCAGTATCAGGATATCGCCATTGATGAGCTCGAGTTCAACGACGTTGTGGCGATGAGCCACCGGGACGCTGATGATCCGTTTAAGGGTTTGGATGCGCAGGCAGAGTCCGCTTTGGCAGCTTGCTACAAGGTTAAGAAGGTGCGCGACGCGATTGCGCACATGCGGCCCCCGGCGGCCACGGATATCTCCGAGATGGTTCGCACTCTTGACGAGCTGCTTGCCTAGGGAAGGTCTGCAAAACCCTGGGCAAAGTGGCTATGCCGTTTCGTGGAAACGGGGCCCCGGGCGCAGAGCATGCCCCGATCACTGCTGCGGTCACGCGCCTTCTTCGCCGTCTGCTCGGAGGTTCGACCCCTTTTCAGCCAGCGCGCGGGCCCCGGTCAGATCCAAGTCCACTGAAGGTCGGCCCATGGCCGCCATGCATTGCAGGAAGAAGGCGAAGCTGAAAGAGCCGCGGGACATCTTGTTCGCGACACTACGCTCCGTCTCCGGCAGCCCGATGCCAGCCAGCGCCTCCGCCAGTTGGTGGTAGGTGTAGCCGCGCCGCACGAGTTCTGAGCGCAGCAGTCGCTTCGACTCAGTCGTCCAGTCATTCATTTGTTGATGCGACACAAGTCGCGATAAAGCGACTAAAGTCGCATTTATGAGATTTCACGACGCGCACGCCGTCTAGTCTCAATCTACCATCTGGACGGCGAAAACAAGTTGGGGACCGAGGTGGATGCGGCCAGAAACGCGCACTGCGCGATTACCTCGATTCCTTCCTTTTCTGGAGCCTGTCGACTTCAGCATCGAACAGTCTGACCGCCTGGACATCAAGAACGTGCATGCATTGCATAAAGAAGGCCAGCGAGAAGCTGCCGCGGGCCACCTTGTTCGAAAGCTGCTTGCGCGCCAAGCTGACTCCGATTCGCTCGAGTCGCGTTGACAACTCTTGATACGTCACAGATCGACGTCTCAATTCAATCCGAAGCAGCTGAGAGGCCGCTGCGGGCCATGAGTCGTTGGCCATGGGTGCCACGTGAAAACCAGGCGGGATGAACTCGACGATACCACCACCAGTGATGACATGTCCCGTTCTTGCCGCAACTCACCCCGTATCGCCATTTGATGTTTCTAGACGCCCGACATCAACGACGGAAACCGACAAATGGCTACCCCTGTCCACAGTCTCGACGAACAGGCGGCAAGAGACAGCATCACGCAGATCGAGTTCACGGCACCGGGACGCACTGCCCGCAAGGTGGTTAGTCGATCGAACACGCGGCCAACGGGTCGCTTTCCTAGCTTCCGAGTGCGTAGGTCCATCTGCTGGGACTCTGCAGCCGAGCTCAATTTCCTCAGGTTGGCCGACTGCAACCCCTTGGTCAAGACTATCTCGGAACAGCCCTGCGTCATCCACTATCGCTTGGCCGGCAATGTGTATAGGCACGTCCCAGACAGCCTCGTCGTCACAAATGATGGCCCGACCTTCTGGGAGATCAAGACGGCGGATGACGCCCGGCGGCCAGCGATCGCCGCTCGGACGCGATTGCTGGCTGCGGAGTGCCCGAGGTTCGGATACCAATACTGCGTCGCGCTCGCCGAAGACTTGCGACGCCAGCCGCGCCTTCGTAACGCCTGCTTCGTTCTGAGGCATGGCCGACAGCCGCTGGCTTTCGAGCAGCGCGAGGGCTGCCGTCAACTGCTGGCGGTGGTCACATCTTTCAGGTGGGTCGACGTCGTTGCGAACTTGTATGCACCGCTGACGCTTGCGGCCGCTTGCCACCTGATCCTGGAAGGCGCGATGTGCATGGATTTCGACAAGGCGTTCGATGAGCAGTTCCTCGTCGTCGCACGCGCCGCGCACATGGAGACGAACCATGAGTAGGGCCTACCTGCGTGCGAACAGCAAAGTAACGGTGGACCGAGAGCCGTACGTTCTTCAGCGCCAATGCGCGGACGGAGTCTGGGTGCTGCATCACGAGGTCACGGGCCGAGCGCTTGAACTCACCACTGCGCAGCTGTTCGATGGGCTGGCTTCGGGCATTGTGGCGTTTGCGCGGGCCGTCCTACACAGCATCAACTCGCGCAAACCGCGCCAAGCGGACGCCGCGCCATCGATTGACGTTTCGCCTGAGGAGATGACAGGAGCGAAGAAGCGCTTGCTGTACGCCAAGGCGGCCGCAGGGCTGCCACGGTCTAGGGCAGCCATCGAGCGCTCCATTGACCAAACCTGGGCCAAGACAGGACACAAGTTCGGTCCGAAGCCCGGATGGGTGAGCGTCTATCGTTGGACGGATGCCTACGTTGAATCCGGCGCAACGGCTTCGCTAGTTGTGTCCCATGCGTCGAAGGGAAACCGAAACGCCCGCTACTGCAAGACAGTCGTTGACCTCTGCCGCGACTTGATCGAGAACACCTACCTAACCGAAGAGCGCCCGGGGGTTCAGCACATTGTTGAACTGGCGCAAGCCCTAGTGCGCAAAGAGAATCTGCTTCGCACGCCATGCGAGGCGCTAGAGCTGCCGTCTCGCAAGTTGGTCCAGCGGCTCATTGACGAGATTCCCGCGTTTGACCAGTACGTTGCCCGCCACGGCAGGGATGCTGCATTGGCGCGATTCCGAACCTCGGTGCGCCACCGCATCACTGAGGGCCCGCTGCAGCGGGGCGAGATGGACCATGTGCGCATGGACGTGATGGTGGTGGACGATGAAACCGGCGTTCCGCTTGGGCGGCCGTGGCTGACCGTTTTGCTGGACGACTTCACCCGATGCGTCCTTGGCATTTGCCTGAGCTTCGAGCCGCCGAGCCGGGCGACTGTTGCGCGGTGCTTGCGCCACGCATTCATGCCCAAGGCCAATCTTCGCGAACAGTATCCCGACCTGAAGCATGACTGGCAAGCGTTTGGCGTGGTCTCCGAACTCGTGCTCGACGGGGGCCCTGAATTCCACAGCGCGGAGCTCGAGCTAATTTGCTTCGAACTGGACATCGAGCAGCACTTCTCGCCGCGCAAGACCCCCTGGTTCAAGGGCAAGGTCGAGAAGTTTCAGGGCACGCTCAATCGTGGTGTGACGGTGGCGATGCCTGGCAAGACCTTTGAGGGCATTTTCGACCGCGACGAATACGACCCCATGAAGCACGCCGTGGTCAGCATGTCGGGGCTGCGGCACACGATTTTTCGCTGGATTGTCGACGTGTATCACCAAAAGAAGCATCGCGCGCTTGGCTGCTCGCCCGCTCAGATGTGTGCCCAGAGCATCCGCCCCTACGACATCCCGTTGCTGCAAGACCCGTTGCGCTTTGACGCCATCCTGGGAGGGTCGGTGAACCGAACGCTGACCCACAAGGGTATCGAGTACGCGGGCTTGCTCTACAACTCCGCAGAACTCGGGGACCTCCGCCGTCTGTTGGGCCACAAAATCGACGTCCAGATCCGGATCGACCGCTCGAACCTGGGTAGCGTCATCGTCCTGCACCCGGAGCGGGGAACCCCCTGCCGCGTTCCCTGCCTGCGGCCTGAGTACGCCGAGGGCCTGACCGAATGGCAGCACGAGGTGTGCAAGCGGTTCGTCCGCAAGCGTTCCGACACTGAGGGGGACCCTGACGCATGGCTGGACGCACTGCTGGAAATCAGCGTCATCGTGGAATCTGAAGTTCGCCTCGGCAAGCGCAAGGGCGCAACCCGAGAGCGAATCGCGCGGTGGAAGCAAGGCAGGGCGGTGGCACCGACTCCGGTCGAAGTCAGCGTGCCGAAGCTGCAGGCCGCCGATCCGCTTGATCATCCCCCCGCCCCTGTGCCCGTCACTTTCGCGGCTCCTGCGGTTCGCAAGCGTCTCGTACCCGTATTCGAGCAGCGCAGCACTCCGCCTGAAGATGATGAAGTGGCAGGTGTCGGCGTTGCTGGGGGCGGCCATGAGTGATCTGCGCGGGCTGGTTGACAGCATCCTTGTTCCGCACACCGCCTTCGAAGAAGCGCAGCGGCGTATCGGGCAATGCATGGCCTACGTAAAGGGCGGCGCGAGCGAACCTGTCTGCGTCGCACTGACGGGTGAGTCCAGGACCGGAAAGAGCCGCTGCATAGAGGTCTTCCAGCGCGCACACCAGAGCCAACGCTTGGCCGACGGCCTGCACGCACCGGTTCTGAGCATCAGTGTCCCGTCGCGTCCGACGGTCAAGGCCCTGGCAGAGTTGTCCCTGTTTGCACTTGGCGCCCCAGACTGGGAGCGCGGCACAGAAAGCGCAAAGACGACCAGGTTGGCCTGCCTCATGCGTGCGTGCGGGGTTTTGGTCTTCGTGGCGGATGAGTTCCACCACTTCGTGGAACGCCACGGGCAGCACCACGTTGTTCAACACCACGTGGCCGACTGGCTGAAGAACCTTGTCGGAAGCACGAAGGTCGCTCTAGTGGTATCAGGGCTGCCTTCTCTGCAGGCAGTCATAGACCAGAACGAGCAGCTCGCCGGGCGGTTCATGTCGCCAGTGCAAATGCCGAGATTTGACTGGCAGGATGACGCGCATCGCGAAGAGTGGCTGGCCATCCTGGGGGCGTTCACCGAAGGCATCGGTTCGAAGCTGGACCTTCCTGCCCTGGACGGCGACGAGCTTGCCCTGCGGATGTATTTCGCCACGGGTGGGCTTATCGGCTACCTGACCAAGACGCTTCGGCAGGCGGTGTGGGACGCGGAAGACGCTGGGCGCAAGTCTATTCAGCTGCGTGATCTCGCCGCCGCGCACAGCAAGGCCGTTTGGTCACGGGAACATGTGGCGGACCTGCCCAAGCCGTTCGACAAGAAGTGGATGGCCTGCGTGACGCCGGAGTTGCTTTCAAGGACCAAGCTCATTGGAACGGTGGCTGCCCCGGTTGCGCAAAGGCGG
The DNA here is from genome assembly GCA_035440985.1 of Rubrivivax sp. Classification (GTDB taxonomy): domain Bacteria; phylum Pseudomonadota; class Gammaproteobacteria; order Burkholderiales; family Burkholderiaceae_C; genus Rubrivivax. The sequence continues at coordinate 3,095 of DAORNK010000040.1, read as the reverse complement.
GCAAGCCCCGCGGCCCGCGGCTACACCCAGAGCGCGGCAAGTGTGCTCGCGGCGAGATGACCGGCCAATCGCTTCTGGTGCGGACGCCGAGGCAGTTCGCCGACGAGAGCCCCCTTGGGTTCGCGCTGCGGGTCTCCGAGGCGAACGGCTATGTGTCGCCTCGCAGCGTCTTTCAGCTTGCCGGCGTGCAGCGGGACGAAATGTTCACCGCCTGGTTCAACGCTGACAAGTTGGCTCGAGTGCTCGGACAAGGGGCCGGCGAGGTTCGCGGTTTTCGGACAATTGGCAGTCGTGGCGAACAGAGCCTCGCGCTGGCAGGGCATGCGCTCCCGGGCAGGGAGATACGCACCGCGCACCCGAAGATCTGCCTGGAATGCGTCCGGGAACTGGGCTACGCGCCAGTCTGGTTCGACCTGCACATCTTGGACGCCTGTCCTATTCATCGACGGGCGCTGTCTAGCTTTTGTACCAAGTGCGAGCGAGAACTGTCGTGGCTGCGGCCTGGCCTGTTGACTTGCCGCTGTGGCGCTGACCTCAGCAGTATGAGCGGCGCTTCAATCACTGACACGCATGCAGCGTTGCTCACGCAACTCATTGCCAAAGTGATGGGCCGCGAAGCTGAGCCCCATCACGGCATGCCGGTGAGACAGTTCGAGGCTATGTCACTTGAAGGGCTGGTGGCGATGTGCAGGGGCCTATCCCGTCTGCACTGCGAAACAGGCGGCAACCGTGCGGGTACCGACGCACAGCGTGCGGCGGTGCTGTTTTGCGATTGGCCGAGTGGCTTGCATGCTGCAATTCGCATGCTGGACCCGAGCGGCGAAAGCTCAGGTGCTGTCGCCATGAGAGAGCGAGCGGAAGGGGTCTACCGCACCTGGTTGAGTACAGTGAGCTCGCCAGCGGACATTGCGTTCCTGCGCGACGCCCTGGCTGCATTCGACGGAGCCGCACCTACCCTGCATCCGTCCCACGGCCTGTTCGCCTTGCCAGCTATTGCGCCTGAACCCGAACCTGCGAAGACACAAGGGCGCAAGATCGGCATTGCGCGGGGGCCGCGCAAGCGCAGCGCCCCGTCGGTGGATGAGCGCAGCCATGGGGTGCGCGCTACGGCCATGCGCCTTGGCATTCCAGTCAGTGCACTGCGGCACTTGCGCGCACGTGGCGTATTTGAGGTTAGGCACCGAGCTTGTCCAGCGGATGCGTTTCATGAACAGGACATCGTGGCATTCGAGGCGCGAGTGCAGCAGCTCTGGCCGCGTTCATTCCAGGACGACGTCGAAGGTCGTGCCATGCCGTGGGTGCTGGCGCGAAAGTTCAAGCATGCATCCGGCAAAGGCGCTCTGATTGCGTCCATTCTGGACAACGCTATTCAAGTGGTCGGCGCCCGAGGGCCGGGGCTGCCCGGCCTGATACTGAACCGGGAACAGACGGATGCGTTCATCGAGGCGTCGCGACTGAGTGCCTTCGGCGGCGCTGTGTCGCCCGAGGACGCGGCCAAGGTGCTGCAAGTGGAGGCTCTTGCTATCCCGCTCCTCGTAAAGCAGGGGTACCTCCAGGGGCACAGGTGCGCCGCGGGATGGCGCATCAGGCCGGGCTCCCTCGATGACTTTCAAGCACGGTACCGTTCCTTGGCGGCCGTTGCGGCAGAGAGCGGAACAGCGTCGAGGGTACTGATGCAGCGAGCCCAGGCACGTGGCCTTCAGCTCCTGACGCTTTCGCCTGGGACTAGGCGTGCCCCATACCCGTTTGTGTTGAAACAAGACCTGGAAGCGCTCCTTGCGAGCCCCGCGAGGACCCGAGGTGCCGAGCGGGCCGAACGGCAGCAGGTCCGTCTCAAGTGCACCTGCCTGACATTTTGCGACGTTGCTCGAGAGCTGGAGTGCACGCCTACTGTCGTGCCCCGGCTGATTGCCGGTGGCCAACTGAGAGTCCACGTCTGCTTCGATGCGAAGCGTGCGACGCTGGACTCGGTGCAGGCGTTCATGCAGGAGTACGGCTCGGTGGCCCAGATTGCGCGAGTCCTTGGGGTCGGACCAACCAAGCTACTCAACGAAGCAACAGCGCACGGATTCGAGCTGCTCGCAGTCCCCAGAGGCAAGCAGGCGTCGCCACAGTACTTCATGAAACGGGCAGACGCCAACACGCTTGACGGACCCTACGAGACCAAAGCGGCAGCCAGACTGCGCAAGAGCTTGGCGGCGAAGGCCCGAAAGGAGAAGAGGGCGGATGCAGAGCAGTGACAACGCGATAGGCCGGCGAAACTGCTCAGAGCAGTCTGCGGCCTGGGGTGGAGCCCATCCGCACTCCGTGGCCCGTCGCGCACCAGACTTTCTGGCTTCAAGTGCCTGCAAGTGATGTCGTCCAACCCCAACCGCCAGCTATACGGGCGCAACGCGCTGATTGCGTTCTATCGTGGCCGCGCGAGCCCTGGGCGTCCTTTGCTTTTTCTCGACTTCGATGGTGTGCTTTGCTACGGCCGGGGCTATGACAGCTACAACGTCAATCCGCTGGCGCCGCCAGTAGACCTGTGGGTGGACGAATCGGCCCGCATCCTGCTCGCAGTAGTCGCCAGCCACCGGCCGCGCGTCGTGATCACCTCGAGTTGGCAGCGAGTCCTGGACCGGGAGCAACTCGCGCAACTCTTGCGAGCAACCGGACTGTCTCTGGTGGCCGATGCGCTGCACAGCCAGCACTGGGCGGCCCCGCAGGCCGATTCGGAGAGCCGCCACCGCGCGGTGGAGCGATGGCTCTACGCGCACTATGACGGTGGCCCCATCGCGGTCCTAGACGACTCGCTCAGCGGCACTGGGCTCCGCGGCTCTGCACTCGATCTGGCGGGTGGTGTCGTTCTCTGCGAACCTTCTCGAGGGTTAACCGCCGATCGTATCGACGAGTTGCTGGCAGCGCTTGGTTAACCTGTGCGAACTCGAACCTGCTATTGCGGTGCGCTGCTCTGTCCTCCGCTTGTCGTTCTGGCCGGGCAGTGGGCGCTGACCAGACCGGGAGTCTGCTTTCGTGTAGCAGGGTAAAGGACTCCTCGTGTTAAGGGTTGTCGGACATCTGCCCGCGCCGGCGGCAATGCATCGATCTGCGCA
>DAORNK010000039.1:0-20182 GCA_035440985.1 Rubrivivax sp. | reverse complement strand
CCCAGCTCGCGCAGCAGCTGGTATGGGCCGATGCGGTCGGCCGGCGCGGCCCCGTCGGCGCCGGGCAGCGGCGCAAACTGCGCCGTCTCGACCTTGGGCAGGGTGTTCAGCACCGCCTGGGCGGTGGGCCGGTCGGCATTGGCCAGCAGGGCGGCCAGGCGGGGGCGGTAGGCCGCGAACGTGGGGTCCAGGTTCTCCAGCCAGGCCGTGCGTTGCGCGGGTGGCAGATCCAGCGCCTCATCCAGCAGGCGCCGCAGCGTGGCCCATTCTTGCGGCCCCAGGTCAAACGCCTGGTTCATCACAACGCCCTCCTTGGCTTGATGCGTGCCCTACTTCAGCGCCTCCGTCAGGAAGAGCCGTGCCTGTTCCCAATCACGTCGCACGGTGCGGTCGGTCAGGCCCAGCGCCGCGCCGATTTCCGCATCCGTCATGCCGGCGAAGTAGCGCATCTCCACCACGCGCGCCATGCGTTCGTCCACCTTGGCCATTTCGTCCAGGGCCTCGTGCACGCGCAGGATGTAGTCCTCCTGCGCGGGCAGGCCGGCCTCGTCGATCAGGTCGCCGGTGAGCGTCAGGCGCTTGTAGTCGCCGCCGTGGCGCTGGCTCTGCTTCTGCCGCACCATGTCCACGATGATCGAACGCATGACCCTGCCGGCATAAACGAGAAACCGCGGCCGATCCGGAAAACTCAGGTCGCTGGAGCGGCTGAGCTTGAGGTAGACCTCGTGCACCAGGGCCGTGGTGTCCAGCAGTTCGTCGCGACCACCACTGCGCAGGCGGCTGCGCGCCAGGCGCCGCAGTTCGGCATAGGTGTTGGCAAAGTGCGCATCGACATCGGGTGCACCGGATTCGATGAAAGGCTCGTCGCTCAAGGCTCATCCTCCCGCTTCGTCGTTATCCGACCTGTGCAGAGCATGCCTCGTGCGGGCCGCTTGTGCCATCCCCAGCCGCTGGAAACCAGGCGTAACCGATGCCCCTGCCGGGGATGGCAGACCGACCCGGCGCAGAATCCACCGCCATGAACCCCACCGCACAGGCGCTGGCCGCCAAACTCATCCGCAACTTCAACGACGCCCCGATGGAGCCCTGGACGCGCGAGCCGCTGTACCAGAACCTGGGCACGCGCCTGGCGCCCGGTACGGCCGCGCAGAAGCTGGGCGCCTCCATCGACACGGTGCCACCCGGCAAGCGGTCCTGTCCCTACCACTTCCACCACGCGCAGGAAGAGATGTTCATCATCCTGGAGGGCACCGGCACTCTGCGCGTGGCCGGCGAGATGCTGCCCATCCGCGCGGGCGACGTGATCTTCATCCCGCCGGGGCCGGAGTACCCGCACCACATCCTCAACACCTCCGAAGCCCCGCTGAAGTACCTGAGCGTCAGCACACGCGAATCGCCCGAGATCTGCGAGTACCCGGATTCGGGCAAGTACCTGGCCATGGCATCGGCACACGGCAAGAAGACCTTCGACGCCATCCAGCGCCGCGAGGCCACGCTGGACTATTGGGACGGCGAGGCCTGACCCGGTCTGACCCGGGTTCGCACGGGTGGCATGGCGCCGTGACGCTCCTACGATGGCGCACGGCTGCCTGCGGAGACACACCATGACCCAGTCCATGCGCCCTGCCGACCATCCCGACGCCGGGCTCTATCTCGGCCGCCTGTCGCGCCGCGATCTACTCCGCTCCGGCGCCGCCATCGGGGTATTCGGCGCCGCCCTGTCCGGCACGCCACGCCCGGCACGCGCACAGGCGCTGGCCGGCGCCGTGCCGGTGGTCGACAGCCTGGCCGTGCGCGTGGTCACCGACTCCTACCACCACGCCTTCGAGCCCGGCCGCAAGATCAACGATCTGACGGTGCAGCGCTTCGCTTTCGCGCTGGCCAAGGGCCAGCCGCCGAGCAAGGCGCTGCAGAACGAATGGGGCCTGTCGCTGCACCTGGAATCGCGCCAGGGCGATGGCACACGGCAGATCCTGATCGACTTCGGCTATACGCCCCAGACGCTGAACAACAACCTCGAACTGCTGGGCATCGATCCGGCCCAGCTGGACGCGATGATGCTCAGCCACGGCCACTACGATCACTTCGGCGGGCTCAACGGCTTCCTGGCCCAGCACCAGGGCAGGTTGAAGAAGGGCCTGCCCTTCTACATGGGCGGTGAAGAGTGCTTCTGCACACGCGAAGCCGGCGTGGGCGACTCAGCCGGCGACTTCGGCGCGCTGGACCGCCAGGCCATCGCCAACGCGGGGCTCAAGGTGCTGTATGCGGACCAGCCTTCGGTGATTGCCGGGCACGCCTTTTCCACCGGCGGCATCGCCCGCACTTCGTTCGAAAAGGTGCTGGCGCCCACCCGCATGAAACCAGGCTTTGCCAACAACGTGGGCTGCAAGCCCGAGGGCCTGTCGGAAGCCAAGCGCAACATCGCGCTGATCCCGGACGACTTCGAACACGAGCAGGCCACCTGCTTCCACCTCAAGGGCAAGGGTTTGGTCGTGATGACATCGTGCGGGCACCGCGGGGTGGTCAACTCGGTGCGCCGCGCGATGGCCGTGTCGGGCGTGAACAAGGTGCATGCGGTGATGGGCGGCTTCCACCTGGCGCCACACCCGGTGGACTACCTGCGCGAAACCGTGGCCGCACTGAAGGACATCAACCCCGACTACCTGATCCCCATGCACTGCTCGGGTGAGCCCTTCATCGCCATCGCCATGCAGGAAATGCCGGGCAAGGTGCTGCGTTCGTCGACGGGCTCACGCTTCCTGTTCACCTGATCGTGCGGGAGCATCGGAGGGCCCCGCCAGCCCGTCTGCCGCTTCTTCGATGCACTGGCGGGCCGCAGCCGCGTCGTCCAGGCGCGTGATCAGCAACAGCGACAAGCGGGCCAGCAACAGCGGCGCCTTGACCTGGCCGTGCGCACCCAGGGTCGTGCACAACTGCGTGTAGACCGCATCCAGTTCGTCGTTGGTCATTTCTGCCCCTCCGGTTTCAGCAGAGCCTGCAGGGCAGCACCCGCTTCGGCCAATGCCAGCGGCAAGGGCACATCCAGCCAACGGGCCAGCAGATGGCCATCCGGTCGCACCAGCAGCAGGCTGCCGCTCTGCGCGCCGCACAGGGCGAACAGCCGGCCGGTGTGGTCCATCGCGTCTGCACCGATGCCGCCGGAGTGCGCCACGCCAAAGACGTTGCAGGCAGCACCGCGCTGGGTCCAGCCGTGTGCCCATGCCAACAGGTCTGCGGGCACCGCGCCTGCATCGGTGAACCACAGCGCCGTGAAGGCTCCGGTGAACAGATCGGTCAGGTAGCCCAGGCTGCCATCGGCCCGTGTGATCGGACATTCCGGCATCACCTGGCCCGGCTGCGGCCCGGCCACGAACGCGGCGGATCGCTCGGGTGCCGCGTTGAGCGGCGAGTGGCGATAGCAGATCGCCGAGCCGCGGCGCGGGGCGATCAGCGGCCGCAGCAAGGGGTGGCGCACCGCGAGACCCAGCACCGCGGTACGCATCAGCCCGAAGGCGAAGTCCGGTGGCGCCATGAACTCGGTGCTCTTGCGGCCATAGGCCAGGTTTTCGTGGGCCGCCGCCACGCGCTCCTGGCTGTAGCTGTCCAGCAACTCGGGCGAGGCTGCGCCACGCACCACCAGCGCCAGTTTCCAGGCCAGGTTGTCGGCGTCGTCGATGCCGGAGTTGGCGCCGCGCACGCCGAAATTGGGCATCAGGTGCGCGGCGTCACCGGCCAGCAGCACGCGGCCGTGGCGGTAGCGCTCCAGGGTCAGCGCACTGGCCTGGTACTGGCCGGTCCAGATCGGTGCCCACGGCGCGTTCTCGCCCATCATCTCGAGCAGGTTCTGCACCCGCGGCAGCACGTTCTGCGGCAGTTCCGCCTCATCCGGCACTTCATCGTCACGCAACTGGTATTCGATGCGCCAGACGTCGTCCGGCTGCTTGTGCACCTGCACGGTGGAGCCCGGGTTGCAGGGGGGGTCGAAGTAGGTCCGCAACTCGGCCGGAAGCTGGCTCGCCATGCGGATGTCGATGATGAGGTTGCGGCCGCCGGACCGCGTGCCGTGCAGTTTCAGGCCAAGGGCTTCGCGCACGAAACTGCGGCCCCCATCGGCAGCGACCACCCAGTCGGTGTGCAGCCGGTAGGCACCGGTGGCGGCGCGCGCGATGAGTTCCACGCCATCGTCGCCCATGCGCAGACCGGTCACGCGGGTCTGCCAGCGGATGTCGATCAAAGGGGCCAGGGCCTGGGCACGCTCCAGCAGGTTCTGCTCGATGCGGTACTGCGCCAGGTTGATCATCGCGGGCAGCTTCTGGTCATCCTCCTGCGGCATCGTGAAGTGCAGGATCTGCTCGCCCCGGTAGTAGGCACGGCCCCCGGTCCACACCAGGCCATGCCGGAGGAAGCTGGGCAGGACGCCCAGCCGTTGCAGGATCTGCAGGCTGCGCCGCGAGACGGTGATGGCGCGGCTGCCAAAGCAGACGGACTCGTCGGCTTCCAGCAGCACGACGGCGACCCCTTGCTGAGCCAGGCCGATGGCCGTGCAGAAACCCACCGGGCCGGCCCCGACCACCACCACGGCATGGCGTTGCCGTTCGTCGCCCCGTTCCAGCGGCGGCACGCGCGACGCGTGCCGCTCGGGCTCGAACGGATAGGGCACAAACGGACGCGGAGCAGACACCGTCTTCAGACTCCCAGACAACCTGCCAATTCTGCGTTATCGCGCAAGGCCAGCGCGTCGCCGGCCAGCACGACCTGCCCCTTTTGCAGCACCAGGGCGCGATCGCTCTGCGCCAGCACCCTGCGGTAGTCGCGGTCGACGATCAGCGTGGCCATGCCGCTGGCGCGGATCTGGCCGATGACGCGCCAGATCTCGGCCACGATCAGCGGTGCCAGGCCTTCGGTGGCCTCGTCCAGGATGATCAGCTCCGGGTGGGTCATCAGCGCACGGCCGATGGACAACATCTGCTGCTCGCCGCCCGACAACTGCGCCCCCAGGTGGGCCAGGCGTTCCTGCAGGCGCGGAAAGGTCTCCATGACCCGCTCGAGGGGCCAGTCGGCGCGGCCATCGCGGCCCCAACGCGCTGCCATCGTGAGGTTCTCGCGCACGCTCAGGTTGGGGAAGATGCCGCGGCCCTCGGGCACGTAGGCCACACCCAGGCGCGCCACCTCATGCGGCCTGGCCTGCGAGACATCCTGGCCGAAGACACGGATGCGGCCGGCGCGCTGCGCCACATGGCCCAGCAGGGTGCGGATCAGCGTGCTCTTGCCCATGCCATTGCGGCCCAGCAAGCCCAGGGTTTCGCCGCGCGCCATGCTCAGGTCCACACCGTGCAGCACGTGGCTGCTGCCGTACCAGGCGTGCAGGCCCGTGGCTTCGAGAATGGGCGCAGCGGCCATCTCAGTACCGCCCGGCCGTTCCGAAGGTACTGAGCGCCCCCTTGGGGGGCTGAGGACCGCGGCTCCAAGTCCGCCTGCGCGGACTTGGACGGCTCGAAGGCCCGGCGACTCTGGCGCCGGGCAGCGAACGGAGTGAGCTTGGGGGTTTCATTTCAATGCCCACCCAGATAGGCCGCCTGCACGCCGGCGTTGGCACGCACGGCCTGCGGTGTGCCGCTGGCGATGACGGCCCCGTTGACCATCACGGTGATGCGGTCTGCGATGCGAAACACGGCGTCCATGTCGTGTTCGACCAGCAGGATGGCGTGGCCCTTGCGCAGTTCGGCCAGCAGTTCCAGCATGCGATCGGTCTCCTCGGCGCCCATGCCGGCCAACGGTTCGTCCAGCAGCAGCACCTGAGGATCGGTGGCCAGGCACATGGCGATCTCCAGCTGCCGCTTCTGGCCGTGGCTGAGCAGGCCGGCCTCGCGTTGCAGCACATCCGCGAGGCCGGAGCGCCTGGCCACCTGCTGCGCAACCGCCGTGCTGACCGGGCAGCGCCGGGCGTCCTCCCACCACCGCCAGGGCTTCTGCAGGCACGCCTGCGCCGCCAGGCGGCAGTTCTCCAGTACCGTGAAACTGGGAAAGATGGTGCTGCGCTGGTAGCTGCGGCCCAGGCCGGCTCGCGCGCGCCGCGGCTGTGTCCACGACGTCACGTCCTGGCCCAGCAGCTCCACGCGTCCGCCCGAGGGCGGGATCTCGCCGGACAGGATGTTGATCAGGGTCGACTTGCCCGCACCGTTGGTGCCGATCACCGCGTGCACCGCACCTCGCTCGAGTTCGACCGAGACACGATCCACCGCCAGCAGGCCACCCCAGCGGCGGATGATCTCGTGCGCGCGCAACAGCACGTCAGCCATCGGCCGCGCCCCCGACCTGCCCTGGCCGACCAACCCTGCGGCCGCGCCAGAGGCCGGGCAGGCCCACCAGCCCTTTGGGCAACAGGGCCACGCTGATGATGATGGTCAGGCCCAGGCCCAGGTGCCAGTGCTTGGCAAAGGCACCGAAGACGGACTCGGACTTGAACCACTCCTGCAGCAATGCAAAGGCGAAGGCGCCGATCAACGCGCCGCGCAGATGGCCCAGACCGCCCAGGATGATCATGATCAGCACCGCACCCGACAGATGCCAGCTCATCAGTTCCGGGTTCACGAACCCGTCCTTCACGGCAAACAGGAACCCCGCAAGCCCGGCCAGGCCGCCGCCGATGGTGAAGGCGGCCAGCTTGTACGGGTAGGTCGAAAAGCCCGTCGCCCGCATGCGCTGTTCGTTGACGCGGATGCCGGCCAGCGCACGCCCGAAGCGCGAGCGCAGCAGCACCGCCAGCTGGATGAAGACGGCCAGCAGGCAGGCCCAGGTGAAGAAGAACAGCACCAGCGGGCGCTCCAGATCGAGCCAGGGGCCGGCGGTGGGCTTGGCGTTGAGATAGATCCCGTCGGTACCGCCGCCCAGTGGCGTGTCGTGCACAACGTAATAGGCCATCTGCGCGAAGGCCAGCGTGACCATGATGAAGTACACACCCTTGGTGCGCAGCGACAGGGCCCCGACGAAGACCGCATACAGCGCCGCGGCCCCGATGCAGGCCGGCAGCAGCCACAGCAGCGACGCCGCGCCGTCCTTGGGGCTCAGCAGCACCGCGGCATAGGCGCCGATACCGAAGAACGCGGCCTGGCCGAAGCACACCAGTCCCGCGCCACCCACCAGAAGCTCCAGGCTGAGCGCGAAGATCGCGTAGATCATGATCTTGGTGACCAGGTCCACCGCGAAACCGCCACCCCACAGCGGCACCGAAGCCATCAGTGCGAAGGCGGCCCCGACGAAGGCCTGGCGCGAACGATCAGCTTCCATCGTCAGCCGGCCCTGAACAGGCCATCGGGTTTCCAGAGCAGGATCAGCGCCATCAGCAGGTAGACCAGCACACCGGCGGCTTCAGGCAGCAGCACCTTGCCGAAGGTATCGACGAAGCCGATCAGCAGCGCCGCCAGCAGCGCGCCGCGGATGGAGCCGATGCCGCCGATGACCACCACCACGAAGCAGATGATCAGCACCGTGCCGCCCATGCCGGGGTAGACGCTGCTCACCGGCGCGGCCACCATGCCCGCCAGCACCGCCAGCGCCACGCCCGCCGCGAAGACCACGCGGTACAGCATGCCGATGTCGATGCCCAGGCTCTGCACCATCTCGCGGTTCGTGCTGCCGGCGCGGATCATCATGCCCAGGCGCGTGCGCGTGAAGACGACATACATGCCCAGGGCCAGCAACAGGCAAACGCCGCTGATGAACAGGCGGTAGACCGGGTAGGTCATCAGCTCACCCAGCGGCAGTGCGCCGGCCAGCAGGGGCGGCACCTGCACGCCGTGCACGTCGTCTCCGACAAGCAGGCTGCGCAGTTCCTCGAAGACCAGGATCAACCCATAGGTCATCAGCACCTGCTGCAGGTGATCCCGCTCATAGAGGTAGCTGAAGAAGACCCACTCCAGCGCGTAGCCCAGGGCCACTGCCAGCACCAGGCCGATGGCCAGCGCGACGAAGAAGCCACCGCCCAGTGTGGCCGCCACCGGCGCCGCCAGCGCATAGGCCATGTAGGCGCCGATCATGTAGAAGCTGCCATGCGCGAGGTTGATGACGCCCATGATCCCGAAGATCAGCGTCAGCCCCGAAGCCACCAGGAAGAGCAGCAGCCCGTACTGCACTGCGTTCAGGCACTGGATGAGGAAGGTGGCGAAGTCCATCGATGTTTTGGCGGGGCTGAGCAGGTCTCAGATGTGGCCCGAATGCCGTAGCGAGCAGCCCGCGATGGCGTCGAGCAGCGCAGCCGGACTCCCGTACGGCGAGCAGCGCAGGCGCCAGCGCGGGTTGCGCAGTAGGCAGGCGGGCTACATCTTGCAGCCGAGAGCGGGATCGGTCAGCCCCTTGCTGGCCACGCCGATCACCTTGTTCTCCTTGCCCACCACCTGGCGCAGATAGATGTCCTGCACCGGGTTGTGCGCCTTCGAGATGCTGAACGCACCGCGCGGGCTATCGATCCTGGTCTTCTCCACCGCGGCGGCGAACTCCGCCTTCTTGCTGATGTCACCCTTGGTGGCCGCCAGGCCGATGCCCAGGATCTGGCCGGCGTCGTAGCCCTGCACGGCGTAGACGTCCGGCTGCAGCTTGAAGGCCTTGGCATAGGCCAGGCGGAAGGCGTTGTCGCGCGGCGTGTTCAGGCTGTCGCCGTAATGCAGCGTGGTGAACAGGCCTTCGGCGTCGGCGCCCTGGGCCTCCAGCGTGCCATCGGTCAGGAAGCCCGGGCCGTACAGCGGAATGCCCTTCTTCAAGCCCGCGGTGGCGTAATCCTTGACGAACTTGACGGCCGCGCCGCCAGCGAAGAAGGTGTAGACCGCGTCGGGCTTGGCGGCCGCGATTTCGGTCAGCAGGGCCTGGAACTCCACGCCCGGGAAGGGCAGGCTCAACTGCTTGACGACCTTGCCGCCGCCCTTCTCGAAAGCTTCCTTGAAGGCGCCGACCGACTCGTCGCCCGCCGCGTACTTGTGCGTGATGGTGACCGCGGTCTTGTGGCCCTTCTTGGCCGCGACTTCACCCATGGCATAGGCCGGCTGCCAGTTCGAGAAGGAGCTGCGGAAGATGTGCGGCGCGCACATCGCACCCGTCACCACGCCAGCGCCCGCGTTGGGCACGATCAGCATCGTGCCGGTGTCACGCGCCACCTTGGCCATCGCCGCCACCACGCCCGAGTGCACGGTGCCGACGATCACGTCCACGTTGTCGCGCTTGACCAGCTTGTTGACGTTGTCGGTGGCCTTGCTCGGGTCGGACTCGTCGTCCACCTTGACGAACTCGATCTCGCGCCCACCGAGCTTGCCACCTTGCTCCTGCACATACAGCCGCAGGCCGTTCTCGATCGCCACGCCCAGCGCGGCGTAGGTGCCGGTATAGGGCAGCATCAGGCCGACCTTGAGCTTGGCGCCCTGGGCCATCGCCAGCGGTGCGGCCAAGGCCGCGGCAGCCACGACGGTGATGCGAAGGATCTGCTTCATGAGGGTTTGTCTCCGGTTCCGTGCAGGTGAAGAAAATTCGTGGCGGCACGGATCAAGGCATCGGCTTGATCGCGGTGCGGGCTGTGGCCACAGGCCGGCAGTTCCAGCAATTGTGTGCGGGGCAGGACACGGGCGATGCCCCGTATTTGCTCCAGGGTGCCGTACTCGTCGTCCAGACCCTGTACGGCCAGCACGGGGCAGCGGATGGACTGCAGCTCGCGCTCGATGCTCCAGTGCCTGAACGGCGGGTGCAGCCAGATGCGGTTCCAGCCGTAGAAGGCCGAATCGGGGTCGTCGTGGTAGCGCGCCAGGCGCTGACGCAGATCGCTGGTTTCGTAGGCCACGCGGGTCTGCTCGATGCTGGCCACCGACAGGTCCTCGACCCGGATGTGCGGTGCCACCACGATGGCCCCCGCGGTGCGCTGCGCAAACTGCGCCGCATACAGCAGAGCGATGGACCCACCATCGCTGTGACCGAACAGCCAGGGCGGGGCGGCCAGCGTGTCGATGTGCAGCGCATCCAGCAATGCCGGCAGCACCTCGTGCGCCTGGCGGTGCATGAAGTCCAGGCCCCAGGCCTCTTTGGCCGCCCTGGGCGTACTCTTGCCGTATCCCGGCCGCGAGTAGACCAGGCCGCGGCAGCCCGCAGCCTGGCACAGCCGCTGCGGGAAGTCCTTCCACATGGCCAGCGAACCCAGGCCTTCGTGGAGGAAGACGATGAGGGGTGCACGCGGGTCCTGCCCACCCACGAAGGCGTGTTCGATGCGGACCGGGCGGCCGGCCCAGCGGATCTCCACCAGGGCCATGCTCAGCGCTGTTCTCTTTCGCGCAGCTTGAAACGCTGGATCTTGCCGGTGGCCGTCTTGGGCAGGTCGTCGACGAACTCGATGGCCCGCGGGTACTTGTAGGGCGCCAGGCGGTCCTTCACGAAGGCCTTCAGTTCGGCCTCGGTGGCCTGGGCAGCGCTCTTGAGCACCACGAAGGCCTTGGTCTTGGTCAGACCCTCGCCGTCCGGCACCCCGATCACGGCCGCCTCCAGTACGGCCGGGTGCTGGACCAGCGTGGCTTCCACCTCGAAGGGGCTGACATAGACACCGCTGACCTTGAGCATGTCGTCGCTGCGGCCGGCGTAGGTGTAGCTGCCGTCGGCGTTGCGATGGTATTTGTCACCGGCCTTGGTCCAGCCACCCTGGAAAGTGTCGCGCGTCTTGCTGCGGTTGCCCCAGTACATCATCGCGGCGCTGGGGCCGTGGATGTAGAGGTCACCGGTTTCGCCATCCGGCACGGGCTGGCCATCGTCACCACGCAATTCGATCTCGTAGCCGGGCACGGGCCAGCCGGTGGTGCCGTAGCGCACCCTTTCAGGCCGGTTGCTGATGAAGATGTGCAGCATCTCGGTGGAACCGATGCCATCCACGATGTGCACACCGAAGTGCCGGTGGAACCTTTCGCCCAGTTCCGCCGGCAAGGCTTCGCCGGCCGAAGAAACCAGGCGCAGCGACACGTCGCCACGCGCGGGCAGGTTCGGATGCGCCAGCATGCCCGCAAAGCCGGTGGGTGCGCCGTAGAAGACGGTGGGCTTGACGGCCCCGGCCTCGCCGCGCCAGCGCCTGAAGACCGCATCCGGCGTGGGCCGCTCCGCCATCAGCAGCGTCGTCGCGCCCACGCTCATGGGAAAGCTCAGCGCATTGCCCAGGCCGTAGGCAAAGAAGAGCTTGGCTGCGGAAAAGCAGACATCGCTCTCACGCAGTTGCAGCACGGCCTTGCCGTACAGCTCGGCCGTCCAGTAAGGGTTGGCATGTGAATGAACGGTGCCCTTGGGGCGGCCCGTGGAACCCGACGAATACAGCCAGAAGCAGGGGTCGTCCGCACCTGTGGCCGCCGCCCGGGACGTGGGTGTCTGCGCGGCGAGGAAGGCCTCGAACTCCACTTCGGCCGGGTGCAGCGGCGCCACGGGCCGCGATACGACGACCTTCGTCACCTCGTGATCGGACTTGACCATCGCCGCCGTCAGCACCGGCAGCAGCGCGCCGCTGACCAGCACCGCCTGCGCCCGCGCGTGTTCCAGCATGTAGGCGTAATCGTCGGCGGTGAGCAGCGTGTTCACGGCCACCGGCACCAGGCCGGCATGGATCGCGCCCAGAAAGCTCACCGGCCAGTCGTTGCAGTCCAGCATGAGCAGCAGCACGCGCTCTTCGCGCTTGATGCCCAGGGCGCGCATCCCGGCGGCCATGCGCCGCACGCGTTCGTCCAGGGCGCCGTAGGTCAGCACGCCCTGGTCGTCGACGAAGGCGTTGTGCTGCGGCCGCTGGGCATTCGAGGCCAGCAGGTGTTGCGCGAAATTGAAGCTCGAAGGCGGTGGCGGGACATCGGAGGGAGCGCTGGCGGATGCGACGGGGGTCATCGGTGTCTCCTGGTTCGGTGTTCGCGCCGCGGCTCTGCGACCCGACGCAGGGGCCGTCACCCTGGCATGCCAGCGCTCCCAGCTGCGAGAGGATCTTGCGGGCAGTGTCGATATGAATTATTGTGCCTGAAACGACCATAGAGGCGCCAAAGCCTGATGTCAAGCACTATATTGCATCCAGATGAGCCCACTGCCCTGACCGCCCCGGTGACCGAACCGAAGAACCCCTTTCTCGTCACCCTTGGCGAGCGGGTGCGGGCGCTGCGCGCACGCCGCGGGATGACCCGCAAGGCCGTGGCCGTCGCGGCCGACGTTTCCGAGAGGCATCTGGCCAATCTGGAGTACGGCATCGGCAACGCCAGCATCCTGGTGCTGCTGCAGGTGGCCGGCGCCTTGCGGTGCAGCCTGGCGGAACTGCTTGGCGACGTCACCACCTCCAGCCCCGAGTGGCTGCTGCTGCGCGAGTTGCTGGAGCACCGCGACGAAGCCACGCTGCGCCGCGTGCGCGAGGCCGTGGGCACGATGCTGGGCACGGGCGGCGGCAACCTGGCGCGCAGCACGCGCGTGGCGCTGATCGGGCTGCGCGGCGCCGGCAAGTCGACGCTGGGCCAGTTGCTGGCCGACGACCTGGGGTATCCCTTCGTGGAGCTGAGCCGCGAGATCGAGAAGTTCGCCGGTTGCAGCATCAGCGAGATCCAGGGTCTCTACGGCCAGAACGCCTATCGCCGCTACGAACGCCGCGCGCTGGAAGAGGCGATCCAGATCTACCCCGAAGCGGTGATCGCCACGCCCGGTGGCATCGTCAGCGACCCCGCCACGTTCAATCAGCTGCTGGCCCACTGCGCGACGGTCTGGCTCAAGGCCAGCCCCGAAGACCACATGCGCCGCGTGACGGCCCAGGGCGACTTGCGGCCGATGGCGGCCAGCCGCGAGGCGATGGAAGACCTCAAAGGCATCCTGGCCGGGCGCGCCGCGTTCTATTCGAAGGCTGACTTCACGATCGACACCAGCGCACAGCCGTTGGAACCCAGCTTCGCGGCCTTGCGCAAGACGGTACGGCAGGCACTGGGGATCCCTCTCGGATGAGCAGCATACTGCATATTTCTTGACGAAGTCACCAGATAGGCATTATGATGCACGTCCATCGATCATCGACTGCGCATTATTTTGCGCATCAGGAGTCCGGATGAGCAATGCCCCCCAAGTGGACTACCAGACCCACCCCAGCCGATACCGACATTGGAAGCTCACTTTCGAAGGCCCGGTGGCCACGCTGGCCGCAGACTTCGACGAGGACGGCGGGCTGCGGGAAGGCTACAAGCTCAAGCTCAACAGCTACGACCTGGGCGTGGACATCGAGCTCAACGATGCCATTCAGCGCATCCGCTTCGAACACCCCGAGGTGCGCACGGTCGTGCTCACGAGCGCCAGAGACCGTGTGTTCTGCTCGGGTGCCAACATCTTCATGCTGGGGGTTTCCAGCCATGCCTGGAAAGTGAACTTCTGCAAGTTCACCAACGAGACGCGCAATGGCCTGGAAGACAGCAGCGCGCACAGCGGGCTGAAGTTCCTGGCCGCCGTCAACGGCGCCTGCGCCGGAGGCGGCTACGAGCTGGCCCTGGCCTGCGACGAGATCCTGCTGGTGGACGACCGCAGCAGCGCCGTCAGCCTGCCCGAAGTGCCGCTGCTGGGTGTGCTGCCTGGCACCGGCGGCCTGACACGCGTGACCGACAAGCGCCACGTGCGCCACGATCTGGCCGATATCTTCTGCACCACCAGCGAAGGCGTGCGCGGCCAGAAGGCCAAGGACTGGCGTCTGGTGGATGAGATCGCCAAGCCCGCCGTCTTTGCGCAGAAGGTGCAAGAGCGTGCGCTGCAACTGGCGCAGCGCAGTGACCGCCCCGCCGCGGCCCAGGGCGTGGCGCTGCTGCCGCTGCAGCGCACGGTGCAGGCCGAATCGCTGCACTACGACCATGTGACGGTGGAGATCGACCGCGCCAGGCGCACCGCCACCTGGACGGTGAAGGGCCCGCAAGGTGCACAACCGGCAGACCTGGCCGGCATCGAAGCCGCGGGCAGCCACTGGTACCCGCTGCAGCTGGCGCGCGAACTGGAAGACGCGATCCTGTCGATGCGCACCAACGAACTGGAAATCGGCACCTGGCTCATCAAGACAGCCGGTGACGACAAGGCCGTGCTGCAGATGGACGAGACGCTGGCGCGCCACGCCGGCCACTGGCTGGTGCGCGAGACCATCGGCCTGCTGCGCCGGACCTTCAGCCGCCTGGACGTGAGTTCGCGCAGCCTGTTCGCGTTGATCGAACCGGGCTCGTGCTTCGCCGGCACGCTGCTCGAGCTGGCGCTGGCCTGCGACCGCAGCTACATGCTGATGCTGCCCGACGATGCCCAGCGCACGCCGAAGATCGCGGCCAGCGATCTGAACTTCGGTCCTTACCCCATGATCACCGGCCAGAGCCGCCTGGCCCGCCGCTTCTACGACCAAGCCGATGCCCTGCACGCGGTACGCGCGAAGGTCGGCGAGCCGCTGGATGCCGACGCCGCTTTCGCGCTCGGCCTGGTCACCAGCAACCCCGACGACATCGACTGGGCCGACGAAGTGCGCATGGCCGTGGAAGAGCGCGTGGCCATGAGCCCCGACGCGCTGACCGGCCTGGAAGCAAACCTGCGCTTCAACGGCCCCGAAAACCTCTTCACCCGCGTCTTCGGCCGCCTCACCGCCTGGCAGAACTGGATCTTCCAGCGCCCCAACGCGGTCGGCGAAAGGGGCGCCTTGAAGGTCTACGGCAAGGGTCAGAAGGCCGCCTTCGACTGGAACAGAGTCTGACGCACACCCCCGGAGCAAGACAGTCATGAGCACCATCAGCTACAGCGACAAGATCCCCAACAACGTCAATCTGTCTGAGGACCGCACGCTGCAGCGCGCGCTGGAACAGTGGCAGCCAAACTACCTGAGCTGGTGGGCCGACATGGGCCCCGACGGCAGCCAGGATTTCGATGTCTACCTGCGTACCGCCGTCAGCGTTGACCCACAGGGCTGGGCGCAGTTCGGCCATGTGAAGATGCCCGACTACCGCTGGGGCATCTTCCTGAACCCGGCCGAGAAGGACCGCAAGATCCACTTCGGGGACCACCTGGGCGAAGCCGCCTGGCAGGACGTGCCCGGTGAGCACCGCGCCAACCTGCGCCGCATCATCGTCACGCAGGGCGACACCGAGCCGGCCAGCGTGGAGCAGCAGCGCCACCTGGGCCTGACAGCCCCCAGCCAGTACGACCTGCGCAACCTCTTCCAGGTCAACGTCGAGGAAGGCCGCCATCTGTGGGCCATGGTCTACCTGCTGCACAAGTACTTCGGCCGCGACGGCCGCGAAGAGGGCGAAGCCTTGCTGGAACGCCGCAGCGGGCAGCAGGACAACCCGCGCATCCTGCAGGCCTTCAACGAAGAAACGCCCGACTGGCTGAGCTTCTTCATGTTCACCTACTTCACCGACCGCGACGGCAAGTTCCAGCTCTGCGCGCTGGCCGAAAGCGGCTTCGACCCGCTGGCCCGTACGACCCGGTTCATGCTCACCGAAGAAGCGCACCACATGTTCGTGGGTGAGTCGGGCGTCAGCCGCGTCATCCAGCGCACCTGCGCCGCGATGAACCAACTCAAGACCGACGATCCGAAGAAGCTGCGCGAGGCCGGCGTGATCGACCTGCCCACCATCCAGCGTTACCTGAACTTCCACTTCAGCGTCACCATCGACCTCTTCGGCGCCGACGAATCCAGCAACGCCGCCACCTTCTACAGCAGCGGCCTGAAGGGCCGTTTCGAAGAAGGCAAGCGCAGCGACGACCACCAGCTCAAGGGCCGCACCTACCGCGTCATCAACGCGGTCAACGGGCAGCTCGTGGAACGCGAGGTGCCGATGCTCAATGCGCTGAACGAAGTCCTGCGCGACGACTACATCCAGGACAGCATCGGTGGCGTCGAACGCTGGAACAAGGTCATCGAGAAATCCGGCATCCCCGTGCGTCTGAAGACCCCGCACAAGGCCTTCCACCGCAACATCGGTGCGCTCAAGGGCGTCAAGGTGTCGCCCGACGGCCGCGTACTCAGCGAAGCCGAATGGGCCGCCCAGGTCGACCAGTGGTTGCCCAGCAGCAGCGACCGCGCCTTTGTGCGTAGCCTGATGGGCCGCGTGGTGGAGCCCGGCAAGTTCGCCAACTGGATCGCACCACCGGTGATGGGCATCAACCGGCAACCGGTGGACTTCGAGTACGTCCGGTTCGCCTGATGGAGGCAGGCGCCCTCGTCAAGCAGCACCTGATCGACCCCGAGATCTGCATCCGCTGCAACACCTGCGAGACCATGTGCCCGCTGGGCGCGATCAGCCACGATTCACGCAACTATGTGGTGGACATGGCCAAGTGCAACTGGTGCAACGACTGCATCTCGCCCTGCCCCACCGGCAGCATCGACAACTACCGCCACGTGCCGCGCGACCTGGCCTACAGCCTGGATGCGCAACTGGGCTGGGACAGCCTGCCGGTGGCGTTGTCGCCCGCCGAATGGCAGGCGCGGGCCGGGGACCTTGCCCCGGTCGATGAACACGCGCCAGCCCTAGCGCCGCCAACTACCGACCCCACGGGCAGCGCGCCCTTCCAGAGTGCGCGCTACAACGCCACGCTGCCGCCGTGGAGCGCCGCGCACGCCTACACCCACCTGTACGGCCCGAAGGCCGTCGAGAAGTCCGTCACCGCCACCGTGGTGGGCAATGTGCGCGTGACGCAGGCCGGGCGCGAATACGACACGCACCACGTGATGCTGGATTTCGGGGCCATGCCCTTCCCGGTGCTCGAAGGCCAGTCCATCGGCATCATCCCGCCAGGCACCGATGCGGGCGGCCGGCCCCACCACGCCCGGCAGTACAGCGTCGCCAGCCCGCGCAACGGCGAGAGGCCGGGCTACAACAACCTGTCGCTGGCCATCAAGCGCGTGCTGGAAGACCATCAGGGCAGGCCGGTGCGCGGCGTGGCCAGCAACTACTTGTGCGACTTGCAGGTGGGCGACAAGGTGCAGGTGATCGGCCCCTTCGGCACCAGCTTCCTGATGCCCAACCACCCCAGGAGCCACATCGTGATGATCTGCACCGGCACCGGCAGCGCGCCGATGCGGGCGATGACGGAGTGGCGGCGCCGGCTGCGGCAGACAGGCAAGTTCGAGAGTGGCAAGCTGATGTTGTTCTTCGGCGCACGCACGCAGGAGGAGCTGCCCTACTTCGGCCCGCTGCAGAACCTGCCCAAGGACTTCATCGACATCAACCTCGCCTTCAGCCGCACCCCCGGCACGCCCCGGCGCTACGTGCAGGACCTGATGCGCGAACGCGCGGCCGATCTCGCCGCCCTGCTGGCCGACCCCAACGCCTACTTCTACGTCTGCGGCCTGAAGGCGATGGAAGACGGCGTGGTGCTGGCCCTGCGCGACGTGGCGCAGCAGGCCGGCCTGTCCTGGGACCAGATTGGCCCGGCACTGCAGCGCGAAGGTCGCCTGCACCTGGAAACCTACTGAAGTGGACACGCTGCGCATCAGCATCCGCAGCCCCGGCGTGGCCCAGGTCACGATGGCCCGGCCTGCGGTCTTCAATGCCTTCGACGAAGCCATGATCGGTGAGCTGGATGCGGCCTTTGCCCAACTCGTTGCCGATGACCAGATACGCGTGATCGTGCTGGCCGGTGAAGGCCGGCACTTCAGCGCCGGTGCCGACCTGCATTGGATGCAGCGCGCCAGCCAGGCCAGCCCCGAGTGGAACCTGCAGGACGCCCGGCGCTTTGCGGCCATGCTGGCACGCATCGACGCCTGCCCCAAGCCCACCGTGGCACGCATCCAGGGCGCGGCGCTGGGCGGCGGCGTGGGGCTGGTCTGCGCTTGCGACATCGCCGTAGCCAGCAGCGATGCCAGCTTCGCCGTCAGCGAAGCGAGATTCGGCATCCTGCCCTCGGTGATAGCGCCGTACCTGACGAACGCCGTCGGCAAGCGGCAGGCACGTCGCCTGGCCTTGACGGCCGAGCGCATCGCCGCGGCCGAAGCCAAGACACTCGGGCTGGTGCACAGCCTGGTACCCTCGGATGAGCTGGACGCAACCGTGGACAAGACCGTGGCCGCACTGCGTGCGGGCGGCCCGCAGGCGCACGCCGAGATCAAGCTTCTCCTCGCGCGATTGACGGTGGGGCCCGTGACACCTGAAGTCATTGAGCTGACCGCACAGACCATCAGCCGCGTGCGTGGTACGGCCGAAGCGCGCGAGGGCTTCGCCGCCTTTCTTGCCAAGCGCCCGGCACCCTGGAGCGACCAGTGAGTGGCCCCGCTTTGGCCACGGCGTCCGTGCTGGTGGTGGGCGCCGGCACGATGGGGGCCGGCATCGCCCAGGTGGCGGCACAGGCCGGCCACATCGTCTGGCTGCACGATGCACACGCAGGGGCTGCTGCAGCGGCCAAGGCCCAGCTGGCCACCACGCTGCAGGGCCTGGTGGCCAAAGGCCGGCTGGCTGCGGCCGCGGCTGAGGCCACGCTGGCGCGCATCCAGCCTGCCGCGCAGTTGGCCGATGCCGCTGCGGCGGGCCTGGTCGTCGAAGCCATCGTCGAGGATCTGGCCGCCAAGCGCGTCCTGCTGCAGCAAGTGGAGGCCGTGGTCGGCCCGCAGTGCGTGCTGGCCACCAATACCTCGTCGATCAGCATCACCGCATTGGCCAGCGGCCTGGCCCACCCCGGCCGGCTGGTCGGCATGCACTTCTTCAACCCCGTGCCCCTGATGAAGCTGGTGGAGGTGGTCTCCGGCCTGCACACGCAGCCGGCCGTCGCCGAGACCATCTTCCAGCTCAGCCAGGCCTGGGGCAAGACGCCGGTGCATGCACGCAGCACGCCGGGCTTCATCGTCAACCGCATCGCCCGGCCCTACTACGCCGAGGCGCTGGCGCTGCTGCAGGAACAGGCCACCACACCGGCGGTGCTGGATGCCTGCTTCCGCGCCGCGGGCTTCCGCATGGGGCCCTGCGAATTGATGGACCTCATCGGGCACGACACCAATTTCGCCGTTACGCGCTCCGTCTACGAGGCCAACTTCTACGACAAGCGCTACCAGCCCAGTGGCGTGCAGCGCGAAATGGTCGACGGCGGCCTGCTGGGCCGCAAGAGCGGCCGCGGCTTCTT
The DNA here is from genome assembly GCA_035440985.1 of Rubrivivax sp. Lineage (GTDB taxonomy): Bacteria > Pseudomonadota > Gammaproteobacteria > Burkholderiales > Burkholderiaceae_C > Rubrivivax. Next base: position 1,093 of record DAORNK010000039.1, on the reverse strand, counting down.
CCGCTATCCGGAGGATGCCACCCACTTGCCGGTGGCCGTGCACCCTGCTCCGGCCAACGCCGGCGAGATCACGGTGCACGGCGATGGCATGCTGGCCGAACACCTGGAGCAAGCCGCAGCGCGGGCGCTGGGCGTGCAAGGCTGGGGCCCGGCCCGCGTGCGCAGCAGCGGCTGGACGGGGCTGGCGATCGACGGCGCGCAACTGCGGCTGACCGACGGCCGCACGGCTGCCGAACTGCAAGCCGCGCTGGGCCTGGCCGAAGTGGCTGTGTTCGACCGACCGCTGATGCTGTCCGCCGCACCGGGCCAGGCCTTGGCCTTGGCGGTGGCCGACACGGCCGATGAACCCTGGCGGACCAAGGCCGCCACCTGGCTGGCTGCCTTGGGCTATGCGCCGATGGCGGTGGCCGACGCGCCCGGCCTGCTGGTGGCGCGCACGGTGGCGATGCTGATCAACGAAGCCGCCGACGCCGTGCAGCAAGGCGTGTGCAGCAGCGATGGCGCCGACGCGGCGATGAAGCTGGGTGTCAACTACCCGGCCGGGCCTTTCGAGTGGCTGGCCCGCTGGTCCGTCGCCGAGGTGGTGCAACTGCTGGAATCGCTGGACCACCACTACCGCGGCGAACGCTACCGGGTCAGCCCCTGGCTGCGCCGCCGCCTGCACAGCCCGAGGGCCCCCTGATGCCGCCTGAAGCCTTCGTCTGCGACGCCATCCGTACCCCGTTCGGCCGCTATGGCGGTGCCCTGTCTTCGCTGCGCCCCGACGACCTGGGCGCCATACCGATCCGGGCGCTGATGCAGCGCAACCCTCGGGTGGACTGGGCGGCGCTGGACGACGTGCTGTTGGGCTGTGCCAACCAGGCGGGCGAGGACAACCGCAACGTGGCGCGCATGTCGCTGCTGCTGGCCGGGCTGCCGCCGGCGGTGCCCGGCGCCACCCTCAACCGCCTGTGCGGGTCGGGCCTGGACGCGGTGGGCAGCGCGGCACGCGCCATCAAGAGCGGCGAGGTGCAGCTGATGCTGGCCGGCGGCGTGGAAAGCATGAGCCGCGCGCCTTTCGTGATGCCCAAGGCCGAATCGGCCTTCAGCCGCA
>DAORNK010000038.1:0-20185 GCA_035440985.1 Rubrivivax sp. | reverse complement strand
CAGCACCAGCTCCCGGCCAGCGACCGTCATCGGCTGCGCCACCGCCTGCAGCAGCACGTCGACCTCCGCGCGACGGCCGAAGCCGGCCGGGCCGCAGGGGCTGCCCTCTGGGCCAATGCCTGCCGAGCTTCGGGCGACAGCGAGCGGTACGCCTCCCAGCGCGCCTGGCGCTCATCGGCCGGCAACTGGCGGGCTTCCTGGAAGACCAGGCGGGCTCTTGCGCGCTGCGCAGGCGTCATGCGCGCCCACTCGACCATCCGTTCCCTGATCCTTTCCTGCTCTTCGGCCGGCAGGCCGCCGAAACGAGACGCCACTTCCAGCCACTTCTGGCGGCGTTGAGTGTCCAGGCTGGACCAATCCTTCTGCAATGGCGCCAGGATCTGCTTCTGGGAGGCTGTCAGCCCGCTCCAGGCAGCCCCATCACTGGCCGCCGCGAGGCCCTGAGCGCTGGCCAGCACGCCGAGCAGCAGGCTGGCCGACAGCAGAAGCGCCCTCAGATTCATGGGGGCGGTGAACCACGCAGGAATTCGGCGAATCCCGGGTCGGAATAGGCCGCCGGTGGCAGGTCACCCGACAGCAACTGGGCGTCGATCTCGGCGGCAGAGAGCACTTGTTCGCGTGTCAGCCAGTGGTCGATGGCCATGAAACCGGCCACCAGCAGGACCAGGGGCAGCAAAGAAGCCGCCTTCTGCCAGCGCGGCCAGAACCCGCCCAGCGTGAGGGCGCCAGAACGGGAGACTGCCATGGCGGCAACCGGGTTTGCCACCCGAACCTCGCGCGCGCGGGCCAGGGCCTGCTGCCGAGCGATGCGCAGGCGCTCGGCCACGTCGTGGGGCAGTTCCTGCGAAGCCAGCGTCAGCGCACCCGCCAACCGCGCAGCCAAGCGGGCTTCGATGCCGCTGTCGTCACTCAGTCGGAGCGTGTGTTTCATGGTGCGATTCCCTTGGTTCGCAAGGCCATGGCCAGTGCATGCACCGCTCTGGAGCAGTGTGTCTTGACACTGCCTTCGGAGCAACCCATCACGACGGCGGTCTCGGCCACGTCGAACTCTTCCCAGTAACGTAACAGAAAAGCTTCCCGTTGACGGGCTGGGAGTTGTTCAACCTCGGTATCGATCAGTTTCAGGATCTGGCTCCTCGAAACGGCGTCAGAAGCACTCTCCGTGCCCATCGTGTCCTCGAGAGCATGGAGGGTTTCCAGAAGGTCGAATTCGCCGTCTTCACCCCCGGAATCGAACTCGGACAGGTTCTGGACGACGGCGTTGCGCACCTTTTCGCGGCGAAACCAGTCCATCGTGGCGTTGGACAGGATGCGCTGGAACACCAGCGGCAGCTCGGCGGCCGGGCGGTCGGCGTACTTCTCGGCCAGTCGGATCATCGCGTCTTGCACGATGTCCAGAGCGGCGTCGTCATTGCGCACCGCATACACCGTGCGCTTGAAGGCCCGCTTTTCGACGCTCCTGAGAAAGTCGCTGAGTTCTTTGTCGGTGGCCAACGCTGGGGGTTGCGGCTGCGCCCGGTTCGAGCGCGCGGGATTATGGCACTGCACCTTTGCCGGGCGTCCCGCGCTCGGGCGGCGGGCGCGGGCGGTGCATAATGCTGCTTTGCACCAACAGATACCTGGGTCCAAACCCCGCTCGTCCAACCCGTGACGGCGATTTGAGACCGCGCAGGCTCCGAATCCGCCTCACGAGGGCCGCAGGAGGGGCACCAATGGTTTTTCGTCAGAGAAATTCGCAAAGGTTCGAAATGGACATGTCTGCCGCGGAAGTCAAGCGTGCTGCATTGGCACAGCCTTCCTCTTCTTCCTCCTCCCCTGCCGAGCTCAATGGCTCGGAAATCCTCGTGCGCTGCCTGCAGGCCGAAGGTGTCAAGCACCTTTGGGGCTATCCCGGCGGTTCGGTGCTGTACATCTACGATGCCCTGTACAAGCAGGAGGTGATCGAGCATGTGCTGGTACGGCACGAGCAGGCCGCCGTGCACGCCGCCGACGGTTATGCGCGAGCCACCGGCGATGTCGGCGTGGCCCTGGTGACTTCGGGCCCCGGAGTCACCAACGCCGTCACCGGTATCGCCACCGCTTACATGGACTCCATCCCGATGGTGATCATCACCGGGCAGGTGCCGACGCCGGCCATCGGGCTGGACGCCTTCCAGGAGTGCGACACCGTGGGCATCACGCGTCCGGTGGTCAAGCACAACTTCCTGGTCAAGGACGTGCGGGACCTAGCCTTGACCATCAAGAAGGCCTTCCACATCGCACGCACCGGGCGCCCGGGCCCTGTCGTCATCGACATCCCTAAGGATGTCTCGCTGAAGACGGCGCCCTTCCACTACCCCGATGCCGTGGAGATGCGCTCCTACAACCCGGTTCGCAAGGGGCATGGCGGCCAGATCCGCAAGGCCGTGCAATTGCTGCTGCAGGCCAAGCGGCCCTACATCTACACCGGCGGCGGCGTCATCCTGGGCAATGCCTCGGCGGAGCTGAGGCAACTGATCGACTTGCTGGGCTTCCCCTGCACCAACACGCTGATGGGGCTGGGCGCCATTCCGTCGGGCGATCCCCGCTTCCTGGGCATGCTGGGCATGCATGGCACTTTCGAAGCCAACATGACCATGCAGAACTGTGACGTGCTGCTGGCCGTGGGCGCCCGTTTCGACGACCGGGTGATCGGCAACCCCAAGCACTTTGCCTCGGTGGAGCGCAAGATCGTCCACGTGGACATCGACCCGTCCTCGATCTCCAAGCGGGTCCGGGTCGACATCCCCATCGTCGGCGACGTGAAGGAGGTGCTGGTCGAACTGATCGCGCAGATCAAGGAGACCCAGGCCCGCCCGGATGCCGGCGCGCTCAGCGCCTGGTGGAGCCAGGTCAACGAGTGGCGCAAACGCGAGTGTCTGAGCTACAAGCGCAGCGACGAGGTCATCAAGCCGCAGATGGTGATAGAGACGCTGCACGCCCTGACCCGCGGGCGCGACACCTACATCACGTCGGACGTGGGCCAGCACCAGATGTGGGCGGCGCAGTTCTACGGCTTCGACGAGCCGCGGCGCTGGATCAACAGTGGAGGGCTGGGCACGATGGGCGTGGGCCTGCCCTACGCGATGGGCATCAAGCTGGCCAAGCCCGATTCCGACGTGTTCTGCATCACCGGCGAAGGCTCCATCCAGATGTGCATCCAGGAACTGTCGACCTGCCTGCAGTACAAGACCCCGGTGAAGATCGTCTCGCTGAACAACCGTTACCTGGGCATGGTGCGGCAGTGGCAGCAACTCGATTACGGCGGCCGTTACTCGCACAGCTACATGGACGCATTGCCCGACTTCGTCAAGCTGGCCGAGGCCTATGGTCACGTGGGCATGAAGATCGAGCGGCCCGGTGACGTGGAAGGTGCGCTGCGCGAAGCCATGCGCCTGAAGGACCGTACGGTCTTCCTCGACGTGCGCACCGATCCGACCGAGAACGTCTGGCCGATGGTGCAGGCGGGCAAGGGCATTACCGAGATGCTGCTGGGCTCCGAGGAACTGTGACCGTCTGAAGTCGCATCAGGGCTGCCCTGTTACCGCAGGGCGGCCGGCAGGTGCGGCGGATGCAGATCACGTCCAAGGGGCATTTCCTTCACAACCTCCCCCAGCGTGGCCAAGGGCCGCGGCCCATCGGCTGCAAGCCTGAAGAGCGCGCCAAGGAACCGAACATGAAACACATCATTGCCGTGCTGCTCGAGAACGAGCCCGGCGCCTTGTCCCGCGTGGTCGCCCTGTTCTCCGCCCGTGGCTACAACATCGAGAGCCTGACGGTGGCACCCACCGAAGACGCTTCGCTGTCGCGGATGACCATCGTCACCACCGGCAGCGACGAGGTCATCGAGCAGATCACCAAGCACCTGAACCGGCTCATCGAGGTGGTCAAGGTGGTTGATCTCACCGAAGGCAGCTTCGTCGAGCGAGAACTGATGCTCATCAAGGTGCGCGCCGTGGGCAAGGAACGCGACGAGATGAAACGCATGGCCGACATCTTCCGCGGCCGCATCATCGATGTGACCGAAAAGACCTACACCATCGAGCTCACGGGTGACGGCTCCAAGCTCGACGCCTTCCTGGTCGCCATCGACCGGTCGGCGATTCTGGAAACCGTGCGCACCGGGGCCAGCGGCATCGGGCGCGGTGAGCGCATCCTGCGAGTTTGAAACACCCCCGTGGCGCCGTCGGCGCTCCCCCCTCAAGGGGCGCTGCTGGCAGCCCGGCAAGGCCGCTTCCGCGGCGGCTGCCTGATTCAAGATCCACCCACAGTTTTTCACGGAGAGAGAACCCATGAAGGTCTATTACGACAAGGACGCCGACCTGAGCCTCATCAAGGGCAAGAACGTCACCATCATCGGCTATGGCTCGCAGGGCCACGCGCATGCGCAGAACCTCAACGACAGCGGCTGCAAGGTCACCGTCGGCCTGCGCAAGGGCGGCGCCAGCTGGTCCAAGGTCGAGAAGGCCGGTCTGCGGGTGGCCGAGGTGGCCGATGCAGTCAGTCAGGCCGATGTGGTGATGATCCTTCTGCCCGACGAGCAGATCGGCGCGGTGTACAAGAACGATGTCGAGCCCAACATCCGCAAGGGGGCCAGCCTGGCCTTCGCACACGGCTTCAACGTGCACTACGGCCAGGTGGTGCCGCGTGACGATCTGGACGTGTGGATGGTCGCCCCCAAGGCGCCGGGTCACACCGTGCGCAACACCTACACGCAAGGCGGTGGCGTGCCCCACCTGATCGCCGTGCACGCCGACAAGACCGGCAAGGCCCGCGATCTGGCGCTGAGCTACGCAGCGGCCAACGGCGGCGGCAAGGCCGGTGTCATCGAGACCAGCTTCCGCGAAGAGACGGAGACGGACCTGTTCGGCGAGCAAGCGGTGCTGTGCGGCGGTACCGTCGAATTCATCAAGGCGGGCTACGAGACGCTGGTGGAAGCCGGCTACGCGCCCGAGATGGCCTACTTCGAGTGCCTTCACGAGCTCAAGCTCATCGTGGACCTGATCTACGAAGGCGGCATTGCGAACATGAACTACTCGATCTCGAACAACGCCGAGTACGGCGAGTACGTTTCCGGCCCCAAGGTCATCACCGCCCAGACCAAGGTGGCGATGAAGCAGCTGCTGACCGATATCCAGACCGGCGAGTACGCCAAGAGCTTCATCCTGGAAAACCGCGCGGGTGCCCCGACGCTGATGTCCCGCCGCCGCCTGACCAGCGAACACTCGATCGAGGTCGTGGGCGAGAAACTGCGCGCGATGATGCCTTGGATCAAGGCGAACAAGCTGGTCGACAAGAGCCGCAATTGACTGGTCTGATGGCTCCGATGGGATCGCCTCAGGGCGGCCCTTTTCCGTTACGGCGCTGCGCTATCCTCAGCGGCCATGAGTGACGACGCTCGTGCCCCGGCGCCCGAGGAAGCCGAGGCTCATGCCCAGGCACGGCCGCGCCGCAAGGGCATCTACATCCTGCCCAACGCGGTGACGCTGGCCGCGCTCTTCGCCAGCTTCTACTCCATCGTGATGGCCATGAACGGGCGCTTCGAGACCGCCTGCATCGGCATCTTCTGCGCGGCCATTCTCGACAGCCTGGACGGCCGTGTGGCGCGGATGACCCACTCGCAAAGCGCGTTTGGCGAGCAGATGGACAGCCTGTGCGACATGGTCGGCTTCGGTGCCGCGCCGGCCCTGATCGTCTACGAGTGGTCGCTCAAGGGTCTGGGCAAGATGGGCTGGATCCCGGCCTTCGTCTACATCGCCGGCGCGGCGCTGCGACTGGCGCGCTTCAACACCAACATCGGCATCGTCGACAAGCGGTTCTTCCAGGGGCTTCCCAGTCCGGCGGCGGCGGCCCTGGTGATGGGGCTGATCTGGGTGATGGACGACGCCGGTTTCAAGGGAGCGGCGCAGGTGGGCTGGCTGGCCTGGACGGCCTTTGCCGTGACGCTGTATGCGGGCCTGACGATGGTGACCAACGTCCCTTTCTACAGCTTCAAGGTCGTCGGTGCCAAGCAGACCGTGCCATTCGTCGTCATCGTGGCCATCGCGCTGGGCATTGCGCTGATCAGCCAGAACCCGCCCCTGGTGCTGTTCGTCCTGTTCTGCAGCTATGGTGTCTCCGGCTACGTCGTCTACGGCTGGCGCCGGATGAAGGGCAAGCCGGTGAGCGTGATCTCGACGTCCACCGACGAGCCGGACGAAAAGGGCCTGCACGACTGAACAGGCCCCGTGCTATATTGAAGCGATGACGACGTACGGCTTCGGCCTCCTGCTAGCGCGACTGCCCACCTTGCGGGTGCGCTGATCGCTGTCGTCTCGAACCATTCTTCCCGATCAACGGCCCGCCAGCGCAAAGCAGCGGGCCGTTTTCGTTTCCGGGCTGCTTGCGACCCAACCCTCGCTAAGGCACACCATGACCGACAAACTCATCATCTTCGACACCACCTTGCGTGACGGCGAGCAGTCGCCTGGCGCTTCGATGACGCGGGAAGAAAAGCTGCGCATCGCACGGCAGCTGGAGCGGCTGCGCGTGGACGTGATCGAGGCCGGTTTCGCGGCCTCCAGCAACGGGGATTTCGAAGCCGTGCGGGCCATCGCCGAGGCGATCAAGGAGTCCACCGTCTGTTCGCTCGCCCGGGCCAACGACCGCGACATCGCCCGCTCGGCCGAAGCGCTGCAACGAGCAGCCCGCTCGCGCATCCACACCTTCATCGCGACCAGCGAACTGCACATGGAGAAGAAGTTGCGCATGACGCGCGACCAGGTGCTCGAGCAGGCCAGGCTGGCCGTGCGATTTGCGCGCAACCTGTGCGGCGACATCGAGTTTTCACCCGAAGATGGCTACCGCTCGGACCCCGAGTTCCTCTGTCGTGTCCTGGAGGCCGTGATCGCCGAAGGCGCGACCACCATCAACATTCCCGACACCGTGGGCTATGCGGTGCCCGAGCTCTACGGCGCCTTCATCCGTGACCTGCGGCAACGCATCCCCAACTCCGACAAGGCGATCTGGTCGGTGCATTGCCACAACGACCTGGGCATGGCGGTGGCCAACTCGCTGGCCGGTGTGAAGATCGGCGGCGCGCGGCAGATCGAGTGCACCATCAACGGCCTGGGCGAACGCGCCGGCAACTGCAGCCTCGAAGAGGTCGTGATGGCCGTGCGGACGCGGCGCGACTACTTCCAGTTGGATCTGGGCATCGACACCACGCAGATCGTGCCGGCCTCGCGCATGGTCAGCCAGACCACGGGCTTTGTCGTGCAGCCCAACAAGGCGGTGGTCGGTGCCAATGCCTTTGCCCACGCCAGCGGCATCCACCAGGATGGCGTGCTCAAGGCCCGCGACACCTACGAAATCATGCGCGCCGAAGACGTCGGCTGGGCCGCCAACAAGATCGTGCTGGGCAAGCTCAGTGGCCGCAATGCCTTCAAGCAGCGGCTGCAGGAACTGGCCATCCAGCTGGAGTCTGAAGCGGAGGTCAATGCCGCCTTCTCGCGCTTCAAGGATCTGGCCGACCGCAAGAGCGAGATCTTCGACGAGGACATCTTGGCGTTGGTGAGCGACGAAAGCGTCACCACCGAATACGAGCACTACCGGTTTCTTGCGTTGTCCCAGCAGTCCGAGACCGGAGAGCGGCCACATGCTCGTGTTGCGTTCTCGGCGGGCGACCAGGAATATCACGCGCAGAGCGATGGCAACGGGCCGGTCGATGCCAGCCTGAAGGCCATCGAGTCGCGACTGCAAAGTGGCGCCGAAATGGTGCTCTATTCGGTCAATGCCATCACCTCCGGCAGCACAGAATCCCAGGGCGAAGTCACCATCCGGCTGCAATTGGGCGGGCGGGTGGTGAACGGCGTGGGGGCTGACCCGGACATCGTGGTGGCCTCGGCCAAGGCCTACCTTTCGGCGCTCAACAAGTTGCACAGCACCGCCGATCGAGTCGCCGCCCAGGGCTGAGGACTTCGCGGTTTCACGCGGGGGTCTCTGAAGGTAGACGGTACTTTAGGAAGAAGTCGCAAGTTTTTGATCTTGCGCACTTTTTCCTGGTCACCTACACTTTCCGCTTGCCCGATTGACGAGGTGACAGGTGCAGTCAGGACTCCCCCGCTTTTTGAAGAAGTTCGGCCCATGGCTGGCGGTGCTGGTTCTGGGCCTGTCGCTGGCGTCACTGCCCGATGGCGCCTGGGCCGCCAAGTCGCGCAACAAGTCCAAGGAAGCAGCCAGGCCCGCGGCCAGCAAGGTGCAGAACAAGGCGCGCCCGGCCGTCAGAGTACCAGGGGCAGTTCAAGCCAAGGGCAAGCGTGTCGTTCGCCAAGCCGTGGTGAAGGCTGCGCCACCGATTCCTTCCTTCGGCCAGCTCTACGGGTTGCGGGCCACAGACGACGAGTTGGACCTCACCTCCAGCGTTGCCCTGGTGGTTGACCAGGAAACCGATGAGGTCCTGTTCAGCAAGAACCCCGCTGCCGTGCTGCCGATCGCATCGATCACCAAGTTGATGACGGCCCTGGTCGTCACCGAGGCCCGGCTGTCCCTGGAGGAGCCGCTCACCGTCACTCAGGACGACGTCGCGGCCACGGCCGGCAGCCGCTCCCGTCTGGCGCTCGGGACGCAGCTGACGCGCGGTGAGATGCTGCACCTGGCGTTGATGGCATCCGAGAACCGGGCCGCCCATCTGCTGGGACGCACCTACCCCGGGGGGTTGCAGGGCTTTGTCTCCGCGATGAACAGCAAGGCCCATGAGCTGGGCATGGCCGACACCCACTACGTGGAGCCGACTGGCCTGTCGAGCAACAACCAGTCCAGCGCGCAGGACCTGGCCCGCCTGGTGAAGGCGTCCTTCGAACACCCCATCATCCGGCAGTTGTCGACTTCGCTGGAGGCGGTGGTGCCCGTGGGTGCGAGGCTGACCCAGTTCCGCAACACCAATGGGCTGGTGCGCAACCCTGAATGGGACATCGGCTTGCAGAAGACGGGCTACATCTCCGCCGCCGGACGCTGCGTGGTGATGCAGGCCCAACTGGCAGGACGTAACCTGATCATGGTGCTGCTCGATTCGGCGGGGCGCTATTCGCGCATCGGCGATGCCGAACGGCTGCGCCGCTGGTTGTCGCTGGGCAGCAGCCCTGCCGGCAGCCCATCGGCGCCGGCTCAGCCTCGGTAGCCCAACGCCGAGGAGATCTGCGCGGCCGTGGCCTTCACGCGGTCCAGCCAGCCTTCTTCCAGACGATCGGCCGGCGACGACACCGACAAACCCGCCAGCAACTTGCCCTGGTCGTCGAAGATGCCCGCGGCCATGCAGCGCACGCCGAGCTCGAGTTCTTCGTCGTCACGGGCTACGCCGTAGGCTCGCACGGTGGCCAGTTCGCGCTCCAGACGGGTCACGTCGGTGATGCTGTTGCGCGTGTGGCCGGTCAGGCCTGTGCGGGCGGCGTAGGCCCGTACCCGGGCGGGGTCGTCATGGGCCAGGAAGAGCTTGCCCACGGAGGTCAGATGCAGGGGCGCATGACCACCCACGGCACGCACCACCTGCATGCCGGAGCGCTCACTGTAGGCGCGCTCGATGTAGACGATTTCGTCGCCCTGGCGCATCGACAGGTTGACCGGCTGCAGCGTCATCTTGTGCAGTTCACGCATGGGCACCAGCGCGGCCTCGCGCACATCCAGCCTGGCCTTGACCAGGTTGCCCAGTTCGAGCAGACGCATGCCGAGGCGATAAGTGCCAGCCTGCGGCCTGTCGACGTATCGCCCTATGGTGAGGTCATTCAGGATGCGGTGGGCTGTCGAAGGATGCAGGCCCGTACGCTCGCTGATCTCTTTCAGCGAGACGGGGTCGGGATGGCTGGCCAGCAGGTCCAGCAGCGCAAAACTGCGCTCCAGGACCTGGATGGTGGGTGTCTGCGTGTCTTTGCCGCTCATGCTGATGACCTCTGTCGCGTAGCTTACGCCATTTTGCATGGCAAAATGAAGCGTTGCATGGCGAGAAGAAAACGCGAACGCAGCGCCGGTGCAGGCCGGTTCAAGCGGCCTCGATGGCGAGTCTCACCGCATCCTCTCCCGACCGAACCGCGCCCTCCAGCGTGGCGGGGTAGGGCCCCTGGACGTAGTCGCCCGCTGCAAAGAGCCCCGGCACCAGCCGCGCCGGCGGACGAAGCAGGCCGGGTGAACAGGCAAACGTGGCACGCTTTTCAGCCATCACGCGCAGCAGTCTCAGGTTCGGCACACGGGCCACCGGCTGCAGAGCCATAGCGGCCTGGGCCCGCACGGCCGACGCCAGCGCTTCCTGACCCTGGGCCAGCCAGCTGCCGGCGCCACTGATCACGAAGGCGAATCGTCCCGGGGTCGACCCCAGCGCACCGTGGTCGAAGGCGAACTGGGCGGGGGCCCGAGGTCCCTCGACGAAGGCGGTCATCGGTGCAGGCAGGCGCGCGCCATCGCACTGCAGATACACCGTGACGATGGGCTGGTAACGCAATTCCGCGGTCAAGCGGGCCCAGTCTGGCGCAGATCCCTCGGCCAGCCGCGAGGCCTCGGAGGCGTTGCAGGCCAGGATGACCCGATCAAAGCGTTCACCATCGACCAGCCAGGTTGGCGCATCGTTTTGCAGCGCCAGGACGCGGCGACCCATCACCATGCGCGCTCCCCGTTCGTCCAGCCAGGCTCGCGCCGGCTCCGGCAGCAGTTCACCCAGCGGGCGCCGGGGCAGGAGCAGGTCGGCGCTGCCGGCGCCGCCAAAGAGCGCGTCGGCCAGCACGCGCAGGAAGACCTGCGCGCTGGCCTGCCCCGCCGGGGTGTTCAGGGCCGCCACGCACAGGGGATCGATCAGCAGTCGTCGCACCGCCGGGCGCAGACCGCTGCACAGCTCGGCCACCGACAGGGCGGGGTGGCAGCGGAAGCCGCTCAACGCCCACTGGGTGGCGGCCCCCATCAACGACAGCCGGTCCCGGGTCGTCCATCCTCTGCAGCGGGCGATGGCCCATGCCAAGGCCAGCCCGGCAGGCCCGGCCGGCATGCGCAGGCCACGCCCATCGGGGTAGCGCAGTTCCAGCGGGCGACGGTCCAGCAAGGCGCCCACATCACAACCCACCGTGCGCATCAAGGCCAGGCAGTGGCTGTAGGCGCCGATCAGGATGTGCTGGCCGTTGTCCAGCACCTGGTCGTCAGCGGCCACCGTGCGGGCGCGGCCACCCAGTTGCCTGGCCATCTCGAACAGCGTGGTCGCATGGCCAGCTTCGGTGGCCCGCACCGCAGCAGCCAGCCCCGCCCAGCCCCCGCCGATGACGGCGATCTTCACCGCGCCAGCACGTGGGTGCGCGCTGCAATCCAGAGCTTGCGCAGCGGGGTCAGCGAGGTTCGCTGGTGCAGCACCTGAAAGCCCTGCGATTCGATTTCGCGCAGCAACGTGCGGTAGATGTTGGCCATCATCAGGCCGGGCTTCTGCGCCTGCCGATCGCCGGCTGGCAACTGCGCCAGCGCCGCCTCGAAGGTGGCGTGTGCGCGCTCGGCCTGGAAGCGCATCAAGGCTTCGAAGCGCGGGCTGTAGCCCCAGGGGGACTCGCGCCGCAGCAGTTCGTGGGCCTTCACGTCGAAGCGCTGCAGCTCGCTGAGCGGCAGGTAGATGCGCCCCCGGCGGGCGTCGTCGCCGACGTCGCGAATGATGTTCGTGAGCTGCATGGCCTGGCCCAGCCCGTGGGCGTACTGCACCGTGGCTTCGTGCGATCTGCCGAAGATGTTGGCCGCCACCTCACCCACGACGCCTGCCACCAGATGGCAGTAGCGCTGCAGCGCAGGGTAGTCCAGGAAACGTGTCTGCTGCAGGTCGGTCTGGCAGCCCTCGATCACCGCGTGCAGATGGTCCGTACGGATGCGGTAGTCCGCCACCCAGGGCATCAAGGCCAGCATCACCGGGTGGGTGGGCTGGCCGGCGAACGCGCGGCCGACTTCGGCCCGCCACCACTGCAGCTTGGACGCGGCCACCGCAGGGTCGGATACCTCATCCACCACGTCGTCCACCTCGCGACAGAAGGCGTAGAAGGCGGTGATCGCAGCGCGGCGCGGGGCGGGCAGGAACAGAAACGCGTAGTAGAACGAGGAGCCGCTGCGGGCCGCCTTGTCCTGAACGTATTGCGCAGGAGTCATGGCCGGGCAGCACCAATGCGCACGGCGCGCCACAAGAGGGCTGGCAAGTCCAGGGCCGTCAGAGCAGGCCGCTGCAGCAGCGTCGCGCAATCCATGTGCCTGATTCTCTGTGCGATGCGCAGGCCGCCGGCGACCACCATTCTCAATTCCCAGCCGGCGCGTCCCGGTACCTGGCGGCACAGCGGTGCGCCTTCCAGCATCAGCGTGGTTGCCCAGTCGAGGAGTTGACGCACCAGCCGGCGGGCTGCCGGGCTGTCGCGGCAGGCCACCAGATCGTCGGCTTCCACGCCATGGGCCAAGGCATCCGCTACAGGCACGTAGTGGCGCCCTCTGGGGCCATCGACGCTTAGGTCCTGCCAGAAGTTGATGAGTTGCAGGGCGGTGCAGATGGCGTCCGAACGGGCCAGCGCCCGGGGTTCGTCGATCCCATAGAGGTGGAGCAGCAACCTGCCGATGGGATTCGCCGAGCGGCGGCAGTAATCCAGCAGGGCCCTGCGGTCGGGGTAGTGAGGGTTGCGCACGTCCTGCTCGAATGCGTCCAGCAGGTCATGCAGCAGGACCAGGGGCAGGGCAAACGTCTGCAATTGCTGCCGCAAGGGCACAAAGACCCCTTGCCAGCGTGGTGACAACGCTCCGTCCTGGCTGGCCCGGTCCAGAGCCAGGCGGTAGGCCGCGAGGTCGGCCAGCCTGGTCGAAGCCTCGGCTTCACCTTCATCGGCCAGATCGTCGGCCGTGCGCGCAAAGTGATAGATGGCCCGGATCGGCGGCCGCAGCCGAGGCGGACACAGGATCGAAGCGACCGGAAAGTTCTCGTAGTGATCAACGCTCACAGCGCGGATTCTCGTCAATCATGGCGCTGGCGCCCGCGGGCCGTTCGCGCAGGTGGTTTGACAGCGTCGGACGTGGCTCATACATTACTGACCAGTCAGTCAGTAGAGACCGGTTCAAGTTTCCATCAGTCGCCGAAGCCAGCCCAGATGAAGTTCCCTGCCCAGCCACTTCTCGTCGTCTCACTGGTTGCCGCCCTGATGGCCTGCTCACGGCCGGAACCCCTGCCGGAGCCGGTTCGCGCCGTTCGGACGATGTTGGTGCAACCCGAGTCCAGCGCGGGAAGCAGCGAGTTCGCGGCCGAAGTGAGGGCCAGAACCGAATCACGCATCGGGTTTCGCGTGCCGGGCAAGCTCGTGGCGCGGCCGGCCGAAGTCGGCCAGCGTGTGAAGGCAGGGCAGGTGCTGGCCAGACTGGATTCCACCGATCTGCAACTCGCGCAGCAGGCCGCCCAGGCAGGGGCGCAGGCTGCGCAGGCGGCCTACGCGCTGGCGCAAGCGGAGTTCAAGCGCTACCAGGAACTGCGCAGCCAGGGTTTCATCAGCGCACTCGAACTGGAGCGGCGCGAAACCGGCCTCAAGGCCCAGAAGGCGCAACTGGATCAGGCGCTGGCCCAGCAGAGCGTGCAGGGAAACCAGGCGGCCTATGCCGCATTGCAGGCCAATGCCGTCGGTACCATCACCGCAGTGGAGGCCGAGGTCGGCGCGGTGCTGGCGGCCGGCACGCCCGTGCTGCGGCTGGCGCACGATGGCCCGCGCGACGCGGTGTTTGCGGTGCCTGAGGACGTGGTGGCCGCTCTCAGGCCGCTGCTGGGCCGCAAGGGTGCGCTGCAGGTCCGGCGCTGGGGCGCGGCCGCGCCGGTCCCTGCCACGCTGCGCGAGGTGGCGGCTGCGGCGGACCCGTCTACACGCACCTTTCTGGCGAAAGCCGATCTTGGCGCAGCCTCGTTCGAACTGGGCCAGACCGTCACCGTCGTCATCGTTCAGCCACGCACCGAAGCTGTCCTGCACCTGCCACTGGCGGCTGTCGTGCAGGTCAATGGCCAGAGTGCGGTCTGGG
Organism: Rubrivivax sp.; assembly: GCA_035440985.1. Lineage (GTDB taxonomy): Bacteria > Pseudomonadota > Gammaproteobacteria > Burkholderiales > Burkholderiaceae_C > Rubrivivax. The sequence continues at coordinate 6,148 of DAORNK010000038.1, read as the reverse complement.
TGCTCGACCGCGCGAGCATGACGGTCAAGCCCCAGCCGGTTGTCGTCGCGCGTGCGGGCGGCAACCGCCTCGTGCTGGCATCCGGCCTGGTCGCGGGGCAGACGGTGGTCACCGCCGGTGTGCACACGCTGGCGCCCGGCCAGAAAGTCAAGCTCTACGGGGAAGCACCCGCTGGCCCCGCCCCGGCGGCCAGCCGCTGAGGAGAGGGCGCGACGATGGCTCCCGCTTCGACCGCTTCTGCCACGCGCTTCAACATTTCGCGCTGGGCCCTCGAACACCCCGCGCTGACACGCTACCTGATGATCGTGCTGCTGGGCCTGGGCGTGGCTGCCTACTTTCAACTGGGGCAGGACGAAGACCCGCCCTTCACCTTTCGTGCAATGGTGGTGCAGGCGTTCTGGCCCGGTGCCAGCGCGCAGCAGATGGCCGAGCAGGTCACCGACAAGATCGAGAAGTCGCTGCAGGAAGTCCCCTACGCCGACAAGATCCGCAGCTATACCAAGCCGGGCGAGTCGCTGACCATCCTGCAACTGGCGGATTCTTCACCGGCCAGCGCGGTGAGCAGCAGCTGGTACCAGGTGCGCAAGCGCGTGGGCGACATGCGCGGCACGCTGCCGCAAGGGGTGATAGGGCCGCTCTTCAACGACGACTTCGGCGACGTCTACGGGTCGATCTTTGCGCTGAGCAGCGACGGCTTCAGCCAGGAAGAGCTGCGACAGGCGGCCGAACGCGTGCGTCAGCGCCTGCTGCGGGTCGCCGACGTCGGCAAGGTGGAGGTGTTTGGCGCCCAGCCCGAGAAGATCTTCGTGGAGATCTCGCAGAAGCGGCTGGCGCAGCTGGGCCTGGACATGAACCAGGTGATCGCCCAGATCGGTGCGCAGAACGCGGTCGAGGGGGCCGGTGTGCTGAATGCCGGCAGCGAGAACCTGCAGGTGCGCGTGGGCGGCCAGTTCAATGGCGTGGACGAACTCAGGCGCTTGCCGATTCGGGCCATCAACCCGGCCACCGGTGTGGCCAGTGCGCTGCGGCTGGGTGACCTTGCCGACATCCGGCGCGACTACAGCGATCCGCCGGCGGTGCGCGTACGGCACCAGGGTCGACCGGTGATCGCCCTGGGAGTCTCGATGGCCAGAGGCGGCGACATCGTGCGCCTGGGCCAAGCGTTGCGCCAGGCCGCGCAGCAGGCCCAGGCCGACCTGCCCGTGGGCATCCAGATCACGCAGGTGCAGGACCAGCCGCGTGCGGTCAGTCAGTCGGTCGGCGAATTCGTGGCCGTGCTGATGGAGGCCGTCGTCATCGTGCTGGCGGTCAGCTTCATCAGCCTGGGCCTGCATACACGCCCGTTGCGGCTGGACGTGTGGCCCGGCCTGGTGGTGGCGGTGACCATTCCGCTGGTGCTGGCCATCACCTTCGTCACGATGTACTACTGGGGCGTGGGGCTGCACAAGATCTCGCTGGGCAGCCTGATCATCGCCCTGGGCCTGCTGGTGGACGACGCCATCATCGCGGTGGAGATGATGGTGCGCAAGCTGGAGGAGGGCTACGACAAGATGCGGGCGGCCACCTTCGCCTACGAGATCACCGCGATGCCCATGCTCACCGGCACACTGATCACGGCCGCCGGCTTCCTGCCCATCGGCCTGGCGAAGTCGGTCACCGGCGAGTACACCTTCGCGATCTTCGCCGTCACTTCGGCGGCACTGGTCATTTCATGGCTGGTCTCGGTCTACTTCGTGCCCTACCTGGGCGCCTGGCTGCTGCACACGCGCAAGGAAGTGGACGGCGTGGCGCACGAAGGCGAGCTCTTCGACACGGCCTTCTATCACCGCTTCCGGCGCATCGTGAACTGGTGCGTGCAGCATCGCTGGATCACGATCGGCCTGACCCTGGCCAGCTTCGCCCTGGGCCTGGCGGGCATGGGCCGTGTGCAGCAGCAGTTCTTTCCGGATTCGGCGCGCCCCGAACTGGTGGTCGACTTGTGGCTGCCCGAAGGGTCCACCGTGCAACAGAGCGAGGCCGTGGCCCAACGCTTCGAAGCACGCATGCTGAAGGAACCGGGTGTGCAGGACGTGACCACCTGGATCGGCAGCGGCGTGCCGCGCTTTTACCTGCCGCTGGATCAGATCTTCCCGCAGAGCAACGTGAGCCAGTCCATCCTCCTGCCCAAGGATCTGAAGGCCCGCGAGGAACTGCGCGTGCGCCTGCCGCAGATCGTGGCCAGCGAATTCCCCGAGGTGCGTGGCCGCGTCAAACTGCTGCCCAACGGGCCGCCGGTGCCCTATCCGGTGCAGTTCCGCGTCGTGGGCACCGAGCCGCAACAGGTGCGCCAGTGGGCCGACCGCGCCAAGGACATCCTGCGCGCCAATCCCAACCTGCGTGGCGTCAACGACAACTGGAACGAGAGCATCAAGGTGCTGCGACTGAGCATCGACCAGGACAAGGCGCGTGCGCTGGGCGTCAGCAGCCAGAGCATCGCGCAGGCATCGCGCACCATCCTGTCGGGCAGCAACATCGGCCAGTACCGCGAGGGCGACCGCCTGATCGACATCGTGCTGCGGCAACCGCTGGAAGAGCGCAACGCCATCACGGACCTGGGTAACGCCTACCTGCCGACGGCCAGCGGGAAGTCCATCCCGCTGACACAGATTGCCAGGGTGAGCTTCGACTGGGAACCCGGCGTGATGTGGCGCGAGGGACGCGACTACGCTGTCACCGTGCAGGGCGACGTCGTCGAAGGCGTGCAGGGCCCGACGGTGACGGCCCAGGTCTGGCCCGCCTTGCAGACGCTCGCCGCGCAGATGCCCATGGGTTATGCCATCCAGGTGGCAGGCGCGGTGGAGGAAAGCAGCAAGGGCCAGGGCTCCATTGCCGCGGGCGTGCCGGCCATGCTGTTCATCATCTTCACGCTGCTGATGCTGCAGCTGCAGAGTTTCAGCCGGGCCATGCTGGTTTTCCTGACCGGCCCGCTGGGCATTGCTGGTGTGGCTGGGGCTTTGCTGCTGCTCAACCGGCCGTTCGGATTCGTGGCGCTGCTGGGGGTGATCGCCCTCATGGGCATGATCATGCGCAACTCGGTGATCCTGATCGACCAGATCGAACAGGACAGGCGGCGCGGCGTGCCGGCCTGGACAGCCATCGTCGAGGCGGCGGTGCGGCGCTTCCGCCCCATCGTGCTGACGGCGGCAGCCGCTGTGCTGGCGATGATCCCGCTGTCGCGCAGTGTCTTCTGGGGACCGATGGCAGTGGCCATCATGGGTGGTCTGATCGTGGCCACCGCGCTGACCCTGCTGGCCCTGCCGGCCATGTACGCGGCCTGGTTCCGGGTGCGCCGCGAGCCGGCACCCATCTGAGCGGCGCGCGGCCGATAGCCCCGCCGAGTCGCGGGTTGGCTCAAGCTAAAATGCCGGGTTCGCTCAGAAGCGGGGCCGCGCAGCGGCCTCGCCCAACGTCTATCTCACCGCGCGGGTGGCGAAATTGGTAGACGCACCAGGTTTAGGTCCTGACGCCTTCACCGGCGTGCCGGTTCGAGTCCGGCCCCGCGCACCAGCATCGTTTCCCAAGCCCTTCACACGAGACACCATGGCCGTCCAAGTCGAAACCCTAGAGAAGCTCGAGCGCCGCATCACAATCACGTTGGCTGCCGACGCCATCAATGGCGAAGTGGCCACGCGCCTGAAGCGCCTGTCGCGAACCGTCAAGGCCGACGGTTTCAGGCCCGGCAAGGTGCCGCTGTCGGTCGTGGCCCAGCGCTACGGGTACTCGGTCCAGTACGAGGTGGTGAACGACCGCGTCGGCCAGGCCTTCTCCGAGGCCGCCACCGAAGCCCAGTTGCGGGTCGCCGGGGCACCGCGCATCACACAGAAGGAAGAGGCGCCTGAAGGCCAGTTGTCCTTCGACGCCACCTTCGAGGTCTACCCGGAGGTCAAGCTCGGCGACCTCGGCGCCGCCGAAGTGGAACGCGTCGCCACCGAGGTCAGCGAAGCCGCCATCGACCGCACGATCGAGATCCTGCGCAAGCAGCGCCGCAGCTTCGGGTTGCGTGCCGCGGCCGAGGGTGCTGCCGAGAGCGATCGGGTCACGATCGACTTTGAAGGCAAGATCGACGGCGAACCCTTCCAGGGTGGCAAGGCCGAGGCCTTCCAGTTCATCATCGGCGAAGGCCAGATGCTCGAGCAGTTCGACCAGGCCGTGCGCGGCATGAAGGTCGGGCAGAGCAAGACCTTTGCGCTGCAGTTCCCGGCGGACTACCACGGCAAGGACGTCGCGGGCAAGGAAGCCGATTTTCTGGTCACGGTCAAGAAGATCGAGGTGCAGAACCTGCCCGCGGTGGACGAGGCGCTGGCCAGGAGCCTGGGTATCAAAGAAGGCACCGTCGAAGCCCTGCGTGCCGACGTGAAGAAGAACCTGGATCGCGAGGTCAAGTTCCGCGTCCAGGCGCGCAACAAGGCCGCGGTGATGGACGCACTGGCCAAATCGGCCGAACTGGATCTGCCCAACTCGCTGGTCACCAAGGAGACCGAGCGCATGGTCGAAGCCGCACGCGCCGACCTCAAGCAGCGTGGCGTCAAGGATGCGGACACGGCGCCGATTCCATCCGAGATCTTCAAGCCGCAGGCCGAGCGTCGGGTGCGATTGGGGCTTGTGGTGGCCGAACTGGTGCGCGCCAACCAGCTGCAGGCCAAACCCGAGCAGTTGCAGGCCCACATCGAAGAGCTCAGCCAGAGTTACGAGAAGCCATCCGAGGTCGTGCGCTGGTACCTGGGCGACCGTCAGCGCATGGCCGAGGTCGAAGCGGTGGTCATCGAGAACAACGTGACCGAATTCGTGCTCGCCCGGGCCAAGGTCGTGGACAAGGTGCTACCGTTCGATGAACTGATGGCCGCCGCTGGATGAAGAAGGATCAAACGATGAGCGTGCACGAAACCGTGGGCCTGGGCATGGTGCCCATCGTCATTGAACAGTCGGGCCGGGGCGAGCGCGCCTATGACATCTACAGCCGGCTGCTGCGTGAACGCATCATCTTCCTGGTCGGCCCGGTCAATGACGGCACGGCCAACCTGGTGGTGGCCCAGATGCTCTTCCTGGAAAGCGAAAACCCCGACAAGGACATCTTCCTCTACATCAATTCGCCCGGGGGCAGTGTGAGCGCCGGCCTGTCGATCTACGACACGATGCAGTTCATCAAGCCGGACGTGTCGACGCTGTGCATGGGCATGGCGGCGAGCATGGGCTCCTTCCTGCTGATGGCGGGCGCCAAGGGCAAGCGTTCGGCGCTGCCCAACTCCCGCGTGATGATCCACCAGCCCTCCGGCGGAGCCCAGGGCCAGGCCACCGACATCGAGATCCAGGCGCGCGAGATCATCAAGACGCGGGAGCAGCTCAACCGCATCTATGCCGAGCGAACCGGCCAGACCGTGGAAAAGATCGCCGCCGACATGGAGCGCGACATGTGGATGTCGCCCGGCGAGGCCAAGGAGTATGGCCTGATCGACCAGGTGCTGGACAAGCGCGCCTGAGCACGTCCGCCGAGCCCGAAGCCTCCAGCGGGGGCTCCTTGACCTGGGCCGGTCGCCAGGACAGTTGATCTATGATGACCGCCACCCCTCTTCAACCCAGCCCGTAGACGCAACCCATGGCCGACAAGAAGGGCGCCTCTGGCGAGAAAGTCCTGTACTGCTCCTTCTGCGGCAAGAGCCAGCACGAGGTGAAGAAGCTCATCGCGGGGCCTTCGGTGTTCATCTGCGATGAGTGCATCGAGCTGTGCAACGACATCATCCGCGACGAGGTGCCGGCAGAAGCGCCGGGGGCCAAGCCCGGCAAGAGCGATCTACCCGTGCCGGGCGAGATCAAGTCCAGCCTGGATCAATACGTGATCGGCCAGGAAGTCGCCAAACGCACGCTGTCGGTGGCGGTGTACAACCACTACAAGCGCCTGAAGCACATGGGTGCCAATGCATCCAAGGATGAAGTCGAGCTCACCAAGAGCAACATCCTGCTGATCGGCCCCACGGGTTCGGGCAAGACGCTGTTGGCGCAGACGCTGGCGCGGCTTCTCAACGTGCCCTTCGTGATTGCGGATGCCACAACGCTCACCGAAGCCGGCTACGTGGGCGAGGACGTCGAGAACATCATCCAGAAGCTGCTGCAG
>DAORNK010000037.1:0-20291 GCA_035440985.1 Rubrivivax sp. | reverse complement strand
CCATGGGGCCGGCCAAGGGCGATCCCGAATTGGATGCCTTGCCGGTGAAGACCGCCGCTCTGCTGCGCAAGGCCGGCTTCGAGCAGGTACGGGAGCTGCCCACGCCGCTGCCGCTTCAGGTGGGGGTTCTGGTCGGGCGTAGTGCAGTTGTCGGGAATGTAAACTTGTCTTGACACACAGTAAGCTACGTCTAAGATGACACTTGGCAGATTGAAGTCCTTGCGCCCGAAACCCAGCAGACCATGAACAGCCCCGCGATCACCGCCCATCGATCGCCGATCGGGAATCTTGGAACCGCCCGATGAAGACCACCGCCGTCGTGCTCACGAAACCCGAGCAACTGGCGCTGAGCCAGCTCACCCTCTGCGAACCGGGCGACGAGGATGTGGTGGTCGACATCGAGTGGAGCGGCATCAGCACGGGCACCGAGCGGCTGCTCTGGAGCGGGCGCATGCCGCCGTTCCCGGGCATGGGGTATCCACTGGTGCCGGGCTACGAATCGGTGGGACGAGTGATCAGCGCCGGCCTGCACGCCGGGCTGGACATCGGAGAGCGCGTCTTCGTGCCCGGGGCCAACTGCTTCGGCGACGTGCGGGGTCTGTTCGGCGGTGCCGCCGCACGCGTCGTGGTGCCGGGCAGGCGCGCACTGCCGGTGAACGAATCGCTGGGTGAAAACGCCGTCCTGCTGGCCCTTGCCGCCACGGCGTACCACGCCGTGGCCGGCGGCGGCAAGCGCGAACACATCCACCCACCCGACCTGATCGTCGGTCACGGCGTGCTCGGCCGCCTGCTGGCGCGCATGAACGTGGCAGCCGGCGCAACGGAAACGGTGGTCTGGGAACGCAATGCGCGGCGCTGCGAGGGCGCCGCGGGCTACACCGTGGTCCACCCGGACGACGACACGCGGCGGGACTACCGCGCCATCTACGACGTCAGCGGTGACGCATCGGTCCTGGATGGGCTGATCGGCCGCTTGGCGCCGGGCGGCGAGATCGTGCTGGCCGGCTTCTACAGCGAACGCCTGTCCTTCTCCTTCCCGCCGGCCTTCATGCGGGAGGCGCAGATCCGCGCCGCGGCCGAGTGGAAGCGCCCCGACCTGCTGGCCGTGAAGGCGCTGATCGAGGACGGCGTGCTCTCGCTGGACGGGCTGATCACGCACCGCGAGGAGGCGCTGCACGCCGATGCCGCCTATCGCACGGCGTTCACAGACGTCAACTGCCTCAAGATGGTCCTCGACTGGAGACACGCGGCATGAACACCCAGCCAGGCACGCCGTCGGTTGCGACGATCCAGATCCTGCGCGACGCGCAGTTGCGCGCCGAGGCGGCGATCGAACCGGATCCGGTCTCCACGTCGCCGCCCACCAGGGCCACCCAGATCATCGCCATCTACGGCAAGGGCGGCATCGGCAAGAGCTTCACGCTGGCCAACCTGAGCTACATGATGGCTCAGCAGGGCAAGAAGGTGCTGCTCATCGGCTGCGACCCCAAGAGCGATACCACCAGCCTGCTGTTCGGCGGCAAGGCCTGCCCGACCATCATCGAGACCAGTTCGCGCAAGAAGCTTGCCGGCGAGGCCGTGGCCATCGGCGACGTCTGCTTCAAGCGGGACGGCGTCTATGCGATGGAGCTCGGCGGCCCCGAGGTCGGTCGCGGCTGTGGCGGGCGCGGCATCATCCACGGCTTCGAGACGCTGGAGAAGCTGGGCTTCCACGACTGGGGCTTCGACTTCGTGCTGCTCGACTTCCTGGGCGACGTGGTCTGCGGTGGCTTCGGCCTGCCGATCGCGCGCGACATGTGCCAGAAGGTGATCGTCGTCGCCAGCAACGACCTGCAGAGCCTGTACGTCGCCAACAACGTGTGCAGCGCGGTCGAGTACTTCCGAAAGCTCGGCGGCAACGTCGGGGTGGCCGGCGTCGTGATCAACAAGGACGACGGCACCGGCGAAGCGCAGGCCTTTGCCGCCAACGCCGGCATCCCGGTGCTGGCCGCCATCCCGGCGCACGAGGACATCCGCCGCAAGAGCGCCAGCTACGAGATCGTCGGCCGTCCGGGCACGCAATGGGCCCCGTTGTTCGAACAGCTCGCCTGCAACGTCGCCGATGCGCCGCCGGTGCGACCCAGGCCGCAGACGCAGGACCAGCTGCTCGGGCTGTTCTCGGCGGATGTCACCGGTCGTGACTTCAAGATGGAACCGGCCACGCTGTTCGACATGGTGGGCAGGGCCGACATCGTGAAACCCACGCTGGAAGTCGTCTATGACGATGCCTGAAGACCGGTCACCGATGGGCACCAGCGACCTTCCCGATCCCGGCGCCGCCGCGGTCGACGGCCTGGGCTGCCATTCCGGCAGGGCGAAGATGCAGGCCGCCGCGCAAGCCGCCGGCAAGAGCGAAACCCTGGCGCAATACGCCAAGGACTACCCGCTGCCCGAGGCCGCCGGCCCGCACGAGCAGCCGCAAAGCATGTGCCCGGCGTTCGGCTCGCTGCGCGTGGGTCTGCGCATGCGCCGCACCGCCACCATCCTCAGCGGCAGCGCCTGCTGCGTCTATGGCCTGAGTTTCACTTCGCATTTCTACGGCGCGCGGCGCAGCGTCGGCTACGTACCCTTCAACAGCGAATCGCTGGTCACCGGCAAGCTGTTCGAGGACATCCGCGACGCTGTGCATGCGCAGGCCGACCCGGCGCTGTACGACAGCATCGTCATCATCAACCTGTGTGTGCCCACGGCCAGCGGCGTGCCGCTGCAACTGCTGCCCCAGCAGATCAATGGCGTGCGCATCATCGGCATCGACGTGCCCGGCTTCGGTGTGCCCACGCATGCGGAAGCCAAGGATGTCCTGGCCGGTGCGATGCTGCGTTATGCCCGCGGGGAAGCCGAGGCCGGTCCGGTGATGGCGCCGCGCGACGGCGTGTCCGAACAGCCCACGGTCACGCTGCTGGGCGAGATGTTCCCGGCCGATCCGGTGGGCATCGGCATGCTGCTCGAGCCGATGGGTCTGGCCGCCGGGCCGGTGGTGCCGACCCGCGAATGGCGCGAACTCTATGCCGCACTGGACTGCGTGGCCGTGGCCGCGATCCACCCCTTCTACACCGCCAGCGTGCGCGAGTTCGAAGCTGCAGGCCGCTGCATCGTGCCATCGGCCCCTGTCGGCCACGATGGCACCGAAGCCTGGCTGCAGGCCATCGGCAACGCCACCAACACACCCCAGGCGAAGATCGACGCCGCCAAGAACCGCTGGCTTCCGGCGATCAGGCAAGCGCTGGCGCGCATGCCGATCCAAGGCCGCGTCACCGTCAGCGGCTACGAAGGATCGGAACTGCTGGTGTCGCGGCTGCTGATCGAAAGCGGCGCCGATGTTCCTTATGTGGGCACCGCCTGCCCCAAGACGCCGTGCAGTGCGCCCGACCTGGAGTGGCTGCAGGCCCGTGGCGTGCAGGTCCAGTTCCGCGCCTCGCTGGAGCAGGACATCGCCGCGGTGCGTGAGTTCCGGCCCGACCTGGCGATAGGCACCACGCCGGTGGTGCAGGCGGCCAAACAGGCGGCCATCCCTGCGCTCTACTTCACCAACCTGATCTCGGCGCGGCCGCTGATGGGCCCGATGGGCGCGGGATCGCTGGCCCAGGTGATCAATGCCGCCATCGCCAACAAGGCGCGCTTCGCCCAGATGCGCGAGTTCTTCGGCGATGTCGGCGGTGGCGACCAGTCCGGTGTCTGGGAGGACGTACCGCAGGCACACCCGGAGTTCCGCGCCGACACGCGCCGCCAGGTGATCAAGCTGCTGAAGAAGCGCAAGGCCGAAGAGACGATCTGATGGCTGCGCTCAACTACGTCATCGACCACGACCGCGCCGGCGGGTACTGGGGCGCTGTGTACGTGTTCACCGCGATCAAGGGCCTGCAGGTCATCATCGACGGCCCGGTGGGCTGCGAGAACCTGCCGGTGACCAGCGTGCTGCACTATACCGACGCGCTGCCCCCGCACGAGCTGCCGATCGTGGTCACCGGCCTGGCCGAAGAGCAGCTGGGCCGCGAAGGTACCGAAGGCGCGATGAAGCGCGCACACGCCGTACTCGACCCCGACCTGCCCAGCGTGGTGGTCACCGGCTCCATCGCCGAGATGATCGGTGGCGGCGTCACGCCCGAAGGCACGACGATCCAGCGCTTCCTGCCACGCACCATCGACGAGGACCAGTGGCAATGCGCCAACCGCGCGATGTACTGGCTGTGGACGCAGTACGGGTTGCGCAAGATCCCGCAGCGCGCGACGTTCGACGCGCGACCCGCCGGCGAGAAGCCGCGCGTCAACCTGATAGGCCCCTGCTACGGCACCTTCAACATGCCCAGCGACCTGGCCGAAGTCCGGCGCCTGGTGCAGGGCATAGGCGCCGAGGTGAACATGGTGTTCCCGCTGGGCAGCCATCTGGCCGACGTGTCAAGGCTGGTCGAGGCCGACGTCAACATCTGCATGTACCGCGAGTACGGCCGCATGCTGTGCGAGGCGCTGGAGCGGCCCTACCTGCAGGCGCCGATCGGCCTGCACAGCACGACTGCCTTTCTGCGCCAGCTGGGCCAGCTGCTGCACCTGGACCCCGAACCGTTCATCGAACGCGAGAAGCACACCACGATCAAGCCGGTGTGGGACCTGTGGCGCAGCGTGACGCAGGACTTCTTCGGCACCGCCGGCTTCGCGGTGGTGGCCGGCGAGACCTACGCGCGTGGCATTCGCCACTTCCTGGAAGACGAGCTCGGCCTGCCCTGCAACTTCGCGGTCTCCCGCAAGGCCGGCAGCAAGACCGACAACGAGACGGTGCGAAAGCTCACGCACGAGAAGCCGCCGCTGGTGATGTTCGGCAGCTACAACGAGCGCCTGTACCTGAGCGAGCTGGTGCAGGGCCACGGCCCGCGGCCGGCCTACATCCCGGCCTCGTTCCCGGGCGCCATCATCCGCCGCCACACCGGAACCCCGTTCATGGGCTATGCCGGTGCCACCTACATCGTGCAGGAATTCTGCAACGCCCTGTTCGACGCGCTGTTCCACATCCTGCCGCTGGGCACCGAGCTGGACCAGGTGCCTGCGACACCTGCGAGGCGCGGCGATTCCAGGCCCTGGGACGCCGATGCACAGCAGGCCCTGCAGCAATACGTCGAGGCGCAGCCGGTGCTGGTGCAGATTTCGGCCGCCAAGCAGCTGCGCGATCGCGCCGAACGTGCCGCACAAGCCGCCGGCGAGGCACGCGTCTCGTTGGCGCTCGTGCAGCGCCTGCTCGGTATCCGGGAGCGCGCATGAACGGCGATGCATGCGTTCGGCCCTGGCCGACATACCCGATGTCCCGGTGTCTCGCCGGGCTTGCCCACGATGCGCGGGCTTTGTGCGCATGGGGCCGCAAGGCCGTATCCGGAGGACTTTCCTATGGCTGAAAGAAAGGGCTCGATCTCGGGCCTCACCGACGACGAGGCGCAGGAGTTCCACAAGTTCTATATCCAGGGCTTCCTGGGCTTCACGGCAGTCGCCGTGGTGGCACACATCCTGGTGTGGATCTGGCGCCCCTGGCTCTGACCTCCTAAAGCGAACCCCCGACAACGAAGGGAATCGACATGGCCCACACCATCGATGCATCGCACAAACCCACGCACGAGGACATCCGCGGCAATTGGCCGATCTTCGCCGTGACGTTTGTCGTGTTCATGGCGATTGCCCTCCTTGGGCAGTTGCTGGGTTGGCAATGGCGCGCCTGGTTGCCGGGCGCGGAAGGAGTGAAGTCTGTCAGTGGTGGTGTCAACGCGGCAGTACATACCTTGATGTCGCACCTTACCTAGGAGCTTGGAATCATGTGGAGAATCTGGCGTCTCTTCGACCCGCTGCGAACCATGGTCGCACTCGCGGTCTTCCTGTTCGGCATTGCAGTGATGATTCATCTCATCCTGCTCAGCACGAACAAGTTCAATTGGCTCGATGGTCCCAGGACCGCCAAGGTGGCGGCGCTGAACGCGCCCATGCCGGTGGCCGTCGCATCGAACAGTCTGAACAGCAAGTAGCAGGCTTCCGGCCTGCAGCCACGCAGCCGGGAATGGTCTTCGGACCTGCACCGCCTGCGCTGCTTTCGAGTCTTGTGCCGACCGGCCCGATGCCGATCGGTCGGGGGATCATTTCATGGCCATGCTGAGTTTCGAGAAGAAGTATCGGGTGCGCGGCGGCACGCTTGTCGGCGGCGACCTGTTCGACTTCTGGGTGGGCCCGTTCTATGTGGGGTTCTTCGGTGTCACCACGATCTTCTTCTCCGTGCTGGGCACGGCGATGATCCTGTGGGGCGCCGCGATGGGTCCGACCTGGAACCTCTGGCAGATCAGCATCGCACCACCCGACCTGAGCTACGGCCTGCGCTTCGCACCGTTGCTCGAGGGCGGCCTGTGGCAGTTGATCACCGTGTGTGCGATCGGCGCATTCGTCTCATGGATGCTGCGCGAGATGGAGATCTGCCGCAAGCTGGGCATGGGGCTGCATGTTCCCATTGCCTTTGCGTTTGCCATCGGCGCCTACATCACGCTGGTGGTGATCCGCCCCGTTCTCATGGGCGCCTGGGGTCATGGCTTTCCCTATGGCATCTTCAGTCACCTGGACTGGGTGTCCAACGTCGGCTACCAGTACCTGCACTTCCACTACAACCCTGCGCACATGATCGCCATCAGCTTCTTCTTCACGACGACGCTGGCCCTGTCGATGCATGGTGGTCTGATCCTGTCGGCCAGCAATCCCAAGCAGGGCGATCCGATGCGCACCGCCGACTACGAGGACACGTTCTTCCGCGACGCGGTGGGCTATTCCATCGGTGCGCTGGGCATCCACCGGCTGGGCCTGTTCCTGGCACTGGCAGCGGTGTTCTTCAGCGCCGTCTGCATCGTCATCAGCGGCCCGTTCTGGACCCGCGGCTGGCCCGAGTGGTGGGGATGGTGGCTGAACATGCCGATCTGGGCCGAGTGGCCGCTGAAATGAGTACTCCCCGCTGCATCTGCTTGATCGCGCTGCCCGCCATGGACGCGTGTGCCTCGCAGGAGAAATCACATGGCTGACTATCAAAACCTCTTCACGCAGGTGCAGGCTGTCGGGCCCGCGAACCTGGGTGTTCCGCTGGGCGAGGGCCACAGTCCGCGCACCGGCAAGGACCTGCCGCAGTTCCATCTGCTCGGGCGCCTGGGCATGCCGCAGATTGGCCCGATCTATCTGGGCCCGCTCGGCATCGCGTCGATCATCTTCGGCGTGCTGTCCTTCAACATCATCGGCTTCAACATGCTGGCCCAGGTCAACTGGGACATCGTGCAGTTCGTGCGCCAGCTGTTCTGGCTGTCGCTGGAGCCGCCGGCGCCTGAATACGGCCTCTCGCTGCCGCCGCTCAACAAGGGCGGCTGGTGGCTGATGGCTGGCGGCTTCCTCACCGTTTCCATCCTGCTGTGGTGGGTGCGCATGTACACGCGGGCCAGGGCGTTGGGGTTGGGCACGCACGTGGCCTGGGCCTTCGCCTCGGCGATCTGGCTGTTCCTGGTGCTGGGCTTCATCCGCCCGGTGCTGATGGGCAGCTGGAGCGAGGCCGTTCCGTTCGGCATCTTCCCGCATCTGGACTGGACCGCGGCCTTCTCGATCCGCTACGGCAACCTGTTCTACAACCCCTTCCACGCGCTGTCGATCGCCTTCCTGTACGGCGCGACGCTGCTCTTTGCGATGCACGGCGCCACGATCCTGGCGGTCAGCCGCTTCGGCGGCGAGCGCGAACTGGAGCAGATATCAGACCGCGGCACCGCCTCGGAACGAGCCGCGCTGTTCTGGCGCTGGACCATGGGTTTCAATGCCACCACCGAGTCGATCCACCGCTGGGCCTGGTGGTTCGCGGTGCTCTGCCCGCTGACCGGCGGCATAGGCATCCTGTTGACCGGCACCGTGGTCGACAACTGGTTCCTCTGGGCGGTGAAGCATGGCGTTGCACCACCGTACCCCCTGGTCTTCCCGCCAGCGGTCGATCCGGCCACCTTGCTGCTGGGAGTCAAGCCATGAAGAACCGCTTTGGCGGTGCTGCAGCGGCACTGCTGGCTGCCACCCTGCTGGCCGGCTGCGAACGCCCGCCCGTTGACGCCGTGCAACGGGGCTACCGCGGTACGGGGATGGAACTGGTCTACAACCCACGCACCGAGTTGCGCGTGGCCCAGAGCAACCAGGCGCTGCCGGTGTCCGAGCCGGCCGGTGATGCAGGCCCCAAGGCCAGGGACATCTTCAAGAACGTGCAGGTGCTGGGCCACCTGAGTGTTCCCGAGTTCACGCGCTACATGGCCGCGATCTCGCAATGGGTGGCGCCGCCGCAGGAGGGCTGCACCTACTGCCACGACCTGGAGAACATGGGCGAAGACAAGAAGTACACCAAGGTGGTGGCCCGCCGCATGATCGAGATGACGCAGCACATCAACGTCGACTGGAAGACCCATGTCGCCGAAACCGGTGTCACCTGCTTCACCTGCCATCGCGGCAAGGCAGTTCCCCTGCAGGTGTGGTTCAAGGCACCGCCCCAGCAGAACGGCTCCGGTTTCATCGGTGACCTGGCCGGCCAGAACCAGCCCATGAAGATGGTGGGCATGAGTTCCCTGAGCTACGACCCCTTCAGCCTGTACCTGCTGGGCGACCAGCCCATCGGCATCGGCGCATCGACCGCCTTGCCTACAGGCCACGTGGCCTCGATCCTGCATACCGAGCAGACTTATGGGTTGATGATGCACATGTCCGATGCCCTCGGCGTGAATTGCACCTTCTGCCACAACACGCGCAACTTCAAGGCCTGGGAAGGCGCGCCGCCGCAGCGTACCAGCGCCTGGCATGGCATCCGCATGGCCCGCGAGCTGAACAGCGCCTACCTGGTGCCGCTGACCAAGAGCTTCCCGGCCGGACGCCTGGGGCCGCTGGGCGATGTGGCCAAGGTCAACTGTGCCACCTGCCACCACGGTGTGTACAAACCCCTGTACGGGGCACAGATGGCCAAGGCCTTCCCTGCCCTGATGGCGCGGCCCGTCACAGCGGTCGCCGACGGCCTGCCGCCACCGATGGCCGAGCCGACGCGTTCGGTGCTGTATTTCAACGTTGGCTCGTTCACGCTGGAAGGGGATCAGGCCAAAGGCCTGACGCCGCTGATCGCCACGCTGACGGCCAGGCCCGCGGCCAGGGTCTCGATCTCGGGCTACCACTCTGCATCCGGGGAACTGGTTGCCAACCGGCAGTTGGCCAAGGACCGTGCGCTCCAGGTGCGCGCGTCCATCGTCGCCGCTGGCATTGCGCCCGCACGCGTGCTGCTGGACAAGCCGTTGCAGGCCGAAGCCAACCTGTCCGGCGAAGACCCGGCAGCACGGCGCGTCGAGGTCACTGTGCGCTAGCCGGCAGGCCTGCCCACCCATGGGCCAGCCGTGATGCAGAGCCGCAACGTGCCGCAGCCTGGAGACGTGGTCGTGCTGCTGCTGGCCCAACTGGCCCGCGGTGCCTTGTGGTGGGGCTGGTCGCGCGTGGTACTGCGCAGCTGGCCCTTGCGTGCGGTGCAGGGACTGCGCTTTGCCAAGGCCTTGGGCAGTGGGCAGCACGGCGGCTTCGGGCTCAAGCCCAGCCTGGCCAGGCAGGGCCTCTTTGCGGTCTTCGAGAGCGAATCCGCAGCGGATGCCTTCCTGGCCGGCGACATCGTCGACGCGTATCGAAGGCACGCGGGCGAGCTGTGCCTGGTGAAGCTGCGTGCCACTTCCTGCCGCGGCAGTTGGTGCGGGCAATCGATCGCGGTCAGTGCCGAGGCACCCAACGGGCAAGCGGTGGCTTCGTTGACAAGGGCCTCGATTCGTCTGCACAAGGCGCTGCGATTCTGGAGCCGATCGCCCCCCGCCGAAGAGGCGCTGGAACGCGCCGAAGGCTGCATGCTGGCCATCGGCCTGGGTGAGGCACCGCTGCTGCGCCAGGCCACGTTCAGCGTCTGGAAGAACCAGGCGGCGATGGATGCCTATGCCCGCGGCGGTGCGCACCAGGAGGCGATTCTGGCCTCCAGGCAAGGCGACTGGTTCAGCGAGTCGATGTTCGTGCGCTTTGTGCCGCTGTTGATCAGCGGCCGCTGGAAGGGTCGGCACTATGGCTGAAGCGTCATTGCCGCCCACGCACCGTGTGGTGGTGATAGGCGCCGGCATCGGCGGCCTGGTCAGCGCACTGCTGCTGGCGCAGCGCGGGCTGCAGGTGACGCTGTACGAGGCTGCCGGGGTCGCGGGCGGCAAGATGCGCCAGCTGCAGGTCGATGGCGTGCCCATCGATGCCGGCCCCACGGTGTTCACCATGCGCTGGATCTTCGACGAGATACTGGCCCAGGTCGGCACGTCACTGGAGGCCCTGATCGGCCTGGAGCCGCTGCCGGTGCTGGCACGCCACGCCTGGCGCAGCGCAGAGCCAGGCCAGCCCCACACATTGGACCTGTACGCCGATCCGCTGGCCTCTGCCGAAGCCATCGCACGCCTTGCCGGCCCCGCCGAGGGGCGCCGCTACCGGGCCTTCTGCGACGAAGCGCGGCGTGTCTACCGGCAACTGGAAGGCCCGCACATCCGCTCGCAGCGCCCCAGCGTGCTGCGCATGGTGCGCGATCTGGGGCCGGGCGGGCTGGCCACGCTGGTTGGGCTGGGCCCATTTGCCACGCTGTGGACGCGCCTGGGCCGGCATTTCCATGATCCGCGGCTGCGCCAGTTGTTCGGCCGCTATGCCACCTATTGCGGCGCCTCGCCATGGCACGCGCCGGCCACGCTGATGCTGATCGCCCACGTCGAGCAATGTGGTGTGTGGTCGGTGCGCGGCGGCATGCAGGCGCTGCCGCGGGCGTTGGCCAGGCTGGCCAGTGAGCGTGGTGCCAGCCTGCACTTCGGCCGAACGGTGAAGCGCATCCTGGTGCGCAACGGGCGGGTGTGCGGCGTGCGGCTCGCCGATGGGCACGAGCTCGCCGCCGACTCGGTGGTCTTCAATGGCGATGTGCAGGCGTTGGCCCACGGTCTGCTAGGGCCGGATGCCCAGGCAGCGTCGTCGATCTTGCCTGGCCAGGGCCGTTCGTTGTCGGCCCTGACTTGGGCCGTGCACGCACGCTGCCTCGGCTTCGATCTGGAACACCACAACGTCTTTTTCTGTGACGACTACCGGCGCGAGTTCGATGACGTCTTTCGCCGTCGTCAGCTGCCTCAGCAAGGCACGGTGTATGTCTGCGCGCAGGACCGGGGCGGCACGCGCACTGTGCCAACCGGGCGTGAGCGCTTGTTGTGCCTGGTGAATGCACCGGCCGAAGGCGACCGGCGCGCTTTTCACCCAGCGGAGATCGAACCATGCCTGAAGCGCAGCCAGGACCTCCTTCAGCACTGCGGCCTCCAGGTGGAGGCGCAGGCGCCGCAGCAGGTGACCTCGCCGGCTACCTTCCACCGGCTGTTTCCCGGTACGGGCGGAGCACTTTACGGGGCAGCGAGTCACGGTTGGACGGCACTGTTCAAGAGATCGGGCTCGACCAGCCGCTTGCCGGGGCTTTATCTGGCCGGGGGCAGTGTTCATCCCGGCCCGGGGGTGCCGATGGCGGCGATGTCCGGCTGCCTGGCGGCCGAGATGCTGCTGGCGCACCTCGATTCGACCAGCCGGTACCACCGGGGGGCTATCTTTGGTGGTACATCGACGCCCTCAGCGACGACGGCCGGCACGGGCTGACCATCATCGCGTTCATCGGCAGCGTCTTCTCGCCGTACTACCGATACCGGCACGGGCGTGGCCAAGGCGATGCCGAGCAGCACGTGGCGCTGAATGTGGCGCTGTACGGTCGCGACACGCCGCGTTGGGCGATGACCGAGCGCGGACGCAGCTCGCTGGCGCGCGGCGCCACAGCGCTGGTCATCGGGCCCAGCCGAGTGCACTGGGACGGGCAGGCCCTGCAGGTCGACATCGACGAGGTCTGCACGCCGCTGCCGCGGCGCTTGCGCGGCCGGGTGCGCGTGCACCCGCACGGCCTGTGCCGGTTTGTCACGCCCCTGGACGCAGCCGGACGCCACCGCTGGGGCCCGATAGCACCCTGCGCACGCGTCGAGGTCGCATTCGATCAACCGGCGCTGCGTTGGGGCGGCCATGCCTACCTGGATTCGAACGAAGGCGACGAGCCGGTGGACCGCGCTTTCCGCATCTGGGACTGGTCGCGCGCCACCTTGCGCGACGGCCGCACTGTGGTGGTCTACGACCTGCGGCCCAACACCGCGGCCGGTGGCGTCGACCGGGTGATCGCGCGATGCTTCGCGCCCGATGGCAGCAGCCGCAGCTTCGAGCCGCCACCGCGACGCCGCGTGCCGCGTTCAATGTGGGGCCTTGTTCGCACGCAGCGCAGCGATGTCGACGCGCCGGTGCACGTTCAGCAGACGCTGGAGGACACGCCCTTTTACGCGCGCTCGGTGCTCGGCGCGACGCTGCTGGGCGAACCCGTGACCGCGTTTCACGAGACCTTGCATGTACCGCGTCTGGTGTCCTGGCCCGTGCAACTGATGCTGCCGTTTCGCATGCCGCGGCGCCGCTGAGGTGCACGGCTTGATCTGCGTCATGACGCGAAAACGCCGCAGTCCCGGAACAACGTCAATAGTTATTGACATTGCATGGCGTAAGGTCAAAATGACATCGTCGACAGCATAGCCGGCAAACGTTCCCGATACCCGCGTGCAGGTTGTGCACGCATTGAGAAAGCTCCTGGAGGGTCCATGGCAGATAGCAAATCCGATCCCAACAAGGTCTGGCCCACAGGCCTCACCGAAGGCGAAGCCGAAGAGATCCATCGCCACTTGATTCAAGGTACTCAGATCTTCGGTTTCATCGCGGTGCTGGCGCACTTGTTCGCCTACATCTACTCACCGTGGCTGAAGTGAGGACGGAGAAAGAACCATGATCTACGGAAAAATCTGGCTGATCGTCAAGCCGACCGTCGGCATTCCGCTGTTCCTCGGAGCGGTGGCCGTCAGTTCTTTCCTGGTGCACTACATGCTCCTGTCTCACACGACGTGGGTGCCGAAGTTCCTGAACGGCAGCGGAGTCAAGACGGCTTCGATCGAAGCGCCGACCACGACGGCCATGGCGCCACCAACGACCTTGGTGGCTGCCCAGAAGTAGCCCCTGCGGGCTCCGCCCGCTGATTGATCGCATCCTGCTGCAGGGCATTGGCCCAGGTGGGGTGTGATGGCCCACCGCCGTGGCGAGCCGGTGCGCTGGCACCGCGGTTCGCCGCGCGATGGGCATTTTCTAGCTGGTGCCGCTCAACCGGTGCCGCGTCCCATTCTTGCTCCGGGCCATGAACCGACTCAGTCGCACACTGATCGCGCGCTGGGCCCAAATGGGGCCGCGCTTCCTGCCCTTCGCTGATGTGGCGACGCCGGATCTGCCGTTGTCGCGGCTGCTGCGCCTGTCGTTGTTCCAGGTTTCGGTGGGCATGGCGCTCACGCTGCTCGTCGGCACGCTCAACCGCGTGATGATCGTCGAGCTGAACGTGCCGGCCACCTTGGTTGCGGTGATGGTGGCGCTGCCGGTTCTGTACGCACCGTTTCGGGCGCTGGTCGGCTACCGATCCGACACCCATCGTTCGGCGCTGGGCTGGCGTCGGGTGCCCTTCATCTGGATGGGAACGATGCTGCAGTTCGGCGGGCTGGCGGTGATGCCCTTTGCGCTGCTGGTGCTCTCCGGCGGCGGCAACGCCAGCCAGTGGCCGGTGTGGGTGGGATGGGCTGGCGCCAGCCTGGCATTCTTGCTCGTCGGCGCCGGGCTGCACACCGTGCAGACAGCCGGGCTGGCCCTGGCCACCGATCTGGCACCCAGGGAATCACAGCCCAAGGTCGTCGGCCTGATGTACGTGATGCTGCTGGTGGGGACCATCGCCAGTGCCCTGGTCTTCGGTGCGTTCCTGCGTGAGTTCAACCCGGGCCGGCTGGTGCAGGTGATCCAGGCTGCGGCCGTGACCACGCTCGTGCTGAACAGCCTGGCGCTGTGGCAGCAAGAGCTACGTCACCCCGGCGGGCGCCATGCGCCGCCGCGCGACCAGGCCTGCTTCCGACACGCCTGGGCCACCTATCTCGAAGGCACCGGCACGCGCCGTCACCTGCTGGCCATCGCCCTGGGCACCATGGCCTTCGGCATGCAGGACGTACTGCTCGAACCCTATGGCGGCCAGGTGCTGGGCATGGGCGTTGGCGCCACCACCTGGCTGACGGCCACGCTTGCCGGTGGTGGACTGACCGGCTTCGCACTGGCCTCCAGCATCCTGAGCCGAGGCGCCGAACCGGCTCGCCTGGCGATCGCCGGCGCCTGGATCGGCATGCCAGCCTTCGCTGCGGTGACGCTGGCAGCCACGCTGCAGTCGGTGGAACTGTTCGCCTGCGGCGTACTGGTCATCGGCTTCGCAGCGGGTCTGTTCGGGCATAGCACGCTCACGGTGACGATGAACCGCGCGCCCAAACAGCAGACTGGCTTGGCGCTCGGCGCCTGGGGCGCCGTTCAGGCCACGGCCGCCGGCGTGGCCGTGGCATTGGGGGGGCTGCTCCGCGACGTCGTTTCGGCGATGGCGGAGCAGGGGTGGTTCGGCAGCACGCTGGCCCAGCCCGCAACCGGCTATGCTTTTGTCTATGTCGTTGAAATCACCTTGCTGGCCGCCACCCTCTATGTCATGAGTGGCTTGGTCGGTGATGCGCGGCGGCTATTGACGGGCCCGCATGGTACCCACTTGCCGGTAGGCCCCGACCTGAAGGACATGACGCGTCCGTAAGGCGTTCCGACTCACCACTCAAGCCTTTGTAGGAGTCTCCCGTGAAAGTGCATCACATCCTGTTCATCCTCTGGGGCATCGTCTTCGCGTTCTGGCTGGCGAAACAGTTCGCTGCCTCCAACAAGCGCAACGAACGCACCAAGGAAGACCAGTAGGCCGGCCGCCACATTCAGGCGGCGCCGCCACAGCGGCAGTGTTCCGCGTCGAATCGTTCGGGGTTTGGCAGGCGGGCTTGCCGCGACGGGCCTCTTCTGGCTCAGGTGGTCGATGGTCGCCGTTGCTTCTGCGCTGCTGGCCACCAGCGGCACAGCGTCTCGACCAGCGCGCTGGCCACAATCGAGCAGAAGACCGCGCCGTTGAGCGCCAGCACCACGCCCACGAAGGGTCCACCGATGCGCTGGCCGAAGTCGTAGCAGTAGACCATGCCCGCCATGGCGGCCAGCAGGTGGACCAGCCGCACCAGCCAGCGCTGCAGCGACTGGTTTCCCGCGGTGATTTCAGGTCGATGCATCTTCATCCCCCATCCTTCTGTCCGGTTCATCCGCCTCGCGCCGCTGGCGTTCCCTGTCCAAGTCGCGCAACTGCCACCAGGCGAAAGCCAGCACGCCACCGAAGATCAGCACCACTTCGACCAGGATGACCGGCAGGTTCTGGTTCATGACCGCCGCCGCGCATGGACCGGTCCGTCAGCGGTAGGCTCGGCCCTGAGCGGCCTGGCGCTCGAACAGGCCGATCACCACCGCCAGGCGCTCGTCGAAGCTGCGTCGCGGCGCCGCTACGGGCAACGCCGGCTCGGCCGACGATGGCCAGGCGGCCGCGTCCACCAGAAACTGCACCGCCGGCAGCGCCGGCACGCCGATCAGCGGTGGCGGCGGCGCCCGCAAGGCCGAGCTGGCTGCGCGGGCGATGAGTGCCAGCTTGCGCCGCCTGGACACCACGGTGCGCCGGTTCACCGAATCGAGCCCCGCGCGCTGCAGCTGTACACCGATCTCGGCATAGACCAGACGTGCCGCCAGGATGGCGCCGCGGCAGTCGCGCGGCAGTTCGGCCACGCCATGCTCGGCGCGCCGGTACAGCGTGTCGGCTGATTGCAGCAGTCGATCCACGACGCCGGCGATGGCGGCGTCGAACCGCGGCGAAGCCAGCCAGGCGTCGGCATCGATACCGGCTTCCCGCAGCCACGTGCGCGGCAGGTACAGGCGGCCGTTGCGGGCATCCTCACCGACGTCGCGGGCAATGTTGGTCAGCTGCATGGCGATGCCCAACTCGCAGGCCCTGGCCAGCACTCGCGGCGTGCGTGCACCCATCACCAGCGCCATCATCGCGCCCACCGTGCCGGCCACGCGCGCGGCATAGTCCTGCAACTCTTCCAGCGTCTCGTAGCGACGTCCCTCGGCATCCCACAGAAAGCCCTCGAGCAAGGCTTCCAGCAAGAGCCGCGGGATGGTGAAGCGGTGCACCACATGCGCCAAGGCACGGTCTGCATCCAGCGGGCCAGGACGGCCCTCGTAGATGGCGTCCAGCCGGCGGCGCAGTCGGAGCATCTCGGCGGCAGGCTCCCGACCCAGGTCGATGGCATCGTCGGCCAGCCGGCAGAAGGCGTAAAGCGCCGTCGCCGGCGCACAGACCCGTGCCGGCAACAGCAGCGACGCTGCGAAAAAGCTCTTGGAGCCGCCACGCATGAGCTGGCGGCAGGCGGCCAGATCGTAGGCCCCGGTAGCGGGGGATGTTGCCGCTGCGCCGATGGCTTCAGGCTCGGGTCTTGACATCGGGAACCACCGTTTCCAGCGCTTTGGCTGACATCAACACACCGGGCACGCCGGCACCCGGGTGCGTTCCCGCACCCACCATGTAAAGGCCCTCCACATCCTCGCTGCGGTTGTGGGGGCGGAAATACGCGCTCTGCAGCAGCAGGGGCTCCATGCCGAAGGCCGCACCCTTGTATGACAGGAGCTGGTCGTGGAAGTCCTGCGGCGTGGTCACGCGCGAGGTGACGATGTGCTGCCCCAGGCCCGGCAGTACGGTGCTGGCCAGGCGCTGCTCGATACGCTGGCGATAGGCTTCAGCGGTACCCGCCCAGTCCGTGCCACTGGCCAGGTGCGGCACGGGTGACAGCGCATAGAAGCCGTCGTGCCCGGCCGGCGCCATGCCGGGTTCGGTGGCCGTGGGGCGATGCAGGTACAAACTGAAGTCATCAGGCAGATGATGGCGCTCGAAGATGTCTTCCAGCAGCCCTTCGTAGCGCGGCCCCAGCACCATGGTGTGGTGCGGCACCTGCGGGTACTGTCGCTTGGTGCCGAAGTACCAGACGAACAGGCTCATCGAATACTTCTTGCTCTCGATGCGCGTGTCGGTCCAGTGCGACCGGTGCTCGGGCGCCACCAGGTGGCGGTAGGTCCAGGCGGTGTCGGCATTGCTGACCACGATGTCGGCGGCCAGCCGTTCGCCGCCTGCCAGCTCCACTCCTGTGGCGCGCCCATGCTCGACGTGGATGCGCCGCACCTCGGCATGGCTGCGCACGCACACGCCGCGCGATTCCAGCAACCGGACGAAGGCGCTCACCAGCGCTCCGGTGCCCCCCATCGCCCAGTGCACGCCGTAGCGGCGTTCCAGCGCATTGATGAGGCTGTAGATGCCGGTCACGTTGAACGGGTTGCCTCCGATCAGCAGCGACTGCAGGCTGAAGGCCACGCGCAGCTTGGGGTGGGCCATATGGCTGGAGACCAAACCGTAAAGGCTGCGCCAGCCCCGCATGCGGATCAGGCTGGGGGCGGCCCTCACCAGGTCACCCAGGCTGTCGTAGGCGATGGCGCCGAGCTGCTCGAAGCCCAGCCGGTAGCACATCTCGGCCTCGGCGACGAACCGCTCGTAGCCCGGCAGGTCGGCCGGGCTGATGCGGCGGATCTGCTCTCGGTTGGCCTGGGCGTCGTTGCCGTAGTCGAAGTGCGTGCCGTCGTCGTAGCGGATGCGATAGAACGGGTTCGTAGGCACCAGCGTCACGTCGTCGGCAAAGCGGCGCCCGCACAGTGACCAGAGCTCTTCCAGCATGAAAGGCGCGGTGACGATGGTCGGCCCCGCGTCGAAGGTGAAACCGTCCTGTCGCCACACGCCGGCACGACCGCCGAAGCCGCCGAGCTTTTCGAGCACGGTGACGCGCCAGCCTTTGCAGCTCAGACGCACGGCTGCGGCCAACCCGCCAAACCCGCTGCCGATCACGATGGCGTGCGGCGCCCCGCTGTGGGCACGGCCCACGCCCTGTGTGCCGGGTTGGGCCGTTGCGGCCTGCGTGGTCAGGGGGGACGGGCTAGCGGGCGCGAAGGAGATCGTCATGGCTCTTCAGGGTGACAGGCGCTGCCGTCGGCTGGCCACGCAATGCCCAACGCCACAGCAAGGTGGACGGAATGGGCAGCACCAGCAGCAGGTGCTCGACGATGGCCATCGCCAGCATCGTGCCCACGAGCGCGACACCCACGACCAGCGCCTGGCTTGCGGCGGGTTCGGTCGCAGCCAGCACCATCAGCGTCAGCACCCCACCGGCCCCGAGCAGCGACCAGGGCAGCAGCGAATTCATGGGACGGCGGCGGAAGAAGCTCTGCAGGTAGTCCAGGTGCGCCGGCAGGAACTCCTCGCTGAGGTTGCGCACGCCCAGAAACAGATTCAGCTTGGCGCTGGTGCGCATGACCCACAGCACCAGGAAGGTCTGCGTGCCCACCTGGTTGGGTTGTCCCCAGGTGATGCCGATAACGGCGAGCGCCACGAACAGGATGCCGAGCTCGTGCCAGAGGATCGCACGCACCGATTGCACGAAGCGCGGCCAGCCGTTGATGCCGCATGGCAGAGCGGTCTTGCGCGGCCCGGTGATCCAGCCGCTGAGGAAGCTCAGTTCGTGCCAGCCCCAGACCAGCAAGGCGCAGGTGAACGCGCAGTAGACATTGGCCACGTTGAGTTCGCGCGCGGTGTGGCTCAGCGCCGCGAAGGCCGACAACGCGAGCAGCGAAGACAGCCAGTGGCTCCAGCGCAGTGCACCATGCGGCAGGCGGTCAAGCAGCAGCACGATGCCGGTGCTGAACCACCAGATGAAGACCGCGAAGAGGGCGGCAAGGCCGGGTTCGGACATCGCGTGCGCCACCGATGCAGGCCCCGGTTTACCAGGCCGGTGCCACGCGCACCTGCGTCGGCAGGGCATGGCGCTTGACGGGCAACCCGTAGAGCCGGGCAAACGTGGCTGCCCCGGCCACGGCCCAGCCGGCCTGCTGCAGCTTGCCGATCAGGCCGCCGCGCGCCTTGGCGCGGTCGATGCCGCGCTGGATGCGGAACAGCCTGTCCATGCCTGCGCGGAAGGTCGGGTGGTCGATGTCCAGTGAAACCGGGAACACCTGCTTGCTGATCTCGCTGGTGATGCGGAACACCTGGTAGTCGTACGCGGTGCTGTCCAGCCCCATCGCTTCGTGCAGCATTGGCCGGGTGTGGTCGCGCACGTACATGGTGGCGTACACCGCCAGCAGGAAGAAGCGGATCCACAGCAGGTTGCCGCCGCGCAGCAATGCCGGCTGGGTGCGCATGATCAGCGCAAAGCTCTCGCCGTGCCGGAACTCGTCGTTGCACCAACGCTCGAACCAGCGGAATATCGGGTGGAAGCGCTTGTCGGGGTTGGCCTCGAGCTGGCGGAAGATGGTGATGTAACGTGCGTAGCCGATCTTCTCGCTCAGGTAGGTGGCATAGAAGATGTACTTGGGCTTGAAGTAGGTGTAGGCCTTGCTGCGCTTGAGCCCGCCCAGGTCCAGGCCGAGGCCGAAGTCCTTCAGGCTGCTGTTGATGAAACCGGCGTGGCGCGCCTCGTCGCGCGCCATGAAGCGCATCAGTGCCTTGATGTCCGGGTTGCGAACGCTCTTCTGGATCTCGTTGTAGAGGATGCAGCCCGAGAACTCCGAGGTCACCGAGGTGATCAGGAACTCGAGGAACTCCTTGCGCAGCTCGGGCGAGACCCGCGAGAAGACCTCCGCCACCTCCTGCGCGAACTGCTCGGTGCGCTGGAAGTGGTCGTGGTTGTTGTCGCCTTCGTACTCGGCCATCATCGCGTCCCACTCGGTGCGCAACGGCGACACGTCGATGCGGTCCATCGCAGCAAAGTCCGTGGTGTAGAAGCGAGGGCTGAGCAGCGTGCTTTCCTTGGCCTTGCGCGCGGCCTCGTCGGGCGTGGCGATGATCTGGACTGCGCTCATGGGTGCCTCCTGCGGTGATCAGCGCGCCGCCGCGCCTTGCGCGACGAGCAGGCGCCTGAAGACGCCGGCATTGGTGGGGCCGAAGGACTCCAGGTCGACGCGTTCGCCGGTGGCCGGGTCGCTGAGCGTCAGGCGGCCGTCGGCGCGGGCGATCAGTTCGAAGGCGGGCTCGGAGCCCAGCCCCTGCTTGCGGCGTTCGCGCGCCAGTGCGCGCAGGGCGCCGCGCAGGAAGCCCGCTTCGCCCTGGATGGTCTCCACCTGCT
>DAORNK010000036.1:20402-20640 GCA_035440985.1 Rubrivivax sp. | reverse complement strand
TGGCGGGCGTCATGCGAGGATCGATCGGACGGTGGCGTGCGGCGGCAGAACCCACCCAGGGGGTGGCGCAGCCAGTGTGCAAGCCGCCGCGTGGGCGCAAAGCCGGATCAGAGGGGCAAAAGCGCCCCTATCGCAGGGCCAGCAGTCGCTCATGCGGGGGGATGACCCGCACGCGGTTGGGGGCCACGGCGCACTTGGCCGCATAGCGCCGATCCATCGTGTCGCGCAGCAGCGGCTC
>DAORNK010000036.1:0-20345 GCA_035440985.1 Rubrivivax sp. | reverse complement strand
CGGCCGCGCGCCACCACGATGCCGATCTCGCCACTGACCAGTTCGACGAAGCTGCCGGGCGGGAAGAGCCCCACCGCGCGCAGCAGGGCGCCGCCGATCTCGTCGGGCAGGCCTGCCGCGGCCAGGCAGGCTTCGCGGGCAGCCGTCACCGGCGAGACGGGTGGCCGCGACGCACGCAGGCTGATCTGGGCCGCGAAGACATCCACGCGGTGCAGCAGGCGCGCCAGTTGCTGCTCAGGGATGAGCTCGGCCAGCGGCCGTCCGGCCTGGCTCTCGTCGTGGTGCAGCCGCACGACTTCCACGCACAGCGCGTCGGCAAAGCCGCAGTCCTGCAGCAGGCGCGCACCGCGTTCGGCATGCGCCTGGATCTCGGCCTGCTTGTCGTCGGACAGCGGACGTTCGTCGCTGGCCAGCTGGTCCTGCAGGCGCAGCATCGACACGTTCATCAGCAAGGCCGCACGGCCCAGGCTGTCGATCCACTCGGCCTTCCACTGCAGCAGCGAAGCCGCCAGTTCGCAGATCGTCAGGCACAGCAGGGCGTGGCGGCTGCTGTACTTGCGCGTCGAGTGCGCCGCCTCGTAGATCAGGTGATACAGCGAGGCGTCGCCGCGCTTCTGCGCCAGCTGCCTCGCGCGCAGGTGGATGGCCATCATCCGCGGCCGCCAGTCGCTGTCGGGCCGCACATCGCGCAGCACGGCGTCCAGACGCAGGACGATCTCGGACCATTCCTCGGGCAAGGTCATCGGCCGGGCCACGGCGGCTTCGCGCGCCGTCTCGTCGGGCCGCGCCTGGGCCACGTCGCGCAGCTCGGCGCCCTGGCGGAAGCGCTCGTCCACCGCCGCCGCCAGGCGGCGGAACCATTGGGAGGACTCGCTCTCATCGGCGAACAGCGATTGCTGGCGCAGATGGTCCAACCGGTCGGGGTTGTCGATGCGTTGGCCGGCCGCCAGCAACAGGCGGCCCGTCGCGTCACGCAGCCCGAAGGGCAGCGCTTCGTCGAGTCGCAGGTAGTCGGACTTGAAGGGGACCAGTTTCAACGGGCTCTCTCGGCGTGTCGGGCAGCGCAAGCGGTTGCGGCCGTTGCCATCGGTTATCGGCATCGCCGACCCCAACTGAAGTCGGGATGAGCCGGGCCGAGTGGCCGGGCCGGCGGTGGCCGCCGGACGCACGCAAAAAGGCGGGTCCCGAAGGACCCGCTGAAAGCACAGTTGACTGTGCCAGGAGGAGACGAGCAATGAACAAGTCGTTCATGCCCGATATCGACACTCCTGGCCTTGACTTGAGCGGGCCGGCGGGCCGACCGTGATCAATGTCCGTTCCGGGCGAGGGCCGGCGCCTCGTGCAGCGGCCGACCGGCGTTCAGGCCCAGGGAGCCGGCCAGCTTGCCCTTGCCGGCGCGCGCCGGCGGGTTGCAAAGGCCGCACACGTAGTGGCGGGCGATCTCGTGCGGATGCGTGACGAAGTGGCCGCCGCACTTGCTGCAGGCGGTCATCGTGAGCATGCCGTTGTCGACGAACTTCACCAGGCGCCAGGCGCGCGTCACGCTGAGCAGCGGCTCCAGGCCCTCGGCCTGCATCTGTTCGGCGTAGAGCTGGTAGGCCTTGATGACGGTGTCGATCTCGTCCATCGCCGCCACCTTGTTCAGGTACTCGTGCGTGTTCAGGAACAGGCTGGCGTGGATGTTGGGCTGCCAGGTCATGAACCAATCGGTGGAGAACGGCAACTGGCCCTTGCTGGGGCTGCGGCCCGAGACTTCCTTGTACAGGCGCAGCAGGCGTTCGTAGCTGAGGTCGGTTTCGCTCTCCAGGACCTGCAGCCGCGCGCCCAGGTTGATCAGCGTCACCGCACGTTCGATCTGCTTGGCTTCGGTCAGGATGCTCTTGGTGCGGGCCATGGTCTCGTCCTCCTGCAGTCCGGCACGGTTTCAGGCGGCTTCCTGGTGGCGGCCGGCCATCAGGATGGAAGCGTGCAGGCGGGCCATGCCATCGTTGGCGGCACCCTTGCCGTGGCTGGTGAGGAGATCCCAGACGAGGTCGTCGTCCATGCGGAAGCGGCACAGCAGCGAATTGCCACCGGCGATCTTCATCATCTGCGCCGGCGTCAGCGCGCCGATCAGGTCGGCCGTCTCTTCGCTCACGCCCAGGCGGAACAGGGCCTGCTCGCGGTCGTTGCGGATCAGGCTCTGGGCCAGCATCAGGTACGACAGGTTGGCTTCGCGGATTTCGGCAAGGATCTGTTCAGAGGTCATTTCGCTTCTCCTGGGGGTTCTTGGTCGGCGTGAACCGATGAAACGAACTGTAGAGAAGTGAAATGGGATGGCACATCAGGCCATTTCGGTGGCTTCAGTCCAGCTTCTTCCAGCTGACTTGTCAGGCAAATTCCTACACGCGGCCTGGGTTGTGCAGAAGCGCACGGCCTGCAGTGGCTCCAACCATGCCCGGGTTTGGGAAACCGGTTGTGGACGCCCCCGACGAGGTGGGTGCGAACTAGACCCGCTCGATGCGCGCGTACGCCGAGTGATTGTGTATGGACTCGAAGTTCTCGACATCCACCGAGTAGCGCCCGATGCGCGCATCGGCGTTCAGGCGCAGCGCCACGTCGCGCACCAGGTCTTCGACGAACTTGGGGTTCTCGTAGGCCCGCTCGGTGACCCACTTCTCGTCGGTGCGCTTGAGCATGGGCCAGATCTCGCACGAGGCGGATTCTTCGGCAAAACGCACCAGCTGCTGCCACTCGACCGGCTGCTGCAGTTCCACCCGGATCGTGACCAGCGAGCGCTGGTTGTGCGCGCCGTAGTCGGAAATCTCCTTGGAGCAGGGGCACAGGCTCTTCACCGGCACCGCGACCTCGGCCCACAGCACGGTGGCGCCATCACGCGTTTCGGCGATCCAGCGGCCCTCGTAGTCCATCAGGCTCTGCAGGCCCGACACTGGCGCGCGCTTGCGCACGAAGAAGCTGAAGGCCGCTTCCACGCGCCCTTCCCGGGCGCCCAGCTTGTGCAGCATGGCGCCGTGCCGGCTTCGCAGTTCGGCCGCGTCCAGCGGCGCGTCCAGCGCCTCCAGCCAGGCCACGAAGCGGGACATGTGGGTGCCCTTCTTGTCGGCCGGCAACGCCACATCCAGCGTCCACAAGGCGGTCGTCACCTGGACCACACCGCCGACCACGACACGCAGCGGGTAGCGCACACCCTTCACGCCCACGCGCTGGATGGGCAGGTGGCGCTGATCCGGCGCGCTCTGGGTGTCGGGGATGTGCAGGACGTCGGTGAGCTTGGTCATGGAGTGCGAAGGATGACATCGATTCCGCGGCGACAGGGCCGCAGGGTTCGAATCGAACCGTCAGAAGGGTTGAATCAGCCGTTCACCGCCGCCAGCGCCGGGCGCACGCCAAAACGCTGGACGATGGACTTTTCGATGCCGGCAGCGTCCAGGCCGCACAGTGCCAGCAACTTGGCGGGTTCGCCATGTTCGATGAAACGATCGGGCAGCCCCAGCACCAGCACGGGCACGCTCAGCCCGGCGGCGGCCAGGCATTCCAGGACGGCACTGCCGGCGCCGCCCATCGTGCAACCCTCTTCGACCGTGACCAGGCCCTCATGGCTGCGGGCCAGATCGAGCACCAGCGCGGCGTCCAGCGGCTTGACAAAACGCATGTCGGCCACCGTGGCACCCAGGCGTTCAGCGGCCTGCAGTGCCGGGTGGAGCAAGGTTCCGAAGGCCAGGATGGCCAGGCGCTGCCCGCGCCGCCGCACCACGCCCTTGCCCCAGGGCCACTCGGTAAGGGCCGGGTCGATCTCGGCGCCGCAACCGTTGCCGCGCGGGTAGCGCACGGCGACCGGGCCGTCGTGGCGGAACGCCGTGGTCAGCGCCTGGCGGCACTCGTTCTCGTCGCTGGGCGTGAGCATGCTCAGCTGGGGTACACAGCGCACGAAGGCGATGTCGTAGGCGCCGGCATGCGTCGCACCATCGGCACCGACCAGGCCACCGCGGTCCAGCGCGAACATGACCGGCAGGTTCTGCAGCGCCACGTCATGGACGAGCTGGTCGTAGGCGCGCTGCAGGAAGGTGCTGTAGATGGCCACCACCGGCTTGATGCCCTCGCAGGCCAGACCGGCCGCAAAGGTCACCGCGTGCTGTTCGGCGATGCCCACGTCGTGATAGCGCTTGGGAAAACGCTTGTGGAAGTCGACCATGCCCGAGCCTTCACGCATGGCCGGCGTGATGCCGACCAGGCGGGCATCCGCCTCGGCCATGTCGCACAGCCACTGGCCGAAGACCTGGGTGAAGCTCGGCTTGCTGGCCACGCTCTTGGGAAAGCCCTCGGCCGGGTCGAACTTGCCGCTGGCGGCGTGGTACTTGACCGGGTCGGCCTCGGCCAGCTTGTAGCCGTAGCCCTTCTTGGTCACCACGTGCAGGAACTGCGCGCCGCGCTTGGTGCGCAGGTTCTCCAGCGTGGGGATCAGCGAATCGAGGTCGTGGCCGTCGATGGGGCCGACGTAGTTGAACCCGAACTCCTCGAAGATGGTGCCGGGCACGACCATGCCCTTGGCGTGCTCCTCGAAGCGGCGCGCCAGCTCGAACAGCGGCGGCGCATTCTTCAGCACCGCCTTGGCACCCTCGCGAGCGGCGGCGTAGAACTTGCCGCTCATCAGCCGGGCCAGGTGCCGGTTGAGCGCACCCACCGGCGGGCTGATCGACATGTCGTTGTCGTTGAGCACGACCAGCAGGTCGGCGTTGATCCCGGCGTGGCTGACGCCGGCGTTGTTCAGCGCCTCGAAGGCCATGCCGGCGGTCATCGCACCGTCGCCGATGACGGCCACCGTGCGGTGGTCTTCGCCCTTGAGCTTGGCCGCCAGTGCCATGCCCAGTGCAGCGCTGATGCTGGTGGAACTGTGACCGGTGCCGAAGGTGTCGTACTCGCTCTCGTCGCGGCGCGGGAAGCCGCTGATGCCGCCCAGCTGGCGCAGCGTGTGCATGCGGTCGCGCCGGCCGGTCAGCACCTTGTGGGGGTAGGTCTGATGGCCCACATCCCACACCAGCTTGTCCTGCGGCGTGTTGAAGACATAGTGCAGCGCGACGGTGAGCTCCACCGTGCCCAGGTTGCTGCCCAGATGGCCGCCCGTCTGGCTGACGGTCTGCAGCACGAAGGCCCGCACTTCGTTGGCCAGCACGCCGAGTTCGCTGCGCGACAGGCGGCGCAGATCGGCTGGCTGGTTGATGCGTTGCAGCAAGGCCGTCATGTTCAGCTTTCGCGTTCCACCACCTTGTCGGCCAGCTGGGCCAACAACCCCGCCGATTCGCCCAGGCCGCTGCGCACCAGCGCGGCATGCGCCTGCTGGCGCAGCGCCTGGGCATGCTGGCGCGCCGCGTCCAGGCCCAGCACCGAGACATAGGTTGGCTTGTTGTGGTCGAGATCCTTGCCGGCCGTCTTGCCCAGCGTTTCGGAGGCCTGTGTGCAATCCAGGATGTCGTCCACCACCTGGAAGGCCAGCCCGACGGCGGCACCGTAGTCCGCGAGTGCCACCGTGGCGGCCGGCGCCAGCGGGCCGCAGGCCGCGCCCATCAGCACGCTGCATTGCAGCAGGGCGCCAGTCTTGCGGCGGTGCATGTCGCGCAGTTCAGCCTCGCCCAGCCGGCAACCGATGCTGGCCAAGTCCACCGCCTGGCCGCCGGCCATCCCGGCGTGACCAGCGGCACGTGCCAGCAGGCCGACCAGACGGGCCTGCAGGACCGGCGCCATGCCTTGTTCGGGCGTCAGCACCTCGAAGGCCAGGGCCTGCATCGCATCGCCGGCCAGCATCGCCTGGGCCTGCCCGAAGCGCACGTGCACGGTAGGCTTGCCCCGGCGCAGCACATCGTTGTCCATGCACGGCATGTCGTCGTGCACCAGCGAGTAGGCGTGAATCAGTTCCACGGCCACGGCCGCGCGCAAGGCCGCGGCATGGTCCCCGGCCACGGCCCGGCAGGCTGCCAGCACGAGCAGGGGCCGCAGCCGCTTGCCCCCATCCAGCACCCCGTAGCGCATGGCCTGGCCCAGGCCAGCCGGCGCATCGGCGGGCACCCAGGCCATCAGCGCGGATTCCACCGCATGCAGCTCGGCTTGCGCCCAGGCTTCGTAGGCGACCGGCGGCTGCGCTGCTGTTGCCGCGCCATGGGCCGCGGGGGCCGTCATGCGGCGTCCCAGGGCTTGAGCTGTCCGTCTTCGAGCAGCTTGACCTGTTCTTCGACCGCCTGCAGCCGGGCGCGGCAGAACGCCAGCAGTTCCGCGCCGCGCCGGTAGGCATCCAGCAGTTGGTCCAGTGGCAGTTGTCCCCCTTCCATCTGCTGCACCAGGCGGTCCAGCTCGGCCAGCGCCAGTTCGTAGCTGGCCGGTTCTTTGGGGGTGGAGTTCGCTTGACGCGCCATGAGAGAGAGTCGAATGCAACCCGGGATTCTAGACAATGCCCCCGGCACCGGCGCCTCGGAGCCGCGTTGGCAGGGTGGCCTTGATGCGACCCACGCTCCTGGGCAGCCCTGCCCACACCCCCCGGGCTAGAATTCCGGTCCCCAAGAAGTCCCCCGGGGGTGTACGACCCCGGGGCCTTGCCAGGCCGCGACAGCACGGCGGCCTGCACCGTCATCAGCCTAGGAGGATCCGGTTGGATCATGTCGGACCTGAGCATCTCGCTTGAAGCTCTAGAGCGCAGCCGCTTTCAACTACCGGTATCCAGCTATTTCGACGATGACCTGTTCCGCCGCGAACAGGACCTCATCTTTCAGCAATCACCCCGCTATCTGGGGCACGAGTTGGCCGTGCCCCAGCCCGGCGACCACCTGGCGCTGGCCCAGGAAGGCGAAGGCCGGGCCCTCGTGCGCAGTGCACAGGGGGGGGTGGCGCTGGTCTCCAACGTCTGCCGCCACCGCCAGGCCGTGATGCTCAAGGGCCGCGGCAACGCGGGAGCCCACATCGTCTGCCCCCTGCACCGCTGGACCTATGGGCTGGACGGCAAGCTGCTGGGGGCGCCGCACTTCGCGCAGGACCCCTGCCTGAACCTGCGCAACTACCCGGTGCAGAACTGGCAAGGGCTGTTGTTCGAGGGCAACGGCTGCGACGTCGGCGCCGACCTCTCTGCCCTGGGCCGGGCCAGCGATTTCGACTTCAGTGGCTACGTCTATGGCCAGACCCATCTGCACGAATGCGACTACAACTGGAAGACCTTCATCGAGGTCTACCTCGAGGACTACCACGTCGGCCCCTTCCATCCGGGACTGGGGCAGTTCGTCACCTGTGACGATCTGAGCTGGGAGCTGGGCCGGCACCACTCGGTGCAGACGGTCGGCGTGAACCAGGCGCTGTCCCGGGCCGGTTCGCCGGCCTACCGCCGCTGGCAGGAGCAGTTGCTGCAGTTCACGCGCGGCCAGGCGCCGGCACGCGGCGCGGTCTGGCTGACTTACTACCCGACCGTGATGGTGGAGTGGTACCCGCAGGTGCTGGTGGTCTCGTCGCTGTTTCCGCGCGGGCCGCGCAAGACGCTGAACCTGGTGGAGTTCTTCTACCCGGAAGAGGTCGCCGCGTTCGAGCCTGAACTCATGCAGGCCCAGCAGGCCGCCTACATGGAGACCTGCGTCGAGGACGACGAGATCGCCCTGCGCATGGACGCCGGCCGCCTGGCCCTGCTGGAGAGGGGCGACAACGAGGTCGGCCCCTACCAGAGCCCGATGGAAGACGGCATGCAGCACTTCCATGAGTGGTACCGCCGACGCATGGGCATGGAGCCGCTCAGCGCCTGATGTCGGCGTCGTGGCTGATGCTCAGCGCGTCGCTGCTGTTCGCCGCGATGGGCGTGTGCGTGAAGTACGCGTCGACCGCCTACAGCGCCGGCGAGATCGTGCTGTACAGGTCGGTGCTGGGATTCCTGCTGATGCTGGTCGCGATGCGCTGGCAACGCGTGGACTGGCGCACCCCGGTGCCGCTGATGCACCTGGGCCGCTGTGTGGGCGGGATCACGGCCCTGTGCCTGTGGTTCTATTCGATCGCCGGGCTGCCGCTGGCCACCGCGATGACGCTGAACTACATGTCTTCGGTGTGGATCGCCCTGTTCCTGATCGGCGGCGCCGTGCTGCTGGGCCCCGCCCGCAGCGGACCCGACTACCGTCTGGTGCTGGCCGTGATGGCCGGCTTTGCCGGCGTGGCGCTGATCCTGCGCCCCACCATCGAGCAGGACCAGCTTTGGCACGGCCTGATGGGCCTGCTGTCGGGCGTGCTCTCCGCCACGGCCTATCTGCAGGTCACCGCCCTTGGCCGGGCCGGCGAACCCGGTGAACGGGTGGTGTTCTATTTCTCGGCCTCGGGCATCGTAGCGGGAGGCTTGCTGATGATGCTGATGGGTGGACCCCACGCGCACACGCCGCGTGGCATCGCCCTGCTGCTGGCCATCGGCACGACGGCCACGGTGGCACAGTGGATGATGACCCGCGCCTACGCCACCGGAGCCACGCTGGGCGTTGCTGCGCTGCAGTACACGGGCATCGTCTTCGGCTTCGCGTTTGGCGTCTGGCTGTTCGACGATCCGGTCACCCCGATGGCGATGGCCGGCATGCTCCTGATCATCGGCGCCGGCGTTGGCGCCAGTTTCCTGCGCCCCGCCGCGGTCAAGGGTGACCCCGGCCCGACCCCAACCTGAAGGCTACACCTCCATGCAGCACGAGACCCTGATTTCCGCCACCGAACTGATGGCCATGCAAGCGGGTGGCGCGCCACTCGTGGTGCTGGACTGCAGCTTCGATCTGGGCGACACCTCGGCCGGCGAACGCGCCTACGCCGCCGGTCACCTGCCCGGGGCGCACTACGCGCATCTGGACCGCGATCTCTCGGGCCCCAAGAACGGCCGCAACGGCCGCCATCCGCTGCCTGATCGCCAGGCCCTGGCCCGGGTGGCCGGCCGCTGGGGGGTACGACCCGGCGTGCAGGTGGTGTCCTACGATGACCAGGGCCTGCCCTATGCCGCGCGGGCCTGGTGGCTGCTGCGCTGGCTGGGGCACCCCGGCGTGGCGGTGCTGGACGGCGGGCGCGCCGCCTGGCTGGCCGCAGGCGGAAGGCTGGTCACCGACCTGCCGGTGGCGCCGGACGCCCCGCCCTATCCGGCGACGATCACGCCAGGCATGCCTGTCATCACGACGCCGCAGTTGCTGGCCAGCCTGGCCCGCGTGCAGGATGGCTCGCTCCAGTTGCTGGACGCCCGCGCGGGCGAACGCTTTCGCGGCGAAGTCGAACCGCTGGACCCGGTGGCCGGCCACATTCCGGGCGCGACGTTGCGCTTCTTCAAGGACAACCTCGGCGCCGACGGGCGCTTCAAGCCGGCGGCGCAGTTGCACGCCGACTTCACGGCCCTGGGTGCCGGGGGACAGACCGCTGTCCAGCAGTGCGGTTCGGGCGTCACCGCCTGCCACAACCTGCTGGCGATGCTGCACGCCGGGCTGGGCATCAGCACACTGTATGCCGGCAGCTGGAGCGAATGGTGCAGCGACGCCTTCCGCCCCGTGGCCCGCGGCTGACACGCACGTTGATGCGCATCAAGCCCAGGCATGCCCGGGGCGCAACACTTGAAGCTGCGTGACACTCCAACACAGGTGCCGCCTCTGGATCAGCCGCCCGGCGCGGCATCACAGACCACTCCAAGAGAGGACATATCATGTACAAGCGCATCCTGGTTCCGACCGACGGCTCCGACATCACCAGCAAGGCCGTGCAATCGGCCATCGCGATGGCCAAGCTGACCGGCGCAGAGGTTTTTGCGCTGGCCGTGAAGGAGCCCTTCCCCTACAGCGCCATCTCCGAGATGCAGCCCGTGCCGCCGCAGGAGTTCCTGGATGCCCAGGAACGCGTGGCCGCAGCACGCGTCAAGGCCGTAGCCGATGCGGCGGCCGCGGCAGGCGTGCGCTGCCATGCCCATTCCCTGGAAGGCCTGCATCCCTGGGAAGCCATCCTGGACCACGGCAAGGCACAGGAGTGCGACCTGATCGTGATGGCCTCGCACGGCCGCCGCGGCATGAGTGCACTGCTGCTGGGCAGTGAAACGCAGAAGGTGCTCACCCACAGCACGGTCCCGGTGCTGGTGGTGCGCTGAGCACCCGCAGCGCCGGCCTCCCCGCCGGTGGCCGCGGCGGGAAGGGGTGACGATCGGTCAGGACAGGCCGTTGGCCTTGAACCAGGCCAGGCAGCGCTTCCAGCCGTCTTCGGCGGCCTGCTTGCGGTAACTCGGCCGGTAGTCGGCGTGGAAGGCGTGCGGCGTGTCGGGGTAGAGCACGAACTCCGACCTGGTGTTGCCGGCCGCCTTGAGCGCATCACGCATCTTCTCGACCGTATCGTTGGGGATGCCACCGTCGGCGGCGCCGTACAGCCCCAGCACGGCCGCCTTGATGCGGCCGGCCACGTCCAGTGCGGTCTTGTCGCCAGGGTAGTAGGCACGCGCCACCGGTCCATACCAGGCCACGGCAGCCTTGACTGCCGGATTGTGGGCGGCGTACATCAGGGTGGTGCGGCCGCCCCAGCAGAAGCCGGTGATGCCCAGGCGCGAGGTGTCCGCACCCTGCCCCTTCGCCCAGGCCACGGTCGCGTCCAGGTCACCCATGACCTGCGCATCGGATGCCTTGGCCACGACCTCGCTCACCAGCTTGGCAATCTCACCATAGCTGCCGGCATCACCCTGGCGCACGAACAGTTCAGGCGCGATGGCCATATAGCCCGCCTTGGCCAAGCGTCGCGCCACATCGGCGATGTGCTCGTGCACGCCAAAGATCTCGCTGGCCACCAGCACCACCGGCAGCCCGGTGGCACCGGCCGGCGCTGCACGATAGGCCGGCATCTTGAAGTCACCGACCGGGATGGTCACCTCGCCGGCGGTCAGACCGGCGCTGTCGGTCTTGACCACGGTTTGCGCCACCACAGGCAGCACGGCGGCGGCAAAGCCGGTACCCACCGCGCCGCGCATCACATCGCGCCGCGTGTAGGGTCCACGTGCGGGGACGAGGCTGTCGATCTCCTGCTGCATCACGGTTTTCTCCTGGCTGGGTTGAAGGGGGCCGGCAGTATAGGAGAGCCGCCCGGGTAGCATCGTCACATGGATTCACGCGCCGCGGCATCGAGTGCCGGCAGCCCCCTGGCCGCCGTCGACATGGGCTCCAACAGCTTCCGGCTGGAGATCGGCCTGCTGCCGCACGGCCACCTGGGGCGCTACCGCCGCGTGGACTACCTGAAGGAGACCGTGCGCCTGGGAGCGGGCCTGGACGCCAACGGCCTGCTGACCGACGAAGCCGCGCAGCGCGGCCTGGCCTGCCTGCGGCGTTTCGCCGCGCGCTTGGCCGGCTTCCAGCCTGCCCAGGTGCGCGCCGTGGCCACCCAGACGCTGCGTGAGGCCCGCAACCGCAACGCCTTCCTGCTGCGCGCCCAGGAAGCCCTGGGCTTTCCGATCGAGGTCATCTCGGGCCGCGAAGAGGCGCGCCTGATCTATGCCGGCGTGGCCGCGATGCAGCCCGGCCCTCAGCGTCGCCTGGTGGTGGACATAGGCGGGCGCTCCACGGAGATGATCCTCGGCGAGGGGCGCAAGCCGCTGGTGGCCGAGAGCTTCGCCGTGGGCTGCGTGAGCCTGTCGATGCGCTTCTTCGCCGGCGGGAACATCACACGCGAAGGCTTCCGCCAGGCTCAGGTGGCCGCCGGTGCCGAACTCGAAGAAGCCCTGCAGCCCTTCGCCCCGCAGAACTGGACCCAGGCCCTCGGCTCGTCGGGTACGGCGGGCGCTGTCTCGCAACTGCTGCAGGCCGCCGGCCAGTCCGACGGCCGCATCACACCCGATGGGCTGCGCTGGTGCATCGAACGCTGCCTGCAGGCCGGCCAGGTGGAGCGCATCGAACTGCCCGGCCTGCGACCGGACCGCCGCGCCGTGCTGCCCGGCGGCCTGGCCATCCTGTACACGCTGGCCACGCACTTCGGCATCGACGAACTGTGGCCCGCCAAGGGGGCACTGCGCCAGGGCGTGGTGATCGACCTGCAGGAGCGCCTGCACACGCCGCAGCGCGGGCGACCACAGGACATCCGCGAGGCCTCGGTGGCCGAACTGCAGCGGCGCTTCATGGTGGACACCGCGCAGGCACAGCGTGTGGCGGGCCTAGCGCTGGGCCTGTTCGACGCGGCCATACCCGACGCCGACGCCGAGACCCGCCGTGAACTGGGCTGGGCCTGCGCGCTGCACGAGATCGGCCTGATGGTGTCGCACCACGACCACCACCGCCACAGCGCCTACCTGCTGGCCCACGTCGATGCGGCAGGCTTCTCGCAGAGTCAGCAGCGTCGGTTGGGCGAGCTGGTGCTGGGCCAGCGTGGTGGCCTGCGCAAGATCGAGCCGCAACTGGCCAGCGAGACCTTTGCCTGGCAGGTCCTGTGCCTGCGCCTGGCCGTCATCAAGTGCCATGCACGCCGCAACGTCGATCCCCTGGCCATCGGCCTGCGTCCGCGCCAGCGCGAGGCGCAGCTGGCGTTTCGCGGTGCCTGGGCCAAGGCCAACCCGCGCACGCTGTTCCTGCTGCAGGAAGAGGCCGCCACCTGGGCGCGCAGCGGGCCGCTGCGCGTCGTGGTACCCGGGGTCTGAGCAACCCGCGCGGGGTGCGCTTCGGGCGTCAGATCAGTTCGGGCGCCAGCACGGCTTGCAGCACGACCTGCAGCTCGCCGTCACGTTCGCGGCCGCGCAACCACCACACGCCGCCCTTGCGCACGGACCAGGCCAGCGGCTGGCCCGACAGCAGGTAGGCCGCCGCCAGGCCCAGGGTCGGCTGGTGGCCGACCACGAGAACGGGTTCCTTGGCTTCCGGCCAGCGCACGGCATGCAGCAGGGCTTCCACCGTGGCGTCGGGCGCCAGTGCCGGGTGAGTGCGCAGCTTGCGGTCCAGCGCCGCCGCGGTCTGCTGGGCACGGCGGGAGGGGCTGACCAACACCCGGGCCGACGAGGGCAGCTGCCGGTTGAGCCAGCCGGCCATGCGCTGCGCCTGGCGTTCGCCCTTGGGCGTCAGG
Organism: Rubrivivax sp.; assembly: GCA_035440985.1. Taxonomy (GTDB): domain Bacteria; phylum Pseudomonadota; class Gammaproteobacteria; order Burkholderiales; family Burkholderiaceae_C; genus Rubrivivax. Next base: position 7,304 of record DAORNK010000036.1, on the reverse strand, counting down.
GCACGGTCGAGGTCCTCGATCGGGTCCTGCGCTTCGATGGCTTCGGCGTGACGCCAGAGGATCAGATCCATGCGGGGTCCTCGATCAGGTCAGGGTGAAGCGTTGCACGAGCGCACGTTGGGCGCTCGGCCCGTGCTCGCCCACGCGCGTGTAGTCGCCCTGGGCGTCCATCTGCCAGGCTTCGCATGCGTCGTGCAGATAGGGCACCAGCATCTCGTCGATGGCTCGGCGGCGCAGCGCCGGGTCACGCAACGGCCAGGCCACCTCCACGCGGCGGAACATGTTGCGGCTCATCCAATCGGCACTGCTCAGGTACAGGATCTCGTCGTCGGGGCCGGGCCCCCAGCTGAAGTACAGCACGCGCGAGTGCTCCAGGAAGCGGCCGACGACGGACCGCACGCGGATGTTGTGCGTGCTGCCGGTCAGGCCGGGTGGCAGCATGCAGGCGCCGCGCACGATCAGGTCGATGCGCGCGCCGGCCTGGCTGGCCCGCACCAGCGCCTGGATCAGCGCCGGATCGGTGAGCGCATTGACCTTGACCACGATGCGCGCGGGCTGGCCGCGCTGCGCGGCCAGAGCAACCTGCAGCAGATGCCCCAGCAGCCGGCGATGCAGCTGGAACGGTGCCGTCAGCAGGTGGCGCGGCATGGCCGCGCGCGTCTGGCTGGCCAGTTGCAGGAAGACCCGATCGGCATCGGCGGTCATCCCGGCGTCCGCGGTGAGCATGCCCACGTCGGTGTACAGCCTGGCGGTGCCGGGGTTGTAGTTGCCGGTGGACAGGTGGGCGTAGCGGCGCAGCTGCGCTCCCTCGCGGCGCGTCACCAGCAGCAGCTTGGCATGCGTCTTCAGGCCCACCACGCCGTAGACGACCTGGGCGCCCACGGCCTCCAGGCGTTCGGCCCAGTTGATATTGGCTTCTTCGTCGAAGCGGGCCTTCAGTTCCACCACCACCAGCACTTCCTTGTCCCGGCGCACGGCCTCGATGAGCAGGTCCATCAGCACGCTCTGCGCACCGGTGCGATAGATCGTCTGCTTGATGGCCAGCACCTCGGGGTCGTGCACCGATTCGCGCAGGAATTGCACTACCGGCTCGAAACTCTGGAACGGGTGGTGCAGCAGCACGTCCCCTTGCCGCAGCCGCTCGAAGACCGACTGCGCGCGCGGCCACGCCACTTCCGGCCAGTGCGGGTCGAAGCGAGGGAAGCGCAACGCCGCCCCGTCCGCCTGATCGATGAGCTGGTTCAGCCGCACCAGGTTCACCGGCCCGTTGACCTTGTACAGGGCCTGGCTGGGCAGGCCGAACTGGCCGAGCAGGAAGTCGTGCAGATCGCTGGGGCAGCTGGCGACCACTTCCAGGCGCAGCGCCTGACCGTAGTGGCGCGTGCTCAGACCGCTGCGCAGGGCCTGGCGCAGGTTGGTGACGTCGTCCTCGTCCACGTCGAGGTCGGAGTCGCGCGTCACCCGAAACTGCGAGAAGGACTCGACCGTGCGTCCCGGAAACAATTCGGCCAGGTGGGCCCGTATGACACTGGTCAGCAAGACGAACCCCTGCCGGCGGCCACACAGTGCATCGGGCAGGCGGATCACACGCGGCAGCACGCGCGGCACCTTGACGATGGCGATCAGGTTCTCGCGGCCGAAGACATCGCGCCCGCCCAGGCGGGCGATGAAGTTCAGCGACTTGTTGGCGACCTGCGGGAAGGGGTGGCTGGGGTCCAGGCTCACCGGCACCAGAAGGGGCCGCACCTGGGTCTCGAAGAAGCGCTTGACCCAGTGGCGCTGCGCTGCGTCGCGTTCGGCGTGGTTGAGCACCACGATGCCCTGGCGCTGCAGCGCCGGCATGACCTGGTCGTTGAACAGCGCGTACTGGTCGTCGACCAGTTGGTGGGCCGCGGCCGCCACCTGCTGCAGCTCTTGCCGGGAGACGCCCGAGCCCGGCCGGCGGCTGGCTTCCACCAGATCGGCCACCCGCACTTCGAAGAACTCATCCAGGTTGGACGAGACGATGGTCACGTAGCGCAGACGCTCCAGCAGGGGCACGTCCTCGCGCTGCACCTGTGCCAGCACGCGCCGATTGAACTGCAGGATGGCCCGCTCGCGGTTGAGCAAGGGCACAACGGCCGCCGGCTCGACGGCCGGCGCGGCGCGTGGGTCTTCGATCATCACCCCAGTCTATGAAGCGGATGCGACAGCGGTGTGACAGCCCCCGCCGGCCGCAACGCTTCAGACGGACAGCAGGAAGCGGCGGTAGTGCATCAGCTCGTCGATCGACTCGTGGATGTCGGCCAGCGCGGTGTGCGCCTGGGCCTTCCTGAAGCTGTCCAGCACCTCGGGCTTCCAGCGCCGCGCCAGCTCCTTGAGTGTGCTCACATCCAGGTTGCGGTAGTGGAAGAAGGCCTCCAGGGCAGGCATGTAGCGGGCCAGGAAACGACGGTCCTGGCAGATGCTGTTGCCGCACATCGGGCTCTTGCCCTTGGGCACGTACTGCCGGAGAAAGGCGATCACCTGCTCCTCGGCCGCGGCTTCGTCCACCGTGGAGGCGCGCACGCGTTCCGTCAGGCCGCTCTTGCCGTGCGTGCCCTTGTTCCAGTTGTCCATCGCATCCAGCACGGCGTCGCTCTGGTGGACGGCGAACACCGGGCCTTCGACGCGCAGGGTCAGCAAGGGGTCGGTGACGACCACGGCGATCTCGATGATGCGGTCCTGATCGGGCAGCAGCCCGGTCATTTCCAGGTCGATCCAGACCAGGTTCTGGTCGCTGGAGGGAAGTGCGATTTGCGTCATGGGCCGATGCCAGTGCGGGAAGTGTCGATTCTCGCCCAAGCCTACACTCGCGGCCCATGCAAGCTCCCGTCATGACCCTGGCTTTCACCACCGCGCTGCTGCTGTCGCTGGCCATCAAGTTCTGGCTGGCCACCCGGCAGATGCGCCATGTGGCCGCCCACCGCGGCCAGGTGCCACCGGCCTTTGCCGCCACCGTGAGCCTGGCAGCGCACCAGAAGGCTGCCGACTACACGCTGGCCAAGGGCCGTTTCGGCCTCCTCACCACGGCCATAGCCAGCGCCGTGCTGCTGGGCTGGACCCTGCTGGGCGGGCTGGATACGCTGAACGGCTTGCTGCGCGGCACGGTGCTGCCGGCATGGGGCCCGATGGCCTACCAGTTGGCGCTGCTGGCAGGCTTCGCCCTCATCGGCAGCCTCATCGAACTGCCCCTGGACTGGTACAGCAGCTTTCGCATAGAACAGCGATTCGGCTTCAACCGGATGACGCTGGGCCTGTGGCTGGCCGACCTGGCCAAGGGCGCGGCACTAGGCGCACTGATCGGCCTGCCGCTGGCCGCACTGATCCTGTGGATCATGGACGTGTCGGGCGGACGGTGGTGGTTCTGGGCCTGGCTGGCCTGGGTGGCCTTCAACCTCGTGCTGATGGTGTTGTACCCGACGGTGATCGCGCCGCTGTTCAACAAGTTCGAGCCCCTGCCCGACGAGGCCCTCCGGTCGCGGGTCCAGGCCTTGATGCAGCGTTGCGGCTTTGCCGCCAAGGGTCTCTTCGTGATGGATGGAAGCCGGCGCTCGGCCCATGCCAATGCCTACTTCACCGGGCTGGGCCGATCCAAGCGCGTCGTCTTCTTCGACACGCTGCTGCAGCGGCTGTCGCCCGGCGAAGTGGAAGCCGTGCTGGCGCACGAGCTTGGCCACTTCAAGCACAAGCACGTGCTCAAGCGCTTGCTGGGCATCTTCGCGCTGAGCCTGGCCGGGCTGGCCTTGCTGGGTTGGCTGGCCGGGCAGAGCGGCTTCTACGCCGGGCTGGGCGTGCGCCCCAACCTGACGGCCCCCAACGATGCGCTGGCGCTGGTGCTGTTCATGCTGGCGATGCCGCCGTTCGGCTTCTTCGTCGCGCCACTGCTGGCGCAGCTCTCACGGCGCGACGAATTCCAGGCCGATGCCTACGCCTGCGCCCAGGCCAACGGGTCCGACCTGGCCAACGCGCTGCTCAAGCTGCACGAAGACAATGCGGCCACGCTGACACCGGACCCGCTGTACGTGCGCTTCTACTACTCGCACCCACCGGCTTCCGAACGGCTGGCCGCCTTGCCCGCCCCTGGGCTAGCCTCGGTGGCGGTTTGAGATGGACGAGTTGGCCCGCCGCCACTGCCTGCCGCTGGAAGGCCAGCCAGCGATGTCCACGGCCGAGATCCAGGCCCACCTGGCGCGGGTGCCGGGCTGGACACTGGAGGCCGGGGCGATCCAGAAGTGCTTCGGCTTCCCCGACTTTCATCACACGATGGCCTTCGTCAACGCCGTGGCGTGGGTGGCCCATGCGGAAGACCACCACCCCGATCTGGCCATCGCCTATGGTCGCTGCACGGTGCGCTTCAACACCCACTCGGTGGGTGGCATCTCGGTGAACGACTTCATCTGCGCGGCCAAGGTCGACGCATTGTTGCGGCGCGACCCCGCTTGACCGCCCACCCAGCGCTGGACCTGGGCCTCGTCGTGGCCGCGCACGGCCGCCACGTGGTCGTGGAGACCCCCGACGGCGAGCGGGTGATGTGCCACCCGCGCGGCAAGAAGAGCGAGCTCGTGGTCGGCGACCATGTGCGCTGGCAGGCCACCGGCGACGGCGGCGTGATCGAACACCTGGAACCGCGCCGCAACCTGCTTTTTCGCCAGGACGAATGGCGCACCAAGTCCTTCGCCGCCAACCTGGACCTGCTGCTGGTGCTGGTGGCCGCCGAGCCGGTGTTCGGTGAGTCGCAGCTCACACGCGCCCTCATCGCGGCGCAGGCCGCGGGCATTCCCGCGCTGGTCGGCCTGAACAAGATCGACCTGCACAGTGCCGCCGCGGCGCGCAGCCGGCTCGAGCCCTACCGCGCGATGGGGGTGGAGGTGATGGAGCTGTCACTGAAGGCCGATCCCCAAGCCAGCCGTGCCCGCCTGATGGAGCGCCTGAGGGGCCGGGTGACCCTGGTGCTGGGCCCCAGCGGCATGGGCAAGAGCACCCTGATCAACCTGCTGGTTCCCGAGGCCGCCGCCCAGGTGGGCGAGATCTCGCTGGCGCTGGCGGCCGGCCGCCACACCACCACCAGCACCAGCTGGTACTGGCTGGACGCGGCGCGGCAAGGCGCGCTGATCGATTCACCCGGGTTCCAGGAATTCGGTCTGCGCCAGATCGCGCCGGAAGCGCTGGCCGGGCTGATGCCCGACTATGCGGCGGCACTGGGCCACTGCCGGTTCCACAACTGCAGCCACCGGCACGAACCCGGTTGCGGCGTGCGCGAGGCCATCGAACGCGGTGCCATCAGCCTGCAGCGGCAGCGCATCTACGAGGCCTTGTTCGAGGAGCTGTCGGTCAAGCGCTGGTAGCCGGCAGCGGCCTACCCCAGCACGTTGGCCAGCGTCAGCAGGGCCAGCAGCAGCATCCACAGCACGACCGAGCGCCAGACCAGGCCCACCACGCTGTGCAGGTGGCCCACCTGTGCCGGCGCGCCAGCGGTGGAGCCCTGGGCCTGGGCGCTGCCGTCCTCGCTGCCCGCGTTGAAGGTCTTGGATCGATCCGGCGTGACACCGGGCGCCGCCGCGCCGCCCAATTGCACGCCCAGGGCGCCGGCCGCCGCGGCCAGCAAGACGCCTTCGTTCGGCTGCTGCCAAAGGCCGGCGTCGCGGCGCCAGCTCGCGACGGCTTCCTCGAAGTTGCCGACCACGGCAAAACCGAACGCCGTCAGCCGCGCCGGCACGTGGTCGAGCACGGCGAACAAGCGGCGCGCCAGCGCCAGCAGTTCGCTGTTGGCCGGAGCGTCCATCGCCCTTTGGCGATAGGCCCAGTAGCGGCTGCTGAACTCGCTCATCCGGTACAGCACGGCACCCATGGGGCCCAGGCCCAGGGCCGAGAGCACGACGAACCAGAAGAACACACCCAGCACGTGCCGGTGGGCGGCCAGCAGTGCGTGTTCGATCACATGGCGCAGGACCTCGGTGCGTGGCAGCTCGCTGGCGTCCAGGTGCCGCCACTCGGCCAGCGCTCGCCGGGCCTGGTCCTCGTCACCGCGGTCCAGCGCGTCGCGGATGTCGGTGAAGAAGTGGCTGAACTGGCGGAACCCCAGGGTCAGGTAGAGCAGGCCGATATCGAAGGCCAGGGCCAGGATGAGGCTGAAATGCGCCAGCAGCAGGTACACGCCACCGGCCAGCAGCGCCGGGACCAGCACGGACACGCACCACACCACCCAGCGGTGGTGGGTCTCGCCGGCGTCGAAATTGCGACCCGTCCAGCGCACCCAGGAAACCAGGTGCTGGTGCACCCAGTTGTCACGCGGCAGCGGCTTGAGCTGCTCGATGAGCAGCGCAAAGAGGACGGCGAAAAAGCTCATCGCCGGGAATGATAGGGGCAGGCCCGGTTCACCCGGCCAGCAGGCGGTACAGGTTGCGCAGCATCGCAGCCGTGGCGCCCCAGATGAAGTACTCGCGAGACACGCCGTCGCCGCCCGGGCCTTGCCAGGGCATCGAAAGGAACTGGCGTGCCCCGCCCTCCAACTGCACGATGTGCCGCCGGTGGTGGGCGGGATCCATCAGGAAGGCGAGCGGCACCTCGAACGCCTCGGCGACCTCGAAGGTATCCAGCGTCAGTTCGAACGGCGGCTGCACCAGGGCCACGACCGGGGTGACCTCGTAGCGCGTGATCGTCGTATAGACCGGCATGTGGCCGATGACGGTGACGCGGTTGCGCGGCAGGCCCACTTCCTCCTCGGCCTCGCGCAACGCCGTGATGGCGGGATCGCTGTCTTCGGGCTCGGCGCGGCCACCCGGAAAGCTGATCTGGCCGGCGTGGTCGCGCAGGTGATCGGTGCGTCGCGTGAGCAGGACGTGCAGGCCCCGAGGGCGCTGCACCAGGGGGACGAGCACCGCAGCGTGGGCCGGCTCACGGCCCACGAAGGCACGTCCGTCGCCCGGGATCTCGGGCTGCCAGCCCTGCAGCCCGGCAAAACGGCTGCGCAGCGCGTCAGCTGTCAGCGCCGCCGGCGCCACGGCCGGCAGGTGCGCGTCGACACCGGCCACCGGCACGGCCTTGGGGTCGACGATGCGCGGGGCCGTCATCGGAGGGTCACCCGCCACGGACGGATCAATGACAAAGACCGCCCTCGGGCGGGTATCAATGACAAAGACCGCCCTCGGGCGGTCTTGTGCAGTAGGTCAGGCCTTGGCACGGGCCGGGGCCGGCCGGGGTCAGGCCAGCTTTTCCTTGATGCGGGCCGACTTGCCGCTGCGCTCACGCAGGAAGTACAGCTTGGCGCGGCGCACATCGCCGCG
>DAORNK010000035.1:2599-20763 GCA_035440985.1 Rubrivivax sp. | reverse complement strand
CGCAGAGTGCCTGTCCGTCGGCAACGGTTCATCGTGCGCTGCCAGCCCCGGCGCCGGCCCTCAGCTCGCGCGCGGGCGTTCGCTGGAAGGTGGCAGCGGCGCATACAGACTCTCGTCGACACGGATCGGCGTGGCCCGACGCAGTTCAGCGATCAGCTTCTTCCACTGCGACTCGGCTTCCTGGCGCTGCCAGAGCTCGGCGGCGCGGACCTTGACCTGATCGAAGCTGCGCTGCACGGTGGGCTTGCGATCGTCCAGACGCAGGATGACCACGCCCTCCAGCAGTTGCACCGGCTCGGCAATCTCGCGGGGCTTGAGCTTGTCGACCACGCCATGCACGCCGTCGGGCAGCATGCCGCGATGCGTGTAGTCCATCTGGCCGCCTTGGGCCGCACTGCGGTCGCCCGAATGAAGCCGCGCCAGCTCGGCAAAATCGGCCCCGCCCAGCAGCCGCTGGTGCAGCGCCTTGGCCTCGTTCATAGCGCTCTGCCAGACGGCACGTGTCGAGCTTGGATCGACCTTGAGCAGGATGACGCTGAGCTTGAGCTGTTCGGGTTCGACGAACAGCTGCTTGTTCTGTTCGTAGAACTGGCGTGCCACGGGCTCGGCTGGTGGCGACACGGTCTTGACCAGCTTCTCCAGGCGGTCGAGCAGGCTTTCGCCTTCGAGCTGGGGCACCACCGCGGCCAGCATCTTGTCGCGGTTGGCGGCCCAGTTCGCGCTGGTCTTGTACTGGGCGTCGTAGCCGGCAATGGTTTGCTGGATCCTGGCGGCATCGGGCTGGATGCCGCGTCGGCGGGCCTCGGCCAGCAGCAGCACGCGATTGATGACGTCGTCACCGACTTCACGCTGGAACTTCGGCATCTCCGCTTCCGGCGGTTTGGCGTGGTAGTACTTGCGCCGGATCGCCACGGCCAGCGCGCGCTCGTAGTCGCCGGCGCTGATGACGACGTCGCCGACCACCGCGAACGGCCCGCTGGCGGCCTTGGCCGCGGGTGCTGACCCTGCAGCGGCTGGTGCGGCCGGTTGTGCCAGGACGGGCGCTGCGGCTGTGAGCGCGGCCGCCAGCAACCAACTCGGCGCGCAACCCGGGTAACGCATGGGACAGACTCCTGAGGTCGAGACCAAGCAGACGAAAACGGGGCCGGGCACCTTCGTGCCAGGCCCCGATGAGTGCGGTTGGAAGGGCCCCTTACTTCACGTGGCAGCTCGTGCAGACGGCGCTGGCCGAGTTGGAGATGCGCAGGAAGGTCGCGCCCGCGGTCTGGCCGTTGGGGCCAGCCTGGCCTTCGGAGACATGCGGGTCATGGCAGCTACCGCATTCGACCGAGGGGCCGACGCCGCTGGCAAAGGTGCGGGTGTACAGCGGCAGGTCGGTGCGCGTCTTGACGCCGTCGGCGACGGCACCGGTCTCGATCCAGAACTGCTGGCCACCTGCGCCTGCTGCCGTCTTCAGTCTGGCGGCGCTGGAGACGAAGTCGCCGTCCTTGCAGGTGCCCGAGGTTGCGTTGCCCGCGCCGCTGATGCCGCCACCACAGTACTGGATGCCGATCGGGTGGTCGTTGGACAGGTTCTCGCCCAGGTTGGCGATGCCGGCAGCCATCCGGCCACCAGGCCCCGCCGCCGTCCAGGTGTAGTTACGCCCGTCGGCGCCGCCACCATCGGCCTGATAGGCACCGGATCCTGGTGCATTGATGATGTTGTCCATCGCCTGCGTGCCGTCGTGGCAGGACAGGCAGGCCACCGAGATCGACCCCACGGGCAGCACTTCGCCATCGAGTGACGGCGTGTTCAGCGTCGCATAGGTGGTGTAGGTGGCGCCGGTGTTGAGCCGCTTGTTCCACAGCGGTGGCGCGTTCGGGGTCGTCACGTCGGCGCCGTGGGGCGTGTGACAGAACACGCAGATCTCGTTGGTGGTGGTGTCGGAATTGCCCGTTCCCGTGACGTGGTTCGTCTGGGTCGAGGTGTTCCCGAGGTTGTGTTTGGTGTCGGCAATTCCGGCTGACGCCGTGCCGGACAGCGTGAGCCACAAGGCAGCCAGGACGGTCGCCGTGCCCCACTTCATCCGGCCATCTAGCCATGGCAATTTCATGTCGCCCTCTCCAGTGTTGATTGATCCGATGGGTCCCGCAAGGCCAGGCTGCGCACTCCCCAATGCCAACCCGACCAGCCTGTTCTGCAGGTTCCGTGCCATGACCGCTTGCCTGGGTGCAGAAGGCCAGGCCCTCTTGCTTCTTGGAGTGCATTCCCGGGATCGGGAACCGACGGACCGGTCATCGGGCGGCCGCAGCCGGCCGCCGCGCCAGCCAACCGCCGTCCGCCTTGAGCGAAACGGGGCGGAAGACATCGATCTTGCGAAACCACTGGTCGACCATGTAGATGCGGCCGTCTTCGTCCACCGCGATACCCGAAGGCAGCATGTACTTGGCCGGCCCGTCGCGTTCGCTGCGGTCGCCGACGAATAGCAGCAGTTCGCCGTCCGCGGTGAAGATCTGGAAGTTGCCGAACGCCGTGTCGACGACGTAGACGTTGCCTTCGAGATCGGTCGCAATCTCCTTGGGCCGCGCGAACTGACCGAACTGGCGGCCCACGCTGCCAAAGCTGTGCAGGTAGCGGCCTTCCTTGTCGAACACGACAACCCGGAAGTTGCCGCCGTCCACGACGTACAGCCGCCCATCCTTGCCGATCGCCAGATCGCGCGGCAGGTTGAATTCGCCCGGGCCGGTGCCGCGCTTTCCGATGTCCTGCAGGTGTTCACCGCTGCGTGCGTCGAAGACGCGGACCATGTGCCGCTCGGAGCTGACGCCGCCCAGGTCGACGGCGTAGATGCGCGCACCTGATGGATCGGCGGTGACGCTGGACAGGCGGGTGAACCACTTCTCGCCCCCGACCTTGCGCAGGAACACGCGGTCCGGGCCGTAGACCATCACGGCCTTGGCTCCGATGTCGGCCACGTAGAGGTTGCCTTGTGCATCGACATCCAGCCCGATCGGCTTGACCAGTTGCCCCGCGCCGTCGTCGTCACCGATGCGGTAGGCCTTGCCGGCGGGCACGTCGAAGACGCGGACGAACCGCGTCACGGTGTCGGAGACGAAGATGCGCCCCTGGTGCACCGTCACCGCATAGGGTTTGGACAGCGCATCGCCGCGCTGCTCTTCGCCGGTGAGCATGCGACGAAGGTTGCCGCCCTCGTCGGCGACGATGTCGCCCGACGAACGGATGACACGTTCCCAGACGAAGCGGGCCGGCTCCGGTGGTGGCGGGAAGACCGGTGCGACGAAGGTTGCGACGGGCGCCGGCGGCGCCTGGGCACAGCCGGCCAGCCAGGCGGCTGCGCCCAGGGTGGCGATCAGCGCACGACGGGTGGGCAGCGCCTGCGTCGTCATCGGCGTGGGTGCTACTTCAACGAGGCCAGCATGAAGTCGACCGCGGCCTTGATCTCTTCGTCCTTGAGGTTGGCTGCGCCGGCCCGAGGTGGCATGCCACCCTTGCCCTTGATCACGGTGTTCACCAGAGCGTCCTTGCCGACACCGACGCGTGGCGCCCACTCGGCCTTGTTGCCGAGCTTGGGCGCGCCGGCCACGCCGGTGGCATGGCAGACGAAGCAGGTCTTGTCGTACACCGCCTTGCCATCGTTTGCCGCGGCCGTGCCGACCAGGGCCATGCCGAAAGTGAGAAAGGCCAGTCGCAGCCTTGCGTGAATCATCAAAGTCCTCCTGGGTTGATGGTGGTGACGGTGCGCTCGTGCCCCGCCGATCGGTGCAGCCTGTGCAAACGACGTGCCAAACCCGCTGCCGCTTCAATGGCAGAGAACTTGCAGCGGACCGTGCCGTGATGCATTCCGGAGACCGAACATGCGCTTGCGCGACCTGACCCGGCTGCTGGGCCTGGTGCTGACCCTGGCGCTGGGCCAGTGGTCTGGACAGACCGCCGCCGCGACCAGCGATTCAGCGGCAAGCCCGACAGCGCAGGCCGCAGCGCTCTATCACAACTACTGCTCGGTCTGCCATGGCGACAAGGGCAACGGCAAGAGCCGCGCTTCGGGTTCGTTGTCGACGCTGCCGCGCGACTTCACCAGCGTGGCCTCCAGGCAGGAACTGAGCAAGGAGCGCATCGCGGCGGTCATCGCCCACGGCCGGCCAGGCACGGCCATGGTCGGCTGGAAGACCCAGTTGTCGGACAACGACATCCAGCGCCTGGCCGAGTACGTGCACAGCACCTTCGTGCTCGGCAGCAGCGCCGCTCAGACCGGCCCCATTTCCGGCACGCGGGCCCATGGCGGGCGTGAAGCCGACAACGCTTCCACCCCCCCGCGGGTCGACATGACGGTCGGCCTCCCCAACGACCTGAAGGGCGACCCGAAGCGGGGGGGTGCCTTTTACAACGCCAACTGCGCGACCTGCCATGGCGCCCGAGGCGACGGGCAGGGGCCGCGCGCCTACTTCATCAACCCCAAGCCGCGCAACTTCGTCGAGGACGCGTCGCGCGCGCGCTTGAACCGTCTGGCCCTCTATGCCGCCGTCTCGGAGGGCAAGCTCGGCACCGAGATGCCCTCCTGGAACAAGGTCAGCACGCCGCAACAGATGGCCGATGTGTCCGAGTATGTGTTCCAGAGCTTCATCCGGGGCAGGACGGCAGCCGTGGGTGCGGTGGCGCCCGGGCGTTGAGGATGGGCTGGCGTGGCGCGGCGGCGGCAGCAGCGGTGGCTGGCGCGGGCATGGTGTTGCTGGCAGCGGTGGCGCAGCCGGGTGCCTCGCAGGCGCCCACGGTCGAGGCCGCCGTCAGCGCTGATCAGCAGCACGAGGCCGGGCGCAAGGTCTACAACTTTCGCTGCTATTTCTGCCACGGCTATTCCGGCGACGCCAGGACGCTGGCTGCAACGTATCTGGTGCCACGTCCACGCAACTTCCAGGCGATCCAACCAGGCGCACTGACCCGCGACCAGATCGAAGCTGCGCTGCGTCATGGTCGTCCCGGCACGGCGATGAAGTCCTTCACCGGCATCCTGTCGGCGGCCGAACTGGAAGCGGTCGCGCTGTTCGTCGAACGCGAGTTCGTGCAGCACAAGGCTGCCAACACCGCCTATCACACAGCCGAGAACGGTTGGCCCGACCACCAGCGCCACGCGGTGGCTTTCCCCTTTGCGCGTGGCGAACTGGCGTTGGATCAACCCGTGGCGCAGCTTACGCCGGAGCAGATCGAAGGACGGCGCCTGTTCATGGGCAGCTGCGTTTCCTGCCACGACCGTGCCAGGGTCAACGACGAAGGCCCGGCCTGGAGTTCGCGCCCGGTGTCGTATCCGCGCATGGGTTTCGTGCCGGGGCAGGCCAACCTGCCACCGCCCGATGCCGTGTCCAGTGCCAGTGTCTACGCCAAGCACGAAGTCGCACCGCGCGTCGAGGGCCTGACGCGCCAGCAACGCCGTGGCGAGCGCCTGTTCCAAACCAACTGCGCCTTCTGCCATGGGGCGGACGGTACCGGCAAGAACTGGATCGGCCAGTTCATGGAGCCCAAGGCACGTGACCTGACCCAGTACTCAGTGCAGAGCCTGCCGCCCGACCGGCTGCGCCGTGTGATTCGCGAGGGCCTGCCCGAGACCTCGATGCCGGCCTGGCGGCATGTGCTGGCGCCCGCCGAAATCGATGCCGTCACAGCCTACGTGCAGCGGGTGTTCTATCGGCAGTAGCGCGGCAGAGGCGGCCGCGGTCCGCCCTTCACTTCGAGTGGCAGGTCAGGCAGACCGCGCTGCCGATGTTGTTGACGCGAAGAAAGGTGGCATTGAAGGTGCTGCCGGGGCCGGCCGAGGGCACACCGTGCGGGTCGTGGCACGAGGCGCACTCGACCTCGTAGCCGTCGCCGGTGTTGTACAGCCGGATTTCATTGGCGTCGGCCCGCTGGTTGCCGTTGTGGTCGAAGTAGGCCAGCCGCAACTCCTTGCGACCAGGGTCCTTCCAGTCGGTGCCGGGGCCGGCGACGGTGGGGAAACGAACGCCCACCGGGTGATCGTTGCGCAGGTCGGTGCCGATGTTGAAAGCGCTGAAGTCGGTGGCGCCGATCGACGGTCCGCCGGTGCCGTTGTGGCAGACCACGCATTCGGTGCCGATGCGGCCGTGAGAAGCGGCCTGCACGCCGCTTGAGTTGACCCAGGTGCCCAGGAAGGCGTCGTTCTGCACCGTATCGCGGTTGGCCGCCGTGTTGTAGCGGCCCGAACCGGGCATGTTGATGATCGAGTCGACCGCGGTCGTGCCATCGTGACATGACAGGCAGGTCAGCGAGTTGATGCCCGGTGGCGTCACCGGCTGGCTCAGGCTGGAACTGCCCAGCAGGTCGTAGGTCTGGTAGGTGTTGACCCGCATCGTGCGGTTCCACAAGGGTGCGCCGGGTGCCGTCGTGTTGGCCCCGTGCGGCGTGTGGCAGTAGACGCAGACTTCGTTGTAGTCGTTGCGCGTGAAGTCCATGAACACGCCGTTCGGTCCACCGCCGCCGACCTGGCGCTGCGACAGGTTGTGCCGGGTCTTGCCCACGGTATCGCGGTTTTCGAACTTGGTCGGTACATCCTGCCCCCAGGCGGAGGCACCGAGCAGCATCGACAGCAGCCACAGCAGGATGGTGGCCTGGCTCTTGATCGCGGTCATGGTGGTCTCCCGTGCCGGCAACGGCGACGCCCCTTGCCTGCAATTTCCGTTCCAAAAAGCGCTTTGCCCGCGCAGGGCAAGGCTTCCCGAACTCGGGCCCCGCGTTCCCAAAGTCGAGACTCGGCAGCGGTGCCGTCAGGTCGGCGCGCCGCGTTGGAGCCGCTGGCCTTCAGCGTCGTTCAGGCGGCGGATGACCTCCACCTTGTGCAGGTACTGGTCGACGACATACAGCCGCCCGGTTTCGTCCACGGCCACCTTGGCCGGCAGCAGGTACCGCCCCGGGCTGTCGCGCTGCGCGGCCCGGCTGCCGATGGTCAGCAGCAACGCGCCATCGGGCCGAAACACCTGCACGTTGCAGAACGCGGAGTCGCACACGTAGACCAGGCCTTCACGGTCGACCGCCAGGCCCCGTGGGCGCGCGAACTGGCCCAGGCCATTGCCGACCGAGCCGAACGCGTGCCGGAATCGCCCGTCCAGATCGAAAGACTGGACGCGGAAGTTGCCGGCGTCCAGCACCCACAGACTGAGACCATCGGGCGCCATCACGGCGTCGGCGGGCAAGTTGAATTCGCCGTCACCGCCGCCGCGCCGGCCCAGCGTGCCGCGCCGGACGCCCTGTTCGTCGTAGAGCCACAGCTGGTGGCTCTGGCTCTCGACACCACCGGTATCGACGATGAACACGCGGTCGCCACGCGGGCTGACGGCCACCGCCGTCGGCCGCACCCAGTCCCTTGCGCCGTCGATCTGGCCGATGAACAGCCCCAGCTCGTCGTAGATGACCAACCTGCGCGCCGTGGTGTCGACGACGTAGACCCGACCCCGCTCATCGACGGCGATGCCCGATGGCTTCTTCAACTCGCCCTGCAATCGCACGCCGAAGTGGAAGACGCGCCGTCGCGGAACGTCGAAGACGAAGATGCGCCGGCCTTCCGTGTCGCAGACGTAGATGCGGCCGGCCCGGGCTGCGACGGACAGTGGTTTGCTAAAGCTGGCCTTGGACTCCTCGTCCCCCGTGGCCAGGCGGCGGAACTCGGCCAGCGGCGAGCCGTCCTTCAGGCTGGCCGCGTTGCGCAGGGTTGCTTCAAAGCGGTAGCGCGGCTGCTCGGGCGGCATCGGCCACATCGGTGATGCCACGGGGGCTTCAGGGGCCGGCGTGCTGCCGCAGCCGGCCAAGGCCGCGGTGCACAGGCCAGACAGCCAGGTTCGACGGTCAGGGTTCATCGAAGCCGGCCGGCTGCACGCCGCGTGCCAGCTTCGCCCATGCTCTCAGGGGCACGCCGGCACGCCGGCACGCCGCTTGCTCACCCTGGCCTGTGTCCGATGCCGCCATCCCCCATTTGCCTGCCGCCGCATGCCTGGTGCGCCGGCGTGTGGCGTCGCACAGGGTCCTGCAAGGGGTACCGGCGTGATTCCCGAACTGGGCCATTTCGCACTGGCGGTGGCGCTGGCCATCGGGCTGGTGCAGGCCACCCTGCCCATCATCGGCGCCGCACGCCGTGTCAGCCCGTGGATGGCCCTGGCGCGTCCGGCTGCCCAGGCGCAGTTCGTCTTCGTCGCCCTGGCCTTTGCGTGCCTGATGGTTTCGTTCATCGGCAACGACTTCTCGGTTGTCAACGTGGCGAGCCATTCCAACGACGAGTTGCCGCTGCCCTACCGCATCGCCGCCACCTGGGGCAGCCATGAAGGCTCGATGTTGCTGTGGGTGTTCATGTTGTGCGGCTGGGCCTGCGCGGTGAGCCTGCTGTCCCGGCGGCTGCCACTGGCGATGGTCGCGCGCGTGCTCGGTGTGATGGGCTTCGTCTCGGTCGGGCTGCTGCTGTTCATCCTGCTGACCTCCAATCCGTTTGCGCGCCTGCTGCCGCCGGCGCTGGATGGCCGCTCGCTCAACCCGCTGCTGCAGGACCCGGGCATGGTGATCCACCCGCCACTGCTGTACATGGGCTACGTGGGCTTTGCGGTGGCCTTTGCATTTGCCGTGGCCGCCCTGCTGGCGGGGCGCTTCGACGCGGCCTGGGCACGCTGGTCGCGGCCCTGGACGACCGCGGCCTGGCTGTTTCTCACGCTGGGCATCGCCATCGGCAGCTGGTGGGCCTACTACGAACTCGGCTGGGGCGGCTGGTGGTTCTGGGACCCGGTGGAAAACGCATCGTTCATGCCCTGGTTGGCCGGCACCGCGTTGCTGCACTCGCTGGCCGTGGCCGAAAAGCGCGGTGCCTTCAAGGCCTGGACCGTGCTGCTGGCCATCGCGGCGTTCTCCTTGAGCCTGCTCGGCACGTTCCTGGTTCGTTCAGGCGTGCTGACCAGCGTGCATGCCTTCGCCACGGACCCGGCACGTGGGGTCTTCATCCTCGGCTTCCTGTTCCTGGTGGTCGGGGGCTCGCTCGCACTTTTCGGCTGGCGCGCCGGCACGGTGGGGTTCGCCGGGCGCTTCGACCGCGTCTCGCGCGAGTCGCTGCTGCTGTCGAACAACGTGTTGTTGAGCGCCGCCACCGGCGCCGTCATGCTGGGCACGCTGTACCCGCTGGCACTGGATGCGCTGGGGCTGGGCAAGATCTCGGTCGGCGTGCCTTACTTCGAAGCCGTGTTCGTTCCGCTGATGGCGCCGGTGGTGCTGCTGATGGGCGTCGGCCCACTGGCGCGCTGGAAACAGGCCTCGGTGGTCGAGATCGCACAGCAGCTCCGCTGGCCGGCGCTGGCCAGCGTGGCCGCCGCAGCCCTGCTGCCCTGGTGGGCCGGGCGCTGGAGTCCGCTGGTTGCGTTCGGCCTGCTGCTGGCAGCCTGGGTCGTCACAAGCAGCGCGGTGGTGGTGCTGCAGCGTGCGCGTGGCGGCGCGGGCCAGTTGCTGCGCCAGCCACGCAGCTTCTGGGGCATGGTGGCGGCGCACCTGGGCGTGGGCGTCTTCATCGTCGGCGTCACGATGGTCCGCGGCTACGAGACCGAGCGCGACGTGAGGATGTCGGTGGGTGACAGCGTCAGCGTCGGTGCCTATCGCTTCACCTTCCTGGGTTCGAGCGAGCGCCCGGGGCCCAACTACATCGCGGCGCGCGGCGTGGTGGACGTGCAGCGCACGGACGGTGGCGGCGCGCCCTTCACCCTGTACCCCGAGAAGCGCCTGTACAAGACGCAAGGCATGCCGATGACCGAAGCGGCCATCGACGCCGGGCTGACGCGTGACCTCTACGTGTCGCTGGGCGAAATGCTCGACGAGAAGACCTGGACCGTGCGCGTCTATCACAAGCCTTTCGTGGGCTGGATCTGGGGCGGCGCGCTGGTGATGGCTTTGGGCGGCCTGCTGGCGCTGAGCGATCGGCGCTACCGAGTCGAGGTCAAACAGGTGGATGTCCTGCCGGCCCAGGTGCACCCGGCATGAAGCGCCGGCTCTTCATCCCGCTGGTGCTCTTCGTCGGCCTCGGCACGCTGCTGGGCGTGGGGCTGAAGCTCAAGCCACGCGAGGTGCCCTCGCCCTTCATCGACAAGCCGGCGCCGGCGTTCAAGCTGCCGCAACTCAGCAACGCAAAGGCCGACTTCGATCCGGCCCAGATGAAAGGGCAGGTCTGGCTGCTCAACGTCTGGGCGAGCTGGTGCGCGCCCTGCCGTGAAGAGCACCCGCTGCTCGTCGATGCCGCGCGAGCGAACGCGGTGCCCGTGGTGGGCCTGAACTACAAGGATGACCCGCGTGCCGCCGACGAATGGTTGCGCAAGCTGGGCGACCCTTACCAGGCGATCGCTGTCGACCGTGACGGTCGCGTTTCGATCGACTATGGCGTCTACGGCGTTCCAGAGACCTTCGTCATCGACCGCGAAGGTGTCGTGCGGCTCAAGCACATCGGCCCGCTGACCCCCGAGGTCTGGCAACGCCAGGTGTGGCCGCTGGTGCAGAGGCTGCAAGGATGAAGGCGCTGTGGGCGGCCTGCCTGGCCATGCTGGTGGCTGTTGCGGCGCTGGCCGACACCGCCCGGGACGTGGTCGCCGACCCGGCCCTGGAGCTGCGGGTCAACCGCCTGGCGGCCGAACTGCGCTGCCTGGTCTGCCAGAACCAGAGCCTGGCCGACTCGCACGCGCCGCTGGCCATCGACCTGAAGAACCAGGTGCGCGAGCAGCTCGCCGGCGGCCGCGACGAACGCCAGGTGATCGACTACATGACGCAGCGCTACGGCGACTTCGTGCTTTACCGCCCACCGCTCAAGCCGAGCACCATGCTGTTGTGGGCCGGCCCGGCGCTGTTGCTGTTGCTCGGGGCCGCGCTCTTCTGGCGCAGCCTGCTCAGCGCACAGCAGGCCCCCGCGCAGCTGCCGATGTCGGAGGCCGACTCGGCGCGTGCCGAGCAACTGCTGGCCGGCGACGCGCTGCCGCGGCCTTGAACCCGGCCTCGGCGGCCGGCCATGGTGCTCCGGGCCCTGCCCGCACAAGCCTTGCGCTGTGCGCTACAGGCTCTCCAGAGACTGCGTTCGGCGCCGCGGATGAGGTCGGTGGCGGGCGCGAAAGCGGCGGGACGCCGGGCAACTGTTCTAGCTGCTGTAGCTCGAGGGGAGCCAACACCCGGTCCCTGGGGTTGGCGGCAAAGTCATTGCGGCCCCAGAATGGTGGTCCCGATTTCCCTGTGCAGCCATGTCATCTGTCCGTGCCCTGATGCTTGTCGCCTTGCTGGTTTGCGCGGGCCACCCAGTGGCGGGCGCCGAAGAAGTGCCCCGAGCCGCGCTGGAAGAAGCCCGCAAGGCCACCACGGAATTGGTGGGCAGCGTGCGCGGCGAACTGGTGAAGGCGATCGAAGCCAGCGGGCCGCTGCGCGCCATCGTGGTCTGCAAGTACACGGTGCCCGAGATTGCATCCGCCGTCTCCCGCAAATACGGCGCCCGGGTGACTCGCGTCACGCTCACGCCGCGCAATCCGGTGCTGGGCTGGGGCGACGCGTGGGAGCAGAAGGTGCTGATGAGCTTTGATGACCGTGTGGCTCGCGGTGAGAAGGCCGAAGGTCTGGAACATCACGAGGTCGTCGTCGAGCCCCATGGCAAGTTCGTTCGCTACATGCGGGCCCTGCCCATGCTGCCGATCTGCAATCACTGCCACGGGCTCCCGGAGCAGATCTCGGAATCCGTTCGCAATGAGATCCACCACGACTACCCCCACGATCGGGCCCAGGGCATCGGCGTGGGCAAGGTGCGTGGCGCGGTCACTTTCAAGAAGCCGCTTTAGCGGTGTTCCGTCCTTTTGCCGGGTTGGGCGGATGCGCGTAAGACGGTATCGGTACCCGGTCATGGGCACGCTTGTTGCGTGTTCGCTGCCCGAGTGGGCCGGCCGCGGCCTGTTGCGGAACCACGAAAGGACAATGGCGCAGACGATGGGCTTGATCTCTCTGGGCAGTCTGCTGGATCTGCTGGCGGGCGAAGCCCTCGCCGGCTCGGCCTTTGCGCTGTGAAGACCGGGTCAGCACCGGCTGCCGATGCGCCCTTGCCGCTGCGTCAGTCGCTGCGCACCCAGGGGTTGATCGCCGCGCTCGTGCTGCTGGCCTACATGCTGGGCGCTGGTTCCTACATCGCCGGCGAGCGGGCACGCATCCTGGACAACGTGGTCGCGCTGGAGCACCTGACCGTCCACGAAAAGGCACTCGCCCTGACCGAAGCGGCGGTGGCTGGCGCCCTGGTCGACGTCAGCGAGGCCAGCAACGCCGGCCTTGCCGAACTGGGGTCGCCGCATGAGTTGCGTCTCTACATGGAGTCCTGCGCGCGGCTGTTTGACGATCTCCAGCGTCACGATCCTGCCTACCTGCGCCTGTACCGGACCATCGAGGAAAGCTACCAGGCGCTGCTGGCAACGCCCATCAGGGCCAGTTGGCTGGACCTGAGGCAGGCTCTTGCGCGTGCTTCCGAAGACCTGGAATCGCGCCACCGGAGCCTGGCCGACCAGCGTGCGGCGCTCACTCTGGGGTACCAGCGCCAGTACGACTCCGTGACGGTGCAGACCTGGTCCCTGGCCGCATTGGGCCTGCTGACATTGGCGGCCTTTGGAGCCTGGTACCTGGCACGCCTGACCGGTGACATCCGCCGCCTGGAGGCCCACGCCCGGCAGATCGTGCAGGGCACGCGCGGCACCGACCTGGCCGTGCGGCGTGGCGACGAGCTCGGGCGCTTGATGCAGGCCGTGAATCGCCTGTCGCATGATTTGGATGAGCGCGAGCAGAGGATCCAGCTGGACGCTGCGAGTCGCTCCCACCACGAGAAGATGCTGGCCGTCGGAGCGCTCGCCGCGGGTGTCGCCCACGAGGTCAACAACCCGCTGGCGGTGATCAGCGGTGTGGCGCAGGATCTGCGGGCGTCGGCCGGCTCCACCTCGGCCGAACAGCTGGCCCAGAGTGCCCAGCTGATCCTGGCGCAGGCGCAGCGGGCGGGTGAAGCGGCGCGCCATCTGGCGGAGGTGGCGGCGCCGCCTTCGGACGAACTCGACTGGCTGGACGTCAATGCGCTGTTGGGGCAGGCTGTCCGCATGATGGGCTTCGACCGCCGCTACCGCCGTTTCGTCTTCGACCTGCAGACCGATCCGGCACTTCCCGCGGTGCGCTGCTCGGGCAGTGCCATCCAGCAAGTGCTGTTTCGCATCCTCTCGCTGGTTTGCGACACCCTGGTCGCCCGACCCGATGCGCCGGCCACGGTCCGCCTGGTTACCTTGCCGGAGCGCGATGGCGTTTCGGTGCAGTGGTTCTTTGCGCCGGTGCTCGATTTTTCGCGCGGGGAAGTCCAGCGCAGCCTGCTGCTGTGCCGCGCGGTCGTCGAGCCGCTGCGGGGCCGCCTTGCGTTCGGTCAAGTCGAAGGACCGCATCAGCGCATCAAATTGAGTCTGCCTGCCGAACCCGGCAGCGACGAAGGTTGATTCGATGCCCGAGCTGAATGTGCTGGTCGTCGACGACGAGCCGGCCATCCGCCAGGTGTTGTCGTCGGCTCTCTCCAAGGCGGGGTACCCCGTCGAGGCCGCGGGTTCAGCGGCAGAGGCCCTGGCCAAGCTCGCGGCTGCGCCCTTTGACGTCGTGCTCAGCGATGTCTTCATGCCAGTGATGGACGGCATCGAGCTGCTCAAGGAGGCGCGCACGCGCGGCCACGAGGCCACGTTCATCATGGTGACCGCCTTCGCGTCGGTCGATTCGGCGATCGACGCGATCCGGGCGGGGGCCTGGGACTACATCACCAAGCCGGTTCGCAACGAGGAGATCCTGCACCGGCTGGAACAGATCGGATCGCTGCGCGGTCTGCGCGCCGAAAACCGGGCGCTGCGGTCGCTGGTGATGGGCAACGCCCAGAAGAGCTTCAGCTTCCGCTCACCCTGCATGCAGATCGTGGATCGGCTGATGACGCGGGTCGCCCCCACCGAGAGCACGGTCCTGATCACCGGTGAAAGCGGCACCGGCAAAGGGGTCGCCGCGCGCCGCATCCATGAGCTCTCGTCGCGCTGCGACGGCCCATTCGTGGCCGTCAACTGCGGGGCCATTCCAGAGAATCTCATCGAAAGCGAACTCTTCGGCCACACCAAGGGCGCTTTCACCGGCGCCGATCGGCCGCGCAAGGGGCTGTTCGTGCAGGCGGACCGCGGCACCATCTTCCTGGACGAGATCGGAGAACTGCCGCTTGCGCTGCAGACCAAGCTGCTGCACGTGCTGGAGGCCAAGGAAGTCCGGCCGCTGGGCGCAGAGCAAAGCCGCAAGGTGGATGCGCGCATCGTCACCGCCACCAACCGCGACCTCGCAGCCATGGTGGCGCAGGGCCGGTTTCGGGAGGACCTGTTCTTCAGGCTCTCGGTATTCCAGATTCCCATGCCGCCTCTGCGCGAGCGCCGCAGCGACATCCCCGATCTGCTGCGTCACCTCATCGATCAGCGGGTCGTGCCACCGGGTGCGGATCAGCAGTTGACGCTGGATGCGGAAGCGGAGGACCTGCTGGTCAACTTCAGTTGGCCGGGCAACGTGCGCCAGCTCGAAAACGTGCTGCACCGCGCCGCGATCCTGGCCGACGGGGGCTGCATCCGTGTTGCCGACCTGCCGCCCGAGGTGTCCCGCCTGGCACCCCGGGTCGAGGCGGTAGACACGCCTGCAGGCGACGAAGGGCCACTGCGTGAACGGGTGCGCCGCTTCGAGCTTTCGCTCATCCGACGTGCCATCGCGGACGCGGGCGGCGATCGGCGCCTGGCGTCGCAGCGTCTGGGCATCGGGCTGTCCAGTCTCTATCGCAAGCTCGAGGAAGGCCAGGGCGAAACCTGATCCGGCGCTGGCAGCCGGGGCGCGCGATCGGAACGACTGGCACGCTTTTCGCTGCCCCGGCCAGGGCAGTGCTTCAGGTGGGGAGGAGATGTGGTGGTGAGTGGCGGCACGACGGGCATGCGGGTTCAAG
Organism: Rubrivivax sp.; assembly: GCA_035440985.1. Taxonomy (GTDB): domain Bacteria; phylum Pseudomonadota; class Gammaproteobacteria; order Burkholderiales; family Burkholderiaceae_C; genus Rubrivivax. The sequence continues at coordinate 5,756 of DAORNK010000035.1, read as the reverse complement.
GCATCCAGGGCCCGGGTCTTGCCAAAGGTGAGAAGGGTGCGGTGCAGCAATTCCCGGAAGCGGCAGCGTCCGGCCATCCAGCGGCAGCCTGCCTTGGCGATTCGGCCGCGACCCGGCCGTCGTGAGGCCGTGGTTTCCCTGGTCCGGACCGGTCGATGAACCGCCCGCTGCTCAACATACTGGACCCGCAGCGCTCGGGCGCATTGCTGTCGCGCCTGCTGGCCATTGCCGACGATGCCATCATCGTCACCGATGACCAGCAGCGCATCGTGCTCTTCAACGAGGGTGCCGGGCGCATCTTCGGCTACTCGTTGCCGCAGGTGCTGGGCCAGCCCCTGCACATGCTCCTGCCCGACGAACTGCGCGAACGCCACGCCGCCCACCTGCGGGCTTTCGGCCTCGCGCAGCGGGCGGCGCGCCGCATGGGAGAGCGCCAGGACATCCAGGGCCTGCGCGCCGATGGGCGGCGCTTCGACGCCGAGGCGTCGATCTCCCATGTCGAACTGGACGGGCAGACCTACTTCACGGCCATCGTGCGCGATGTCAGTGCGACACGCCTGTCGCAGCGTGCGCTGGCCGACAGCGAATCGCGCTTCAGGGGCCTGGCCGCCGCCGCACCCGTGGGCATCTTCCAGGCGGATGCGGCAGGGAGCTGCCGGTACGTCAACGAACGCTGGACCTGCATCAGTGGCATGACGGGTGAGGAGTCCGCTGGCAGCGGCTGGCTGCGCGGCGTGCACCCGGCCGACCGGGCCGGCGTGCAGCAGGCCTGGCGCGCTGCGGTGGCCGACCAGGCTCCCTTCGAGTTGCGCTTTCGCTTCCTGCGGCCCGATGGCAGCGAAACCTGGGTCGTGGGCAGCGCCGTGGCCAGCCGCGGAGCCGATGGCCGGATCGATGGCCATATCGGCACGGTCACCGACATCACCGACAGCCATCGCCAGAGCCAGGCGCTGGAGCGCGCGATGTCCGAGGCCGAGTCCGCCGCGCGTGCCAAGAGCCTGTTCTTGGCCAACATGAGCCACGAGATCCGCACGCCGCTGAACGCCGTCATCGGGATGACCACGCTGCTGCTGGATACGCCGCTGAATGAGGATCAGCGCGACTTCGCCCGCACCATCAAGGCCAGCAGCGAGACCCTGCTGGAGGTCATCAACGACATCCTGGACTACTCGAAGGCCGATGTCGGCAAGCTCGAGATCGAACACCTGCCATTCGACCTGCGGCGCTGTGTCGAGGAGTCGCTGGACCTGGTCACGCCCCGCGCGCTGGAAAAGAGCCTCAACCTGGCCTATCTGATCGAAGAAGGGACGCCCGAATCCCTGCTTGGTGACGCGACGCGCATCCGCCAGGTGCTGGTCAACCTGCTGTCCAACGCGGTGAAGTTCACCCACCAGGGTGAAGTCTTCGTCTCCGTCGAGGCGCAGCCCCTCGACGCCCAAGACTGGCGGCTGCGAATTTCGGTGAAGGACACCGGCATCGGCATCGCGCAGGACGAATTGCCGCGCCTGTTCCAGAGCTTCACCCAGGTGGACGCTTCCACCACGCGCAAGTACGGCGGCACGGGGCTGGGTCTGGCCATCAGCAAGCGGCTCTCGGAACTCATGGGCGGCGGTGTAGAGGTCCACAGCGAACCTGGCCATGGCTCGGTCTTTTCGTTCCACGTGCTGGTCCGGCAGGCCTCCGGGGTCGAACCAGCGGACTTCCTCCAGAGCGACGTGCCCGCCCTGGTGGGCAAGCGTCTGCTGGTGGTGGACGACAACCTGACCAACCGCCGGATCCTGACCAAGCTGGCCCTGAGGTGGGGCCTGGAGCCCAGCACCTTCCCTTCGGCCCTGGAGGCCCTGGACCGCGTGCGCCATGGCGAGCACTTCGATCTGGCCGTACTCGACATGAGCATGCCCGAGATCGACGGTATCGAACTGGCCTTGCAGATCCGGCGCCGCCGGACGGCCCGCGAACTGCCTATCGTCATGCTCACGTCGCTGGGCCAGCGCCAGAACCTGCACAGCGGGCGCGAGGCGGAACTGGCGGCCTGCCTGTCCAAGCCGATCAAGGTCAGCCAGCTGTTCGCGACGCTGCTGGCCGTCGTCGACGGCCGGCTGCCGGCCGCCGCGGATGCCACCGCGTCAAGCCAACCGCGGCGCCAGGCGCTGCGTGTGTTGCTGGCCGAAGACAACCTCGTGAACCAGCGCGTGGCCCACCGGCTGCTGCAGCACCTGGGCTACCAGCCCGATCTCGCTGCCGACGGCCGGCAGGTGCTGGCGGCCGTGGCGCAACGGCCTTACGACGTCGTGCTGATGGACATCCAGATGCCTGAACTCGACGGGGTCGAGGTGGCCCGCCAAATGGTGCGCCAGCGCGGCGTCGGCGGTTTGCCGCGCATCGTGGCGATGACGGCCAACGCGATGCCGGGTGACCGCGAAACCTATCTGGCTGCCGGGATGGACGGCTACCTGGCCAAACCCATCCACCTGGCCGACCTCGCCACCGTGCTGGACCAGGTGGCGATCCTCGTGCGGGACCACGCGGCCCGTGCGAATGCAGGCGTGCTCGACACGCAACGGCTGGAACACCTGCGGACCATGCAGGATGCCAGCCAGCCCAGCCTGGTGCGCGAGTTGATCGACCTGTTCCTGGGTGACTCGGCGACGCAGGTCATGCGCATCACCGAAGCGCACGCGGCTGGCGACGCCCAGGCCTTGCGTGCCTTGTCGCACCGCTTCCTGTCGGTGACGCAGAACATCGGCGCGACGCAGCTCTCGGCACTTTGCGAGACGCTGGAACGCCAGGCCAGGGCCCAGGATCTTCCGGCGGCCTCGTCCTTGCTGCCGCAACTGGCCCAGGAACGTGATCGGGCGCACGCGGCCCTGCTGGCCGTGCGCATGCGCTACTGAGCCGCCGATGAGCCTCGTCGAGACCGCACCGCTGCAGCGCCGCCAGTGGCTGGCCCTGAGCGCCGGCCTTTGGCTGCTGCCGGGACGTGCTGCCGTGCACGAGCGTCGCGCACTCTTCGGCGGGCCGGTCGACCTGCTGCTGGAAGAACGCGCACCGCCACGCGCCGCCGTGCCCGTGCTGCGCGGGCTGGAGGCCATGAACCGCCGGTGGAACGCATGGAAGCCGGGCGACGTGACCACCGTCAATCGTGCCTTTGCGGCGG
>DAORNK010000035.1:0-2575 GCA_035440985.1 Rubrivivax sp. | reverse complement strand
AGGTGTGGGGCCTGATCCAGGGTGCGGCGGCGCTGGAGCGTCTGTCGGCCGGCTACTTCAATGCCGGCATCGGCGCCGTGGTCGCGGGCTGGGGCTTCCATGCCGATCGCCTGGAAGACGGCGCGGGGCCCGGCCGGCGCGAGATCGAGGCCTGGAGCCGGGCGCGGCCCAGCCTCAGCCAGATCGAACATCGCCAGGGTTGGTTGCGCAGCCGCAATCCGCTCCTGCAACTGGACTTCGGTGGCTACGCCAAGGGCGTGGCGCTGGATTGGGCACTCGACCGGCTGGCCTTGAGCGGCGTCCGAGGGGCTGTGCTCAACCTGGGGGGGAACCTGGCAGCGATGGGGGACCGTGGCACGCAGCCTTGGTCCATTGGCGTGCAGGACCCCAATGGCCCGGGCCTGATGGCCAGGTTGGCCATCCAGGGCCGCGAGGCCGTGGTGACCTCGGGCACCTACCAGCGCTACCGGGAAGTGGACGGCGTCCGCCATTCACACGTGATGGATCCGAATTCGGGTCGACCGGTGGCGGAGCTGATCAGCGTGACGGTGGTGCATCCCAGCGCCAGCCTGGCCGACGCGGCGGCGACCGCCCTGCTGGTGGCCGGCGCAGGCCGCTGGCGTGGGCTGGCCGAACGCATGGGTGTGGACCAGGTGCTGGTGGTGGACGCGCTGGGGCGACGCATGGCCACGCCGGCGCTGCAGCGTCGCCTCACCTGGTCGTCCTGAAACGCCAGGTGATGTCGCCAGCATCGGCCCGGACCCAAGCGGGGCGCCGGAGCTCGAGGCCGAACGTGGCCATTCGCGGCAGAGAACCGAGCGCCCTGGCCGGGCGGCCTTCCACGCGCAATCGAGCCCTGAAGAGACCGACTGCGCCCGGATCGACCCAAATCGGCGCAGGGCGATCATTCGTGTCTGGCGGAATGGCTCAAGTCCGGCGGGCCCCAGACGGTTCCGTACAGCGCCTTGCGCTGCGCGGTGTAGACCCACCAGGGGCGGGGTTCGGCGCCGCGCATGAAGTCGGCGGCGGCCATGAAGGTGTCCAGTACACAAGGGTCCTGCCGCCTGCCGCTGGTGCTGCACAACTGGTGGTACAGCGCCAGCGCGTCTTTGTCTGCCAGTTCGCGAGGGTGGTTGACGCCGATGGAGCGCAGGTCCGCGGCGATGGAAGGCCCGACGTTGGGCAACTGTTCCAGCGTCTCGCACTCGGCCGCGATGCGCGCCTTGCGTGGGGGCAGAGCGCGTGGCGGGCGGCCAGGGTTGGCTGGGCTGGGGGATGCTTGCGGGCCCGCCATCATCACATCAGCATGGTGTTGCGGATCAGCCCCACGGCGATGCCTTCGAGCTCGAAGTCGGCAGCATCCAGGGGCACGACGATGGTCTTGAAGTCGGGGTTTTCGGCGATCAGCTCGATGCCCTTGCTGGTGCGGCGCAGGCGCTTGACGGTGACGTCGTCTCCCAGCCGGGCGACGACGATCTGGCCGTTCTTGGCATCCTTGGCCTTCTGCACGGCCAGCAGGTCGCCATCCAGGATGCCGGCATCGCGCATGCTCATGCCACGCACCTTGAGCAGGTAGTCGGGCCTGCGTGACCACATGCTGGCTTCCATCAGGAAGCTCTGGTCCACGTGTTCCTGCGCCAGGATGGGGCTGCCGGCAGCCACGCGGCCCACCAGCGGCAGGGTCAGCTGGGCCAGGTGAGGCAGGGGCAGCATGTATTGCTTGCCCCAGGGGTCCAGCCGCGCCTGGGCCAGCGCGCGCAATGTGTCAGACTTGAGGCGGATGCCACGCGACGTGCCGCCCACCAGTTCGATGACACCCTTGCGGGCCAGAGCCTGCAGGTGTTCTTCAGCGGCATTGGCCGATTTGAAGCCGAGCTCGGCGGCGATCTCGGCCCGCGTGGGTGGGGCGCCGGTGCGTTCGATGGCGCTTTGCACCAGATCCAGGATCTGCTGCTGGCGCGGAGTGAGCTTGGGGCTGTCGATCATGGGGTTGCCTGTGCGTTTATCCAGGCCTGTATTTTTATCCAGAAAGCGTGCGCATGCCAAGTGTTGATCTGACGCAGCCTGCCCGCGTGGTGCTGATCACCACCGGCGGCACCATTGCCGGGGTGGCGGCCAGCGCGCAGGACCATGTGAGCTACCGCGCCGGCGTGCTGGGCGCGACCGAACTGCTGGCCAGCGTGCCGGGCCTTGACGACACGGCGGTGGAAAGCCTGACCGTGGCGCAGATCGACAGCTGCGACATGGACCATGCCACCTGGGTGCGGTTGGCGCGGGCCGTCCAGTCCCAGCTGGCCAGGCCCGAGGTCGCTGGCGTCGTGGTGACCCACGGCACCGACACGCTGGAAGAGACCGCGTTCTTCCTGCACCACACGGTGCGGGCCGACAAACCCGTGGTGCTCACCGCCGCGATGCGCCCGGCCACGGCCGCCTCACCAGACGGGCCGCAGAACCTCGCCGATGCCGTGGCCCTGGCAGGCTGCGCGGTGCAGCACGGCGCCCGCGGCGTGCTGGCCGTGATGGGCGGCGTGGTGCACGCCGGTGTCGAGCTGCGCAAGCTGCACGGCTACCGCAT
>DAORNK010000034.1:0-21242 GCA_035440985.1 Rubrivivax sp. | reverse complement strand
GCTTGAGCGGGGCGGCGCCACCAGGCCCAGGCCGGCAGCGCACCCGCGACACAAACCGTGGCTCCCGCTGCCAGGCCCGGCAGACCGGCATGCGCGCAGGCCCAACTGACGAGAGCTGCAGCCGCGAGCACCGGCAGGCCCACGCACCAGGCGCGCCAGAGCGGCCCGCCGGTGCACCGCACACTGACGGCAGGCGCGGTGTGCACGGCTCAGCAGCGCCGGAAAACCAGCGTGCCGTTGGTTCCGCCGAAACCGAAATTGTTCTTCACCGCAACGTCGATCCTCATCGGCCGCGCCTGGTTGGCGCAGTAGTCCAGATCGCACTCGGGATCCTGGTTGAAGATGTTGATGGTCGGCGGCGAGACCTGGTGGTGCACCGCGAGCACCGTGAAGACCGACTCGATGCCGCCGGCGCCACCCAGCAGATGCCCGGTCATCGACTTGGTGGAGTTCACCACCAGGCGCCGGGCGTGGTCACCGAAGGCGAGCTTGATGGCGTTGGTCTCGTTCAGGTCGCCCAGGGGCGTGCTGGTGCCGTGCGCGTTGAGATAGTGCACGTCGGAGGCATTGACCCTGGCGTTGCGCAAGGCGGCTTGCATCGAGCGCCTGGGTCCATCCACGTTAGGCGCCGTCATGTGGAAGGCGTCGGCGCCCATGCCGAAGCCCGCCAGTTCAGCGTAGACCCGGGCACCGCGGCGGCGCGCGTGCTCGTACTCCTCCAGCACCAGCACGCCGGCGCCTTCACCGAGGACGAAGCCGTCACGGTCCTTATCCCAGGGGCGGGAGGCCGTCTTCGGATCGTCGTTGCGCGTGGACAGCGCCCGGGCCGCGGCAAAACCACCCACGCCCAACGGCGAGACGGTGCCTTCCGCACCGCCGGCGATCATCACGTCGGCGTCGCCGTACTCGATCAGGCGGCCGGCTTCGCCGATGCAGTGCAGCCCCGTCGTACAGGCCGTCACGATGGCCATGTTGGGGCCGGTGAAACCGTAGCGGATCGAGACGTGGCCCGAAACCATGTTGATGATGGACGCCGGCACGAAAAACGGCGAGATCCGTCGCGCGCCACGCTCGCGGTAGTCGTCCTGCGTGCGTTCGATCATCGGCAGGCCGCCAATGCCCGACCCGACCATCACGCCGATGCGCTCGGCCTGAGCTTCATCGAGCGCCTCGCCGTGCGCCAAGCCGGCATCCTGCACGGCCTGCATGGAGGCCGCCAGCCCGTAGTGGATGAACGCATCCATGTGGCGGGCTTCCTTGGCCGGCAGGTAGTCCTCGACCTTGAAGCCCTTGACTTCGCCCGCGAACTGGCAGGCCAGGTCAGATGGGTCAAAGCGCGTGATGCGATCGATGCCGCTGCGGCCGGCGACGATGGCGTCCCAACCCTCGGCCACCGAACTGCCGACCGGGCTGACCAGGCCCAGGCCCGTGACGACGACGCGGCGACGCGTCATGGCCGCCCCCGGCGGCCGGCGCTCACTGCGCTCGCACGCACGATGCGGTCAGCCCTTCTGGTGCGCAACCGCGTAATCGATCGCGAGTTGCACCGTGGTGATCTTTTCGGCTTCTTCGTCGGGAATCTCGATGCTGAACTCGTCTTCGAGTGCCATCACCAGTTCCACCGTGTCCAGCGAGTCGGCTCCGAGGTCGGCGACAAAGGCCTTGTCGTTGGTGACGTCGGATTCAGGGACGCCGAGTTGCTCGGCAATGATCTTCTTGACTCGCGCTTCGATATCGCTCATGACTCCTCCGGGAGTGGGATCGGAAAAACAGCCCGGGATTCTACCGGCCGGGCGGGCACCGGATGCGGTGGCCCTGACGGGCGCTCAATTCATGACCATGCCGCCGTTGACGTGCAGTTCGGTGCCGGTGATGTAGCCCGCCTTGGGCGAGACCAGGAAGGCCACCGCGTGGGCGACTTCTTCGGCCTGCCCCAGGCGGCCCAGCGGGATGCTGGCCAGCAAGGCGGTCTTGGCGGCTTCGGGCAGGCCGTGTGTCATGTCGGTGGCGATGAAACCCGGCGCCACACAGTTGACCGTGATGTTGCGGGCCCCCAGTTCGCGGGCCAGTGAACGGGTCATGCCGGCCACGCCGGCCTTGGCCGCCGCGTAGTTGGCCTGGCCGGCGTTGCCACTGACGCCCACCACCGACGTGATGTTGACGATGCGTCCGTAGCGTTGGCGCATCATGGGCTTGGTGGCGGCGCGGCAGGCGCGGAACACGGCCTTCAGGTTGGTGGCGATGACCGCATCCCAGTCGTCGTCCTTCATGCGCATCGACAGGGTGTCGCGCGTGATGCCGGCGTTGTTGACCAGCACATGCAGCCCGCCATGCTGCTTGACGATGCCTTCCACGGCCGCATCCAGCGCGGCGCCGTCGGTCACGTCGAGCACCAACCCCTGCCCACCGGTGCCGGCCAGCGCTTCGCCGATGCCGGCCGCGCCAGCCTCGGTCGTGGCGGTCCCCACCACGCGCAGGCCAGCGTCCGCCAGGGCCAGGGCAATGGCGCGCCCGATGCCGCGCGAAGCACCGGTGACCAGCGCGATCTGGGGCGTTGCAACGGCTTGGTTCATGCCAGCTGCTCCTTGGCCTGGGCCAGGCTGGCGGGGTCGTGCACCGTCATCGAGACGATCTCGGCATCGATCCGCTTGACCAGCCCAGCCAACACCTTGCCCGGGCCGCACTCGAGGACGTGCTTCAGGCCGCGCGCACGCAGGGCGTGGATCACTTCCACCCAGCGCACCGGGCCGAAGGCCTGGCGCACCAACGCGTCTCGGATGCCCTCGGGCATGTTCTGCACCGCCACGTCGATGTTGTTGACCACCGGAATCCTCGGCCGCTGGATCGCTACAGCCGCCAGGCGTTCGCGCAGGGCCAGCGCCGCCGGCTTCATCAGCGACGAATGGAATGGTGCCGACACCGCCAGCGGCAGGGCGCGCTTGGCACCCAGCGACTTGAGGCTTTCGCAGGCACGGTCCACGCCTGCCTTGCTGCCGGCAATGACCGTCTGTTTGGGATCGTTGAAGTTGGCGGGTTCCACCACTTCGCCGGTCTCGGCTGCGACCGCGGCACAGGCCTGCTGCACCACGCCCGCCTCCAGGCCCAGAATCGCCGCCATCGCGCCAGCGCCCACCGGCACCGCCTGCTGCATGGCCTGCGCGCGAAAGCGCACCAGCGGCAACGCATCGGTCAGGGTCAGCGCGCCGGCCGCCACCAGGGCGCTGTATTCGCCCAGCGAGTGCCCGGCCACCGCCTGCGGTTCGGCGCCGCCTTCGGCACGCCAGGCGTTGTAGCAGGCAATGGCCGCCGTCAGCATCGCCGGCTGCGTGTTGGCGGTGAGGTCCAGCGCTTCCTTGGGGCCCTCACGGATGAGAGCAGCGATGTCTTCGCCCAGCGCCGACGAAGCTTCGTCCAGCGTGCGACGCACGGCGGGATGGTCGCCCCAGGCATCCAGCATGCCCACCGACTGCGAGCCCTGACCGGGAAACACGAAAGCGAAAGCGGGCATCGAAACGATCCTCGTCTTGGGGGTCATCAGTAGTCGAACAGCACGGCGCCCCAGGTGAAGCCGCCACCCACGCCTTCGAGCATCACGGTGTCGCCACGCTGCACGCGGCCACTGCGCACGGCAGCATCCAGTGCCAGAGGCACCGAAGCGGCAGAGGTGTTGCCGTGTTCGTGCACCGTGACCACCAGCTTGTCCAGGGGCAGCTTCAGCTTGCGTGCGGTGCTGTGCATGATGCGGATGTTGGCCTGGTGCGGAATCAGCCAGTCCAGGTCGGCCTCGGTCCGGCCGGCCTTCTCCAGCACCGCGCGCGCCGCGCTGTCCAGCACGTTGACCGCCAGTTTGAAGACGGCCTGGCCGTCCATCCTGAGCAGCGGATCACCCAGCACCTGCCCGCCACTGACCGTGCCCGGCACGCACAGAATGCCCACGTGGTGGCCGTCGGCATGCAGGTCGGTGGCCAGGATGCCCGGTTCGGCGCTGGCTTCCAGCACCACGGCGCCGGCGCCGTCGCCGAACAGCACGCAGGTGGTGCGATCGTCGAAGTCCAGGATGCGGGAGAAGACCTCTGCGCCCACGACCAGCGCGCAGCGCGCACTGCCGGCGCGCACCATCGCGTCGGCCACCGCCAGCGCGTAGACGAAGCCCGAGCAGACGGCCTGCATGTCGAAGGCCGGGCAGCCGGCAACGCCCAGCTTGTGCTGCAGGATGCAGGCGGTGGATGGAAAAACCATGTCCGGCGTGGACGTGGCCACGATGATCAGGTCGAGATCCTCGGCCTCGCGCCCGGCGGCCTGGAGCGCAGCGCGGGCGGCGTGCAGGGCCAGGTCGCTGCTGTTGACGCCGTCTTCGGCGAAGTGCCGCGCACGGATGCCGGTGCGTTCGGTGATCCACGCGTCACTCGTCTGCAGCCCGCGCCGCGCCAGCATGGTGGCCATGTCGTCGTTGGACAGGCGCCGAGGCGGCAGGTAACTGCCGGTTCCGGCGATGCGGGCATAGCGCGGTGCGAAGGGATTGGCCGTTGGCGTTGGATTCATGCCGCTCGTTCTGACGCGGCGCCGCTTGCGGGGGAGCCAGCCGTCTGGGCCACCTGCGGGGTAACAGCCAGACGGGCCGTCACCCGTTCAAGCAGCCGGTTGCGCGCGGCATCATACGCCCGCATCAGGGCGTGCTCGAAGGCATAGGCGTCGGCCGAGCCATGGCTCTTGAAGACCAGGCCCCGCAGGCCCAGCAAGGCAGCACCGTTGTAGCGCCGCGGGTCGACCCGGCGCTTGAAGTGCTTGAGCACGGGCATGGCCATCAGCGCGGCCAGCTTGGCCAGCGGTGTGCGTGTGAACTCCTGGCGGATGAAGTCCGAAAGCATCGAAGCCAGTCCTTCGCTGGTCTTGAGCAGCACGTTGCCGACGAAGCCATCGCAGACCACCACGTCCACCTTGCCCTTGAAGATGTCGTTGCCCTCGACATTGCCCTGGAAGCGGATCAGGTCCGCGTCGCCGGCCGCGCGCAGCAACTCGCCCGCGCGCTTGATGATCTCGCTGCCCTTGATGGCCTCCTCGCCGATGTTGAGCAGGCCCACGCTGGGCTCGGCCTTGCCGTCCACCGCGGCGACCAGCGCCGTGCCCAGCACGGCAAACTGCAGCAGGTTCTCGGGAGTGCAATCGACGTTGGCCCCGAGGTCCAGCACCGTCGTGAAACCATCGGCCCGATTGGGAAGGACGGCGGCGATGGCGGGCCGGTCGATGCCCTCCAGCGTCTTGAGCAGGTAGCGGGCCAGCGCCATCAGCGCCCCGGTATTGCCAGCCGAGACGCAGGCATGGGCGCCGTCCTTGAGCTGGCCGATGGCCACGCGCATGGACGAATCGCGCTTGCGCCGCAGCGCCACTTCGATCGGGTCGTCCATGCTGACGATCTCGGAAGCGATGACCGGGGTGCACCGCGGCCAGCCGCGCGCGCTCTGGAGCGCGGCTTCACTGCCCACGAGGATCAGTTCAGCCTGGGGATGCGAGGCCAGGAAAGCCCGGCATGCCGGCAGCGTGACCACCGCGCCGTGGTCACCCCCCATGCAGTCGACGGCGATGCGCACCGACGTCAGGGGCGGGAGGTTGAGGTCAGCGAGCACGACGGCAATGGCGATCAGTGGGGTAGGCCGCCCGGAAAGGGCGCTGGGAAGCGCCGGCGGCTGCCGCGGCCCGCTGGGCCGGCGGCGGGGGCGGGTGCAGGGATCTGCACGCCACCCGGGGACCAGGGCCCGGCCCTGCTTGTCCCCCGAGCTGCAGGCTCATGGCCTGCCAGTTCAGGCGTCGGCCTTGGTCTTCAGGACCTTGCGGCCGCGATAGAAGCCGGTGGGGCTGATGTGATGACGCAGGTGCACTTCACCCGTGGTGGGCTCGACCGCCGTGCCGGGTGCCCCGACCGCGTTGTGCGAACGGTGCATGCCGCGCTTGGAGGGCGACTTCTTGTTTTGCTGGACGGCCATGAGTATCTCCTGCGGTCGACACGCTGCCGGATCCTGGGGCGGTGGCCCCTGCGGCCCGGCAGGGCGAGGTGGTGCGCGATCGGGGCGCGAAAAGGGCGCGAAACGGGCATTCTGGCGGCCTGGCGGTCAGCCGAAGCTGTGTCGGCGCCAGCCGCAAAGCCTGTGAGTATAACACTGGCCTGCGGTGTCCTGGGTCAGGTTCCCGGCTCGTCCGGCGGGCGGCCACGCAAGGCAGCCAAGGCTGCGAAGGGATTCGCCGCTGCCTCGGCCTTGAGGTCGTCGGCGCGCAGCGGCAGCGGCAGCGGGCAACCATCTTCGTGACGGGGCACCAGGGGCAGCGCCAGGATGAGTTCGTCTTCCAGCAGCTCCGCCAGGTCCAGCCGGGCCGGCATCACCAGCACGTCATCCTCGAGTTCCTCATCCAGGCGCTCGGCCTGGCTTTCGTGGGCCACGAACAGGAAGCGCCGATCGACGCGCAAGGCCTGCGCATAGGTCTGCAGGCAGCGCTGGCACTGCAGCGGCACCAGGGCCTGCGCCTGCAGATGCAACCAGTTTTCGGGTTCGCCACCGATCACCGGTCGGCGGCTTCCCAGCGCCTTCCAGGTCACCGCGGTATCCGGCACACCCTGCAGGCTGCTTGCCAGACGGGGCATCGTGGCCAGGGCAAAGCTGCCTTCGACCTGTGCCGCGTCGCGGCACAGCAGCTTCACGTCGAAGATACGCGGTTGCGTGCGAGGCGGCTCGTGCCGGGCCATGGCTCAGCTTGCCGCTGCGGGCCAGTGCCGCGCGAAGACAGGTGCCAGGTCCGGATGGGCTTCGACCCGCCGCAAGGTGTCGTGAAAGGCGGGCCGGGCGCGTTGCAGGTGGGCACGGGCACCCGACCAGCGCGACACGACGGCCGCCAGCATGTCCACCGCATTCGGGGCCTGGCCACCCAGATAGGGGCTGGCCGGAAACTGGTCGGCAAAAAGGCTCCAGCAGTGATGCAAGCGGGTGCGTGCGCCGGAGCGCACGCGCTCGTGCAGGGCCTTGTCATCCCCGGTGCACCAACGCTCCGGGTAGTCGACCACGCCGATGGCCGCGTAGCAGTTGGCGGCGATGAACACCAGCGCCCGCAACGCCTGTGCCCTTGCCGCGGGATCGTCCGGGAGCAGGCCCGACTCGGGGAAGAGCAGCCCCAGATGGATCAGGATGGCGGCGCTCTCGGTCAGGACGCCGCCGTCGGGCGCCACCAGGGTGGGAATCTGGCCCAGCGGATTCACACGCTGCAACTCCGCCTGCGCGGAGTCCGGCTCCCAGGTGGAGGCCCGCAGCACACGGCAGCGCTGCCCGCAGCGGGCCAGTGCCATTTCCACCGCCGCCGAGCCGGAGCCGGCGGATCCATAGAGCGTCCACATGGGGGCAGTGTAGCCACGCACTGCCGCGACAATGACCGCGACAATCGCGGGATGCTCAAGCCCTCACTCATCCTGGCTTCCACCTCGCGCTACCGGCGCGAGTTGCTGCAGCGACTGCACCTGCCTTTCGACGTGGTGTCGCCCGAGGTGGACGAAAGCGCCCTGCCCGGTGAAACGCCGGGCGCCCTGGCCGCACGCCTGGCCCTGGCCAAGGCCCAGGCGGTGGCGGCACGCTTTCCCGAGGCCGTGGTCATCGGCTCCGACCAGGTCGCCGATCTGGACGGCGAGGCGCTCGGCAAACCCGGCACGCACGAACGCGCCGTCGAGCAGTTGCGCCGGATGCGCGGGCACAGCGTGGTCTTCCACACCGCCGTGGCCGTGGTGCGGCAGGCGGCTGGCCATGCCCGGCTGGAACAGGTGCCGGTGCGCGTGCAGTTCCGCCCCCTCAGCGACGCCGAGATCCAGCACTACCTGCTGGTCGAACGACCCTATGACTGCGCGGGCAGTGCCAAGTGCGAAACGCTGGGCATCGCCTTGCTGGAGGCCATCCACAGCGATGACCCGACAGCCCTCGTGGGCCTGCCACTGATCCGGACCAGCCATATGCTGCGCGCGGCGGGGCTGGACCCACTGGCCGGTGGGCTGGAATGAGTGCGCCGGGCCGCTCCCAAGCACTCATCCCGGAGTGCGCAGCACGCAGGGTGGTCCAGTGCGTGGCAGCCTGATCCTGGTGCCCAATGCCATGGACCTGGGCAGCGAACAGGTGCCTCTGGAAGACGTGCTGCCACTGGGCGTGATTCGCCGCGCTGCGCGACTGACGCACTGGGCAGCCGAGGACGCACGCAGTGCGCGTGCCTTTCTCAAGCGTGTCGCCGCGATCGAGCCCCTGGCCATGCCGCTGCAGACCATCCAGATCACCGAACTGCCGCGGCCTCGCAAGGGCAGCCAGGAGGCCGTGCCGGCCCAGACCTGGAACGCGCTGCTTCAGCCTGCGTTGGCTGGGCACGACCTGGGCTTGATCTCCGAGGCCGGGTTGCCGGCCGTTGCCGACCCCGGGACGGCGCTGGTCGCCGCCGCGCATGCGCAAGGTGTGCCGGTGCTGCCACTGGCCGGCGCGAGTTCGTTGCTGCTGGCGCTGGCCGCCAGCGGCTTGAACGGGCAGAACTTTGCCTTCGTCGGTTACCTGCCCCAGGACGCCGGGGCGCGCACGACCCGGCTGCGCGAGCTGGAGGCCCTGTCCCGGCGCACCGGTCAGACCCAGCTGCTGATCGAGACGCCGTATCGCAACGCGGCGCTGCTGGCTGCCCTGTTGGATGGCCTGGCCCCGTCGACCCGGCTGTCGGTCAGTTGCGGGCTCACCTTGCCTGGCGGCTGGACTCGTACCGAGACGGTGTCCCGCTGGCGCGACAGGCCGCCGCAGATGCCCGACCGCCTGCCCGCTGTGTTCGGGCTTCTGGCCGTCTGATCAGCGGCTTCCGCCCAGCAGGGAAGCCACCTTCTTCTTGGGGCGGATGTTGGGCGACAGGCCGCGCACAGGCCCGGGCAATGTCGCCCCGGCCGCGGCCTCCCAGCCCGCGGCGCCGCTGCCGGTGGGCTCGTAGGGTCGGTCGAAGAATGGGTCGGATGCTGCCGCTCCCCGGCGCAAGCGCTCCGGCGCCTGGGCATCGGTCACCGCAACCAGGGCCGGACCCGCGGCGCGTGACGTGCGTTCGAGGTCGTCGTCATCGCGGCGGCGCGGCCGCCGCGGGCGGTCGTCCTCCAGTTCGATGGGCTCCAGGTCGATCTTCTTCTTGATCAGCCTTTCGATGTCCGAAATCATGCGGGCATCGTCGCGCGTGACCAGGGTCACCGCCAGGCCCGATGCGCCGGCGCGCCCCGTGCGGCCGATGCGGTGCACGTAATCCTCGGCGTGGAAGGGCACGTCGAAGTTGAAGACCCCTGGCAGGTCGGTGATGTCCAGGCCGCGCGCGGCCACGTCGGTGGCCACCAGCAGATCCACTTCGCCAGCCTTGAAGGCGGCCAGCGCCTTCAGCCGCTCGTCCTGGCTCTTGTCGCCGTGCAAGGCCTGGGTCTTCAGGCCGTCACGCTCGAAGCTGCGCGCCAGCCGCGCCGCGCCCAGCTTGCTGTTCACGAAGATGAGGGCCTGTGAGAGCTCGCGTGTGCGCAGCAGCTGGCGCACCACCGCGCGCTTGTCATCGTCGGTCACGCTGTAGAAGCGTTGTTCAACGTTGGTGGCGGTGGCGTTCGGACGCGCCACTTCCACCAGCAGCGGTTCCTGCAGGTAACTCGCGGCCAGCTTCTTGATCTCGGGCGAGAAGGTGGCTGAGAACAACAGCGTCTGCCGCGCCTTGGGCAGGAAGCTCAGGATGCGCTGCAGGTCAGGCAGGAAGCCGATGTCCAGCATGCGGTCGGCCTCATCGAGCACCACGTACTCGACCTGGTTGAGCACGGCGTTCTTGGCTTCGATGTGGTCCAGCAGGCGTCCTGGCGTGGCAATCAGCACCTCCACACCGGCCTTGAGCGCCAACGTCTGTGGCTTCATGTCCACACCACCGAAGACCACGACCGAGCGCAGCTGCGAGTGCTTGGCGTACTTCTTGACGTTCTCGGCCACCTGGTCGGCCAGTTCGCGGGTCGGTGCCAGCACCAGGGCCCGCACAGGGTGACGGGCGGGCGACATGCTGGCGTTTTCGTGACGCAGCATCTTCTGCAGCAAAGGCAGAGTGAAAGCGGCGGTCTTTCCGGTGCCGGTCTGCGCGGCGCCCATGATGTCGCGTCCAGCCAACACCAGGGGGATGGCTTTGGCCTGGATCGGTGTCATCGCCGTGTAGCCGGACTCGGCTACTGCTCGCAAGAGCTTGGGATCCAGGGGTAAGAGATCGAATCGATCGGGAGGCAGCTGGGGAATCGGGGTTGTTTCATTCACCCGATTTATTATCGAGCAGTGTCAGCCGTCCCGGAAGCCCAGATTCAGTGGACTAGAATTTAGTCGGTGATGGTTCCAACACAATCCGACAGCCCGGCCAACCTGGCCCGGCAGCCCAAGGCCAGGAAGCAACGGTCCGCCGTCGAAGAGCTTCTGTCCCCATGGGAGGAATTCCGGCGCGTCATCCCGCTGGTTTCGCTGCAGTCGCTGATTGGCCGTCCACACCCTGCGGTGCCCAAGGTGGCCGTGCTCCTGTGCACCATGCAGGGGCAGCACTTCCTGGCCGAGCAGCTCAATTCCATCGCCACGCAAAGCCATCCGAGCTGGGCCATCTGGGCATCGGACGATGGCTCTGACGACCACACCCACGCGATCCTCGAGTACTACCAGTCGCACTGGGGCGAGGACCGCATCTCGATCCACGCCGGGCCGGCCGAAGGCTCCACCGCCAATTTCCTGTCGCTGAGCTGCCGCGTCGACATCGACGCCGACTACTTCGCCTACGCCGATCAGGACGACGTCTGGGAATCCGACAAGCTCGAACGCGCCGTCGACTGGCTGCACAGCATCCCGCCGGACGTACCCGCTCTCTATGGCTCGCGTACCTTGCTCGTGGATGCGCGCAACCAGCACATCGGGTATTCGCCGCTGTTCGAGCGCGCACCGGATTTCCGCAATGCCCTGGTCCAGAGCATCGCCGGCGGCAACACGATGGTCTTCAACCGCGCTGCACGCGATCTGCTGCGCCGGGCCGGTGAAAACGTCTCTGCGGTCACGCACGACTGGTGGGCCTACATGCTGGTCACCGGCTGCGGCGGACGCGTTCACTACGACCCCTACCCCACGGTGCGCTATCGGCAGCACGGTGGCAATCAGTTCGGCTCCAATGTGAGCCTGATGGCCCATATTCAGCGCGCCCGCCTGTTGCTGCGCGGCCGTTTCCGCGGTTGGGTCGACGCCAACGTCAATGCACTGCAGGGTGTTCGCCACATGATGACGCCCGAAAACCAGCAGGTGCTGGACGAATTCGTGGCCGCTCGCCAGCGCTGGCTGGGGGCTCGCCTGACCGGGCTGCGGCGCTCGGGCATCTTCCGGCAGACGCAGCTCGGCAATCTGGGCATCGTCGCGGCCGCGTTGATCAACCGCCTCTGACGCGGCAGCTGACCGCGTGGCCCCGTGTCCACCGGTCGACGGCCCTGCCACCACTGGCATTCGGGACCCCCTTCGCTTGCAAGGTCTGGCTGCCAGTACCGCCGCCGTGGTCGTGGTCTACCACTTGGCCACCGACATCGAGCCCGCCTTGCGACGGCTACAGCAGTCGGTGGCGCGGCTGCTCGTGGTGGACAACCATGAGCAGGGGCACCCCGCGCTGGCCGAACTGGCCGCCCGCCTGCGCATCGAGTGCCTGAGAGCCGGCAACGTGGGCGGTCTGGCCGGTGCCTACAACCGTGCGCTGGCCTGGTTGCAGGCGCAGGATCCGCAGATCGCCCAGGTGGTCTTCCTCGACGAGGACTCCGACCCATCCTCGCTGGCCGCGCTGCTGGCCGACGACACCACCGCCAAGACCCTGGCACGCCCGGACACGGCGGCGGTTTCGCCTGCCTATCGCGATCGTGCCACGGGTCTGCGCGGACGCTACATCCGATTGGCCCGCTTCAAGCTGGAGTTCAACCCGCGCGAGTTCAGCGACTTGCGGCCGGTGGCCTTCCTGATCAACTCGATGACCGTCTGGCGGCTGGCTGCACTGCAGCGCATCGGCGCGTTTCACGAGGGGCTGGCCATAGACCACGTGGACACCGAGTACTGCCTGCGCGCGCGGCAGGCCGGCCTGGTGCTCTACGTCAACGGGGCCTTCGAATTCGCGCATGCCATCGGCCAGCGTCGCAAGTACCGGCTGCTGGGTGTTGAACTGCAGGCCGGCGGGCATTCACCCCGGCGACGCTGGATGATCGCTCGCAACACGGTCTGGCTGGCCCGCAACTGGTTGTGGCGCGAACCGGCCTTCTGTGGCCTGTGTCTGTCGCGGCTGGCCTACGAAGCCGTGGGCATCACGATGGCCGAAGAGCAAGCAGTGGCCAAGCTCCTGGCGCTGCTGCGTGGCGCCGTCAGCGGCTTGTTTGCGCGCCACCCGTCGGTACGGCCGGTCCTCACGCCGGCCGGCATGACCGATACTCCGCCCCGCCCATGAATGAACCGACCGAACTGCAAGACCACGGGGAACCGCCGGCCCCGTCACGCCGGCAGACCGCGCTGCAGGATCTGATCTCGCCGTGGGAGGAGTTCCGCCGCGTCATCCCGCTGGTGTCGCTGGACTCGCTGTTGCACGAACGCAGCCCTGCCCTGCCCAAGGTGGCGGTGCTGATGTGCACCATGCAGGGCCAGCGCTTCCTGGCGCAGCAGCTCAACTCGATCGCCACCCAGGGCCACGCCCGCTGGACCATCTGGGCATCCGACGACGGTTCGGCCGATCACACGCCGGCCATCCTCGAGTACTTCCAGGCGCACTGGGGCGAGGACCGCCTGTCCATCCACCACGGTCCGGCCGAAGGCTCCACGGCCAACTTCCTGTCGCTGACCTGCCGTGCCGACATCGAGGCCGACTACTTCGCCTATGCCGACCAGGATGACGTCTGGGAAGCCGACAAGCTCGAACGCGCCGTGGCCTGGCTGCAGTCCGTGCCCGAGCATGTGCCAGCGCTGTATGGCTCGCGCACCTTGCTGGTGGACGCGCGTAACCAGCACATCGGCTATTCGCCGCTGTTCGAGCAACCGGGCAGTTTTCGCAACGCCCTGGTGCAGAACATCGCCGGCGGCAACACGATGGTTTTCAACCGGGCGGCGCGCGAGCTGTTGCGCAGGGCTGGCGACAACGTCTCGGTGGTGGCGCACGACTGGTGGGCCTACATCCTGGTCTCCGCTTGCGGCGGCCGCATCCACTACGACCCCAGCCCCACGGTGCGCTACCGGCAACACGGGCTGAACCAGTTCGGCGCCAACCGCAGTGTCGCGGCGCAGGCCAGTCGCCTGCGCCAGCTGCTGCATGGCCGCTTCCGCGGCTGGGTGGACGCCAATCTGGCGGAACTGCAACGCGTGCGGCACCTGATGACGCCCGAAAACCGGCGCGTGCTGGACGACTTTGCCCGCGCGCGGCATCAGCGCCTGCTGCCGCGGTTGGCCGGCCTGCGCCAGGCCGGTGTCTACCGGCAGACGCTCTGGGGCAACCTGGGCCTTACCATCGCGGCCCTGATCAGCTGCCTCTGAAGGCCCACACGCCGCGCAACGGCTGCGCCACAACCCCGTGACCGACGATACGCCGCGCCGCTGGCTGAGCCGGGTGGCCCTTGTGATGAGCTGGGTCCTGTACTTGCCGCTGGGCGCCAAATACGCGACGTGGCTGCTGGCGGCCGGGCTCGGTGGCCTGGCTCTGGCCCACGCCGCCGGCCGTGCCACGTTCTGGCGCGAACCGGTGACCCTGCCCGCGCTGCTGCTGGTGGGCTGGCTGGGCCTTTCGGGCTTGTGGTCGCCGGCACCGGCCTCGTTGATCGCCGCCCACTTCGGCCACTACGCCCTGTTGCTGGTGCTGCCCTTGGTCGCAGCCGCCTTGCCGGCCGCTGCGGCGGCCCGGGCACTGCGCCACTTCTGCTTCGCATCCGGCGTGGTCGGGCTGCTGCTGCTGATGGAGCCGATGCACCTGTTGCCCCCTTCCTGGCTGTGGCACACCACGGTCGATGCCGAAGGCAACCAGCGCATCGCCAATTCCTTGCTGCTGGCCACCGGCGCGGCCCTGAGCCTTTGGCAGGTCACCCAGACGCCGGCGCTCAGGGCCCGGATGGGCTGGGTCGGCCTGGCGGCGTTGATCGGAGCAGGCCTGGCCGTGCAGGACCGCCGCACAGGCCTGCTGGCATTGCCGCTCATCCTCCTTGTCTGGTCGTGGGCAGCCCCGGTTGCGCCCTTGCGCCGCGTCGGTCTGGCAGTTGCCGTTGGCGCCTGCGCGCTGGCGACCTGGCAGTTCTCGGATAACGTGCGGGCGCGCTTCGACGAAGGCCTGCGCGAGCTTCGGCAATATCAGTCGACGGATCATGTCGCGAACAGTTGGGGACAGCGCGTGCGCATGGTGGAGGTCACCGGACGGATGGTGGCCGAAGCGCCATTCCTGGGCCACGGCCTGGCCAGCTGGCGGCTGCTCTGGCAACAACGCGTGCAGGCGGGCACGCAACTGCACGACGAAACGACACCGCACAACGAGTACCTTCTCCTGGCCCAGCAGGCGGGAGTGCCCGCGGTGCTGCTGCTGCTCTGGCTGATCGGCACCGCCTGCCGCCGGGCCTCGCTGGCGGGCCAGGCCGGCATTCCGTCGCTGATGATCTGGGCCAGCTTCGCCGCGGCAGCGTTGGGCAATGCGGTGCTGCGGGACGCCAAGTTCTCCCTGCCCCTGCTGATGGTGGCGGCCTGCTGTGCGGCAGCCCAGCAACAGGCGGCCAGATCCCGATGACGCCGCCTCCGCCACAGCCCCCGATCCGCTTCCCCGCGCTGGACGCTCTGCGCGGCCTGGCCGTGCTGATGGTGGTCTACGACCACCTGTTTGCGGTGGCGGGCGAGCGCATGGCCGGCGGTGCCTTTGCACCGGTGCACTGGGTACGTGAATGGCTGAGCGGCCCGCTGGGCATCATCCAGGACTTCGGCTGGTTCGGTGTGTGCCTGTTCTTCCTGATCAGCGGATTTGTCATCACCCACTCGGCGCGCCGCGAAAGCCTGCGTGTCTTCGTGCTCAGGCGGGTCTTCCGCATCGGCCCCCCACTCGCGGTCGCCGTGCTGGTTGTCGCGGCGCTGGACCTGCTGGCGGGCACGCGCCGGCCCTGGACGGACTACCTCTACGGTCTGACGCTGGCTGGCTACTTCACGGTGCCGCAGATCGTCGTGCTGGGTGTGGCCTGGACGCTGGTCATCGAAGTCATCTTCTACGCGTTGATGGCCGCCGTCTCGCCGCTGTTCAAGCTGGCGCATCCTGCCATCGGTACGGCCGTGGCGACGCTGGTGCCGCTGGCGGTGATCATCCACGCGCGCGATCTCGGAGACTCCTTCTTCCTGTTCGCGGCATCGGCGGCCTACCTTCCGGTGCTGCTGATCGGCAGCGCCTTCTATCTGCGGAAGACCGCCGCAGCCTCCGTCGGCACCGTGGCCCTTCTGGTGCTGGCCAACGCCGGCGTCTTCATGTTCGGCCTGCGCAGCATCCACACCAGCTTCCTGCCGCTGAACAACTCGTATGCCCTCTCGATGGTCTACGCCGCCGGGCTGTTCCTGCTCACTGTGGATCGGGGCGCACCCAGGGTCCTGCGCTGGGCGGGCGACATCTCCTATTCGCTGTACCTGCTGCACGGCACGCTTGGCTTCCTGTTCGTCCAGCAAGCGCTGGCCTGGGGCGCCGGCCCGGCCGCCCCCTGGCTGGCCGCCGCCGCCAGCCTGGGTATCTCCTACCTCATGTACCGTCTCGTGGAGCGCCCGTCGATCGAACTGGGCAAGCGCTTGGCCAGGTAGCGTGGCCTATCGAAACGACCACTTCTGGTGGCCGAAGTAACTGGTCACCACGGGCACGGCAACTCCGATCGCGTGCGCGATCAGTTCCGCATGGTGCGTGACGCCCAAGGCCGGGAGGCCGAAGCGCAGCAGCAGGCTGCTCACGACCAGGGTCTGCAGCACCGCCAGCGCGTTCACGGCCACGAAGCCGCTCATCTGAGACGCCAGGCCCCGCGCGCCGGGCCCGAAGGCAAAGCGGCGCATGAGCAGAAAGGCCGTCGCCATGCCTGCGGCGTACGCCAGGACTACCGCCACTTCGAACGGCAGCCACAGGCTGAGGACGGCACGCGCTGCCAGGTTGACGGCCGCGGCGATGATGCCGGCCGCCAGGTAGCGGATGAACCGCGGGGGGCTCACGCAAGCGCCCTGTCGGCCAGCATGCGGCCGACGCGGATGCTCTCGCAGATCGACCGGTCTTCGGGGTAGTAAAACGAAGTGTCCGCCACGTAGAACCCGGCGACCGAGGTGGCCATCTCCGGCAGCATCGCGTAGAAGCCCGGGGGACACACCGTCTGGGCGAATTCGTAGCGCGACACATGCCGCGCCACGATGTCCGCCGGCTTGAGCTGGGGCTGGGTCAGCAGGAAGTAGTCTCGCGCCTCGTCCATCAGCCGCTGGTCGTCCCAGCCCCACTTGGGATGTGTCCTGGGCATGTAGTAGGGCACGTAGACCACCGACTCCGGCAGCGGATTGAGGTTGGAGAACTCGATGAAACCCGGCACCTGGACGCGTTCGTCGTTGACGTTCATCCAGAAGTAGCGCGTCGCCGGGCGGCGCAGCTTGAGCAGCACGCAGGCCACGCCGATGTTCTCGATCGCGTCGATGCGCTGGCGCTCGGCCAGGCTGAGATCCGGCACCATGCGCGTGACGTACTTCAGCGGCACGGTCGAGACGACGCGCTCGGCAGCTATGAACCCGGCACCGGTCTCCACGCCGCTCACGCGCCCGTTCTCGCACACCACGCGCCGCACCGGCGTGGACAGGTGGATTCGGGCCCCGGCCTGCTGCAGCCGATTCTGATAGGCGTCCAGCAGCACCTGCGAACCACCTTCCAGGTAGCCCATCTGCTCCTGCCAAAGACTTTGCCGCGACAGCGCCACACGCTTGATGCGCGTGCCGATCCAGGCGGCCGAGACCTGGCTCTGGCGCTCGAAGAACTTCAGCTCGAAGAGCTTGTCCCACAGCACCCGGTAGCCCCGCTCGCCCAGCCATTTGCGGATCCAGGCCGTGGCCTGCAGGCGGTCAAGCTCACGCCAGTCGTTGACCCGCTTGGTGCTCAGCACGTGCAGCGCGAAGCGGATCTTGTCGACCAGGCTCAGGTGCGGGAACTTCAGCAGCGCATCCGGGCGGCCCCAGTCGTACCAGACGCCCTGGTAGTAGAAGCCCATCTCGGTGGCCTTCCACCGCAGCTTGTCCGTCAGGCCGAACTGCTCCAGCGTCTCGAACAGCGGCTGGTCGGTCTTGCAGATGAAGTGGTAGTAGCGCTCCAGCGCCAGGCCGTCGAAATCGAAGGCTGCGGTCATGCCTCCCAGGCGGTTGTCCGCCTCCAGCAGGGTCACCTGGTGCCCGGCTGAAGCCAGCCGGTGTGCGACGGCCAGCCCCATGGGGCCACCGCCGATGACGGTTGTTCTAGGGGCGTTCAAGGCAGGTTCACTTCAGGGCTTCAGTGCGGGCTGTCCAGCACCACGGGGCTGTAGACGGGGTGGTTGAAGGTCTCGCGGATGGCGGCCTGAAAAGGCGTCGGTTCGAAGCCGAAGACCTGCTTCAGATCGACGCCTTCGAACTCATCCCCCACCGTCAGCGCCTTGAGCTGGTCCGCCGTGAAGGGCGGCTTCTCGCTGAACAGCGCATAGACGCGCAGGGCCAGCGCGAACAGCGGGATCGGCACCTGGACGATCGGAGTCTTCAGACCCTTGGCTTCGCGGATGGCGCGGATCATGTCGATGTAGTCGATGCGGTCCGGC
This sequence comes from Rubrivivax sp., assembly GCA_035440985.1. Classification (GTDB taxonomy): domain Bacteria; phylum Pseudomonadota; class Gammaproteobacteria; order Burkholderiales; family Burkholderiaceae_C; genus Rubrivivax. Next base: position 3,400 of record DAORNK010000034.1, on the reverse strand, counting down.
CCGGTCAGGTCGTACACGGCGCCGTCGGGCTGGCGCTGCATCATGGCCAGGATGGCCCGGCAGAAGTCCCGGTTGTACAGCGGCTGGCGCATGTAGCGGCCGTGGCCGGGAACCGGAAAGAACGGCACGCGTTCCATGAACCTCGACAGCCAGCCCAGGTGCTTGGGGTCGAACCAGCCGAACATCAACGTCGGCCGCAGCACGCAGTGCCGAACGCCTGCGCCCCGCACCATCGCTTCCTGCTCGGTCTTGCTGCGCACATAGTGGTCGTCTGCCGCCGAATGCACCACCGATGAACTGGCGTGCACCAGGTAGACATCGGGCAGCGACTTCAGCACGCGCAGCACCTGGGCCGTGGCCGCCAGGTTGTTGCGCTCGAAGGGCTCGCTGGTCTTGCCGGCAATCTGCGCGTGCAGCTGGACCACCACGGCGGCGCCGGCGAAGTCCTGCTCCCAGGTGCCCGGCTCGGCCAGATCGGCGACCCGCGTGCGCACCTGCGGGTGCAGGCGCTGCAGCACCGCCAGGTTGTCCGCATGCTTGTCAATGGCCACGATGTGGCCGTAGCCCTGATCGCACAGCAGCGTGACCAGGTTCTGGCCGACCAGGCCTGCGGCGCCAGTGATGACGATCTTGTCGCTGGGTTGGAGCATGGTCGGGTGGTTCAGAGCTTGCTGCGCAGGAACAGGGCTTGAGGCAGGTGCACGACGATGAACATGATCCAGCGCCAGAAGCCGGGCGTGTACAGCTTGCCATTGCGGCGAGCCAGGGCGCGCTCGATGTCGGCCGCCACGGCCTCAGGCTGGGCCCACAAGGGGCCTTTGGGAAACGCCGCCGTCATCGGTGTATCCACGAACCCGGGCAGGATGGTCAGCACTCGCACGCCCCTGGCCGCCAACCGATGACGCAAGCCGCTGCAGTAGTTCGTGACGGCCGCCTTGGCTGCGCCATACGCATAGTTGCTGGCACGCCCGCGTTCGCCGGCCGGCGACGAGATGACGCCGATCGCGCCATGGCCCTGGGATTCGAAGAGATTGGCCAGGTCGGTCAGCAGGCCCACCACAGAACGGCCATTGATGTCGAAGCTGCGCAGCATGTCGGCGGCACAGGCCTGGACGGCCGCCTGATCGGGCAGCACCCCGTGCGCCACCAGGGCCAGGTCGAAGCCACCCCAGACCGCCCAGGCCCGGTGCAGCAGGGCGCCGGCATCGGCATCGGCGAGCGCATCGTAGGCCAGACACTCCACCTGGTGCGCACCGCGCACCCGCAGGTCGTCGGCCAGGGCCCGCAGCGCGGTTGGCCGACGACCCATCAGCATCAGCCGTGCGCCCTGCGCTGCATAGCGTCGTGCCACTGCGGTGGCGATCGCGGACGTGGCACCCACGATCAGCAGGCGCGGGCCGGCGGGGTTGGTGGAACGGGTTTCAGTCATCGAGCAGGCGCCGGGCGAGGTTGGAGGAGATGCCGGGATCGCGGTAGCGCGCGAACTCGGCCAGTGCCGGGTACCCGGCACGGCAGAACGCAGGGCTCATGCACGCGTCCTTTGCCATGTACAGGCGTCCACCTGCACGCTCGACGATGGCGTCCAGTTGCCGGAACAAGGCCAGCGTGGGCGGACCCTGGTTCGGGAAGTCCAGCGCCAGCGTCGTACCCGCCATCGGAAAGCTGAGCAGGCCGGCGCCCGCACGGTCGCCAAAGGTCTTGAGCACCGCCAGGAACGAGCCTTGGCCCGACGTGCGGATGGCCGCCAGCAACTCCCGCGTGGCCTCGACCTCGCAGGCCCTGGGCACCACGCACTGGTACTGGTAGAAGCCGCGCGGACCGTACGCGCGGTTCCAGCCCAGCACGCCGTCCAGCGGATAGAAGAAGGGCATCAGGTGCTGTTCGCCAGCGCCCGAGCGCAGGCGCTGCGCGAGGTAGTAGGCCCTATTGAAGGCGCGCAGCGAAAGCGCATTGATCAACGACACAGGTGGCGTGAAGGGCAGGCTGCGCGAACGCACAGGGGGCGCCGGTCGGTGGGACGTTGCGTGGTTGCCGCGAAAGAACACACCCCGCGTCTGCTGCGCGCTGCCGTGCACGCAGTCGATCCAGGAGACGATGTAGTCATGGGTGGATTCCGACTCGCGCGAAAGGCGGAAGAACTCCTCCAGCGTGTCGAAGCACAGCGTCTGGGCGTCGATCCAGGGGCCCGGCACCGGCCGCATCTGCAGGCGGGCGCTGACGATGAGCCCGGTCAGACCCAGGCCGCCAATGGTGGCGCGAAGCCAGTCGGCGGCTTGCGCGCGCGAGCAGTCCAGCCGGCTGCCGTCGGTGCGTTGCAGCTGCAGGCCGAGCAAATGGTCACCCAGCGTGCCGGCACCGTGGTGGTTCTTGCCATGCACGTCGTTGGCGATGGCGCCGCCCAGGGTCACGAAGCGCGTGCCCGGCGTCACCGGCAGGAACCAGCCGCGCGGCAGCAGCAGTTGGATGATCTCGTCGAGCATCACACCCGCTTCGCATTCCAGCACGCCCGTCTGCGGGTCGAAGCTGATGAAGCGGTCCAGCCCGCGGGTCAGCCACAGCCCATGACCGCTGTTCAGGCACACATCGCCGTAACTGCGTCCGTTGCCGAAGGGCAGCATCGGGGGGCCCAGTTGGGGCAGCGGGGCATCCCGGTCGACCAGACGCACCGTGTGGTGGTCGTCGCTGCTCAGCCGACCCCAGGCCGAGATCGGGGTCTTGAGCGCGGCAGGCGAAGGTGCCCTCATCGCGCGGCGGCCAGGGTGAGCACGAACAGCGCGCCGCAGGCCAGGCTGTGGCGGTTGCGCAGCGCGAAGACCACCGGGTCATCGTGCATGTTGCCGCGGTGGGCCTGCATCCACATGTGGCTGACCCAGTACAGCTGGATGGGCACCGTCAGCCACAGCACTTCCGGCCGCTGGTAGTGGCTGAGCACCGTGTCGCCATTGATGTACAGCGCCAGCAGCATCACCGAGGCAAATCCGGCGGCCACCCCCATCGTCTGCACCACGGGCAGGTCGCTGGCCAGGTAGCCACGGCCGGGTGCTTCCATGCGGCCCGCCTGCGTCATCACCAGCAGCTCGGAATAGCGCTTGACGAAGGCCAGGCTCAGGAAGAGGAACAGCGAAAAGGCCAGCAGCCAGAAGGAGGCCGGCAGGCCCACGGCACTCCAGCCCGCGACCACGCGGATGGTGTACAGCGACCCCAGCGCGATGCAGTCCACGATGACGCGCCGCTTCAGGTAGAAGGTGTAGGCCAGGGTCAGGGCGAAGTAGCCCAGCAGGCAAAGCTGCAGCGCGGGCCTCGCCGTGCTGCCCAGCGCAGCGGCACCGCCCAGCAGCAGCAGCGCAGCGACGATGCCGGCCGGTACCGTCAGGCGCCCGGCGGCAAAGGGCCGCAGCCG
>DAORNK010000033.1:0-21383 GCA_035440985.1 Rubrivivax sp. | reverse complement strand
CCTGGCCGGCTGCGCCAACATGTCCGCCACCGAACAGGGCACGGCGCAGGGGGCGGCCATCGGCGCGGTGGCCGGTGTCATCATCAGCGCCGCCACCGGCGGCGACGCGGCCACGGGCGCCGTGCTCGGTGGTGCCGCGGGGGCCATCGGCGGCAACATCTGGTCGCGGCGCATGGAGGAGAAGCAGCGCGCGATGGAGCGCGCCACCGAAGGCTCCGGCGTGCAGGTCACGCGCACCGCGGACGACCAGCTCCAGCTGCAGGTGCCCAGCGATATCTCGTTTGCCGTGGGCAGTGCGGCGCTGGAGCCGCGGCTGCGGCCGGTGCTCGACGCTTTTGCCCATGGGCTGGATCAGGACAGGTCCACGCTGGTGCGCATCGTCGGCCACACCGACAACACCGGCAGCGACCACATCAACGACCCTTTGTCGCTGCAGCGCGCACAGACCGTGCGCGGCTACCTCGAAGACCGTGGCATCCGTGCCGAGCGCATCGAAGTGGCCGGGCGCGGGTCCCGCGAACCAGTGGCCAGCAACGACAACGCCGAGGACCGGGCACGCAACCGGCGCGTGGAGATCTTTCTTCGCGAGCCGCGTGCCGGTGGCCACTGAAAGCGGGCAGGCCCTGTCGGCTGCGGATGCGCGGCGTGCGTTGTGCATTCGGCCGCCGCCGGCTTGACCCTGCAACGGCTTGAACCATGGCGCGCCTTTCATCGCACGGAGGAAACACGATGCTTCGAAGAATCCAGTTCATCGGTCTGTGGGCCGCCCTTGTCCTGATGCTGGGCCTTGCCGGCCCGGCCGCGGCGCAGCGCGGCGATGAGGGCGAATATCAGATCCTGTCCGCCCGCTATGGCACCGCCATGTACAACGTGGACGTCACGCAGCGCCTGAAGGAACTGGCCCGCCAGGACCAGCGCTTCCGCATGGGCAACAACAGCTTCGGCACCGACCCCCACCCCAACCATGTGAAGACCCTGCGCATCTACGCCCGCGGGCGCGACGGCAACACGCGCACTTTTGAGTATGCGGAGGGCAGCTGGGTGGACGGTGCGCAGTTCACCGGCTGGGGCGGCGGCAATTGGGGCGAGGGCGGCTGGACCGGTGGCTGGGGAGGTGGCGGCAACCGCGAGGACGACGGTGAGTACCAGATCCTGCAGGCACGCTACGGCACCTACGACCGCAACGAGGACGTCACGCAGCGCCTGAAGGAGCTGGCGCGCCAGGACCGGCGCTTCCGCATGGGCAACAGCACCTTTGGCATCGACCCGGCGCCCAACCAGCTCAAGACCCTGCGCATCTTCGCCAGGGGCAGGGATGGCCAGACCCGGATCTTCGAGTACGCCGAGAACAGCTGGGTGGACGGTTCGCAGTTCACCGGCTGGCGTGGCGGCAACTGGGGCCAGGGAGGCTGGAACGGCGGCTGGGGCGATGGCAACAGCCAGCACCACAGCGGCGGTTGGGGCGGCGGCCGGGATGACGACGGCGACTACCAGATCCTGCAGGCCCGCTACGGCACCTACAACCGCAACGTGGACGTCACGCAGCGGCTGAAGGAACTGGCGCGCCAGGACCGGCGCTTCCGCATGGGCAACAGCAGCTTCGGCGTCGATCCGGCGCCCAACCAGGTCAAGACGCTGCGCATCTTCGCACGTGGCAGGGACGGCCAGAACCGCACGTTCGAATACACCGAGGGTAGCGTGGTCGATGGCTCGCTGTTCACCGGTTGGGGCAGTGGCAGTTGGGGGCAAGGCGGCTGGACGGGCGGTTGGGGTGGATCGAGCCACGCCGGATCCAACAACCAGGGCTACCGCCCTGGCAGCGGCCGCGGCGACCTGAACATCATCTATGCCACCTACGGCGCCTCGGGCCGTCAGCGCGACATCACCTATCGCTTGCGCGCCCGCGTCGTCAATGACCGGATCAACGTGCGCGTGGACAACGAATTGGCCGGCGGCGACCCGGCGCCCAACACCGAGAAGTGGCTCTGGGTCACCTACACGGTGGACAGCGGTGCGGAGCAGCGCGTGCGCATCAACGAGAACCAGCGCCTCAGCCTGCCCTGAAGACCTGGCCGGGCGCCGCGCAGCATCAAGACGCTGCGGGCGCCGGATCCAGCGTGAACTCGGCCACCGTGCCCACGCCGGGCGCGCTGCGCAGGCGGATCTCGCCGCCGTGGTGCTGCACGATGCGGCGCACCAGGCTCAGGCCCACGCCCTGGCCTTCGTACTGGTTGCCAGAGTGCATGCGCTGGAACGGCTGGAACAGGCCCTGGGCCTTGGCGCGGTCGAAACCCACGCCGTTGTCGGCCACCCGGTACCAGGTGCCCCTGGCGTCGTGGTAGCTGTCCACGGCGACCAGGGGCCGTTCGCTGCGGGCGCAGTACTTGGCGGCGTTGTCCAGCAGGTTCTGCCAGACCTGCGCCGCCAGCGCAGGGTCGGCCTGAGCCGTCGGCAACGCCGACAGCCGCAGTTCGGCGCGGCGATCAGGGTTCGAAGCGGCCAGTAGGGTCCAGGTCTCCTGCACGATCGCACCCATGTCCAGCGACAAGCGGCGCAGCGGCTCGCGCGACACTTGGGCCAGGCTGGCCAGCGCGGTGATCATCGAGCCCATGCGCCTGGCCGAACGGGCGATCTGATCGGAAATGCCCATGGCCTCCTGCACTTGGCCGGCCTGCAGGCGTTCGCGCAGCAGCCCGGCAAAGCCCTGGATCGCAAAGATGGGTGCCTTCAGGTCATGGGCCACCGCTTGCGTGAAGGCGCCGAGCTCGCCTTCGGCCTTCGCCTGGCCCTGCTGGGCGGCCTGGAGCGCGGTGCGGGCCTGCGCCAGATCGGCAACGGCGGCGTCGTAGCCGGCACGCAACGCGGTATCTTGGGCCAACTGTTCGGTCACGTCGCGCACGACGCAGAACACCGCGGCTGCGCCGCCCAGCATCAGGTGGTCGGCACTGACCAGGCAATGGCGCACCGCGCCTCCCGCGTGCCGCAGCTGCAAGGGCGCGGCGCGCAAGGGCTCGTCATCCTGCATGCACTGCACCAGGTCTTCCAGACTGGCCGTGTCGACGTGTTGCTTCAACTCGGCCAGCGGCCGGCCGATCAGGCCGGCGGGCTCGATGCCCAGCAGGCCGAACATGGCTGCATTGGCATCCAGCACACGCAGGCTGCCCGGTTCGACCAGCAGCATCGGATCGGCGTGTTGCGCAAACGTGTGTTGCAGCAGCTCCTCGGCCTGCTGTAGGGCCGCTTCGGCCAGCCGGCGGCCCTTTCTCTCGACCGCCAGCCGTTGGCCGCGTCGCCACAGGCCCCACGCGAGGGCGCCCAGCCCCAGGGCCGAGGCCGTGGCCACCGCCCAGGTCCACTCCTGTTGGACCGTCTGGCCGCGTTCGGCGCGTAGCCTGGCGGCCACGTCCCGGTGGCTGCCCAGCCAGCGTGTGCGCAGGGTTTCCAGCTTGCCCTCGGCTTCCAGCCGGTCCAGGCCCGCTTGCAGCCGTGTCAGCAGGGCATCCTGGCCCGGAGCCACGGCCATGGCATAGGTCTGCAGGGCCAGGTCGAGGTGGCTGCCCGTGATGCCAGGTGCCGCGCCCGCGGCCAGCAGGGGTTCGGCGTAGGCCCGCGGCAGCAGAGCCACGTCGGCCTGCCCTTGCGCCACGGCCGCCAGGGCCTGCGCGGCGTCGGAGAAGCGCAGGAACGGCCCCTTGAGACCTGCCAGCCAGGTCGCCAGCGTGGCGCGCATGGCTTCGCCGTCCAGCACCGCCGTGCGAAGGCCCTGCAGGTCATGCGGGCCTTGGGTTTCGGGTTTGCCGACGGGTCGATAGACGGCCAGGGCCGGTGTGGCGTGGCCGCGCGCAAAACGCGCCCAGCTGCGGCGGGCGTCGGTGTCGACCATCGCCACGAGGTCGAGCCGGCCATCGCGGAAGGCCCGCTCCGTCTGCTGCCAGGGTCGCAGCTCGATTTCGAAATCGATATCGAGGACGCGCCCCAGTTCGGCCAGCAGCTCGATCTGAAAACCCTGCGGGCGGCCCTTGGCGTCCAGCGATTCGAAAGGTGCGAAGTGGGCATCGCCACCGTAGCGCAGGCGCGTGCCCGCCGCCTGGCCCCGGGCCGCGGGCACGGCGAGCGCCAGCGACCCGATTGCCAGCACGCGGCGTCTGTCCACTCGATGATTCATGGCGGGGTGGCAGGCTCAGAACGTCACGGCGGCCGCCAGGCTGTCGTGCGCGGCCTGGTTCAGGCGCAACTGGTACGGCAGAAAGCTCAGTCGGTCCAGCACGGTCGCACCCGCCGGGTTGGACACATGGTAGCTCCCGCCGATCAGCGTTCCGTCCGGGATCAACGCCCCGGTGTAGACATGGCCGTTCAAAGCAAAGTAGATGCGGTACTGCAGCGTCAGCGTCAGCGTGCTGGACAGCGGGCGTGTGGTGTTGGCCACCCAGACCGAAACACCATCCACCGTGCGCATCGTGCCATCGGCCAGCCGGTAGGTGACACCGTCGCTGGGGGAGCTGATGCCGGCGGTGAGCGCGTCGGTCAGGCTCGTGTTGCTCTGGCATGGGCTGACGGCCGCGCCGGTGGTGATGGCGCCGCAATCAAACACGTTGTAGCGGTCACCCAGGTTGTGGGCCGTGAACCGCAGGTAGCTCGCACCGGCGGCGTAGCTGGCGTTGGGTCTCAGCAGCACCGGGTTGGCAAAGAGGGAGTTGTACCAATGCGCCATCTCCGTTGGCGTGCCGGCCAGCAAGCCAGCCAGTTCCACCACGGCAAACCCACTGCGCCGTTGCGTGTAGGCCACCGTGCTGGCGTCCACCGCCAGCGTATCGACCTGCACCTCGCTGCCCACGTAGCGGGCCACGCTGGCCGCGCGCTGGCCGGGTACCACGAGGATGACGCCGTCCTTGAGCACCCGCGTGGGCTCCGCGTCTGGCAATGCCAGCGTGGCTGACAGGTTGTGCGGTGCCGCCAGCGTGATGCGCTGGCCGCCCAGGGTCAATGGTGACGCGGGCATCGTGGCCTGTTCGGAATACAGGTGCTGGGCGCCGCTTGTTTGCGCTCCGCTGAGGTTCAGGTTCCAGCGCAGCGAGTAGGTGCCCTTGGCGGGCGCCAGCAGCCACTCTTCGAACCGTCGCTGGTCCTGGCTCGGCACCAGGCTCAACGTGGCGGGCTGGCTGCCGACACTGCCGTCTGCATTCGAGACCACTACGCTGTAGGTGGCGCCGTGGTCGCCGGTTGTCAGCGGCCCGGTGCTGTAGCTGGCTGCGGTGGCGCCACCGATGGCCACGCCGTTCTTCTGCCACTGATACTTGAGTTCAGGTCCGGTGGCCCGCACGCCGAAGCTGGCCGTGGCGCCCAACCCGGCGGAGATGGCGGCCGGCTGCACCGTGATCACCGGCGGCTGGGCGGCTACGGGTGGTGCGGGCGGTACGGGTGCCGGGGCCGGTGAACCGCCGCCACCACCGCAAGCCACCAGGATCGATGCGATGAGCCAGGCTCCCAGGATCGCCTGCAAACCGCTGCGCTTCATTCCCTCACCCTTCGAGTTAGGTGCGCCGGGCCTACGTGCGGACCCTGGCGTCGATGCGCGAGTTTAGCGAACCCACACGGGGGCGCGATCCGGGTGTCCAATGTGCGCATGGACGGACCCGAAAGCAGCAGCGAGAAGCGGCTCACCGAGCTGGAGATCAAGGTCAGCTTCACCGAGGACATGCTGGACCGCCTGAACGATGTCGTGGTGCGGCAGCAGCAGCAGATCGAACAGCTGCAGCGCGAACTGCTGCGCCTCATCGCCCAGGTGCCCGCTGAAGGCGCACCGGCGCGCAGCCTGCGCGACGAACTGCCGCCGCACTATTGACCATTCCCAAGGGGCTGGCTGCGCCTGCCGTGCCCTCGCGCGGCCTTCAGCGGGTCGCAGGATGCAGCGCCGCGAGGATGGTGTCGGCGTTGTGCGCCATCAGGCGCAGATAGGTATCGGCTTCGGTGCCGGGCGGCGAGAGCGCGTCCGAGTACAGCGTGCCACCGATGCGCGCACCGGCTTCGCGCGCGATGCGTTCCATCAGCCGCGGGTCGCTGATGTTCTCGACGAAGAGCGCGCGCACGTTCTGCGCCTTGAGCTGGCGTATGAGCCGGGCCACGTCCGCCGCGGAGGCTTCGCTGCCGCTGTTCCAGCCCTGCGCCGAGAGGATCTGCAGGCCATAGGCCTGGCCGAGGTAGCCGAAGGCGTCGTGAGACGTGACGATCCGGCGCTCGGCCTCCGGCACCGCAGCCATGCGGCTGCGGATGCCGGCATCGAGCACCGCCAGCCGCTGCGTGTAGGTCGCGGCGCGGGCGTTGATCTCGGCTGCCGCTGCCGGGCGCAGGCCGACCACGGCCTGACGCAGGTTCTCCACGTAACGCTGGGCGGCAGCCAGGCTTTGCCAGGCATGCGGATCGGGGCGGCCGCCGCGCTGCAGCAGGGTCACGCCCTGTGTGGCCACCAGCACCGGCCCCTTGTAGCCGGAAGCACGCACCAGGCGGTCCAGCCAGCCTTCGAAACCCAGACCGTTGACCACCACCAGCTCGGCTTGCGCCAACCGCTGCGCGTCGACCGGGCGCGGCGCAAAGGCGTGCGCATCGGCACCCGGTCCGACCAGGGCCTGCACCTCCACGGCCGGGCCACCCACCTCGCGCACCAGATCGGCCAACAGAGAGAAGCTGGCCACGACGCGCAGGGGCGCATCCTGGGCGCGTGCGGCACGGGCCACCAGGGCCGCATGCACGGCGCAGGCCATCGAGCCCAGGAACAGCCGACGGCCACGCGGTTGGGAGTGGACAGGTGTGGACATCATGCGGTGCGGTGGTGAAGGCGTTGGGCGAAGCGGCTGCGCAGGCTGTCGCGCGTGCCCACGCACAGGGAAACGAGGTAGAACGCACCGGCCACCATGACGATGGACGGCCCGGAGGGCAGGGCGGCGTGATACGAGAGCAGCAGGCCGACATAGCCGCTGACCGCAGCAAGCACGCCGGCCAGTGCCGATAGCCGGCCCACATCGTGCACCCAGAAGCGCGCAGCGATGGCCGGCAGCATCAGCAGGCCCACGGCCATCAGCGTGCCCAGGGCCTGGAAGCCGGCCACCAGGTTGGCCACCACCAGCACCAGGAAGATCTGATGGTGCCAGGCTCCGCGCCCGCCCACGGCCCGCAGGAAGCCGGGGTCGAAGCACTCCACCAGCAGCGGCCGGTAGACGATGGCCAGCGCCAGCAGCGTGGCCGTGCTCACGCCGGCCACCAGCAGCAGTGCGGCGTCGTCCACCGCCAGCACGCTGCCGAACAGCACGCGCATGAGGTCCACGCTGTTGCCGTACAGTGAAATCAGCATCACCCCCGTTGCCAGGGCCATCAGGTAGAAGGCGGCAAAGCTGGCGTCTTCGCGCTGGGCCGTCCAGCGCGCCACGCCACCGGCGAGGGCGGCCACCGCCAAGGCCGCCACGAAGGCGCCCACGCTCATCGCCGGCAGCGAGAGCCCCACCACGATGAAGGCCACGGCGGCACCGGGCAGCAAGGCATGGGACATGGCGTCGCCCATCAGGCTCATGCGGCGCAGCACCAGCAGCGTGCCCAGCGGGCCGCAGCTCAGACCCAGCGCCAGGCAGGCCACCAGCGCCCGACGCATGAACGCGAACTCGGCGAAGGGCTGCAGCAGCAGTTCGTGGACCGTCACACGGGGCTCCGGTCGGATGGCGAAACATGCTGTTCGCACCAGGGGGCCTGGTCGTCCCAGGCTTCGGCCATGTGTCGGGCGCGCAGCAGGTTCTCTGGCCGCAGCACATCGGCCGTGGGGCCCCAGGCGACCGGCTCACGCGCCAGCAGCAAGGTCTGCGGGAAGTGCTGACGCACCTGCTCGAGGTCGTGCAGCACGGCCACCACCGTGCGCCCTTCGTGGTGCCAGCGATGCAGCAGCATCAGCAGGTCGGCCGTGGTGCGGGCGTCGATGGCGGTGAAAGGTTCGTCCAGCAGGATCACCGGTGCGTCCTGCAGCAGCACGCGCGCAAACAGCACCCGCTGAAACTGCCCGGCCGAGAGCTCGCCGATGCGACGTTCGGTGAAGCCCGCCAGGCCCACCGTCGTCAGCGCTTCCACCGCCGCTGCCAGCTGCGCAGGCCGGGCGCCGCGCCAGGCGCCCAGGCTGGCCCAATGGCCCAGCATCACCACGTCCAGCACACGCACAGGGAAGCTGCGGTCCACCTCGGCCTGCTGCGGCAGATAGGACAGGCGGCCCTGCAGGGGCGCGGGCACGTCGATGTGGCCGGTGGATGGCGCCATGTGGCCCATCAGCCCGGCCAGCAGCGTGCTCTTGCCGGCGCCGTTGGGGCCGATCACGGCCGTCAGCGATCCGGCCTCGAAGCGGCCGCTCAGGTGGTGGACGGCGGGATGCAGCCGGTAGCACAGCGTGACATCGTGCAGGGCGATGCCCCACGGGCCCGAAAGCCGGGCCTTCATGCCCCATCCTTCAGGGCCCAGGCCACGGCCAGCCAGATCAGGGCGGCCAGACCCGCGGCGCCTGACAGGCGCAACATCACGCCGTGCATCAACAGGCTGAGGGCAGGCCCCGGCCGTCTGAACGGAGCCAGCGCCTTCGGCCGGTGGCCGGCCGCGGGGGCGTGCGCATGCTCGCCCGGCGCGTGCGGGTGATCGTGCCTGTGGGATGTGTGGGATGAATCGTGCGCGTCGGGGACCATGCGTGCCGGTGCCGGTTCACGTTGGCGTGGAAGGTGGGCTTGTCTAATGAAAATCGCTTCTCATCATTGTAGAAGGCTTGCCGGTCGGTCCCGCCCGATCCAGGCGTGCCCATGCACAATCCGCCCGCGGCGCCCCCTGCTGCTGCCGCTGCCCGCCCATGAAGCCTGTCGAACCCACCGAAACACCGCCTGAACTGCGCCTGCTGGCGCAACTCGTCGTCAAGCGGGGCGTGAGCCTGGGCGGCCTGCCGGCCGTGCAGCTGGCGTGGGCACTGGCCTTCGTGTGGGCCGGCCTGCCCGACGGGACACACAACGAAGCCGGCATCAACCGCGCCCTGCAGGCACAACTGGCAGGGCCTGCCGCCTTCATCGATACCGACCATGTGGAGTTGCGGCGCTGGCTGGTCGACGCCGGCTGGCTGCAGCGCGACGGTTATGGGCGTGCCTACCAGCGCGTGGCGCCGGACGAACTGCGGGCCGACCTGCGGCCGCTGGCTCGGATGTTGCTGGGCCTGGAGACGGCCTCCTGGGCGCAGGGCCGGCGTGCGGCACTGGCTGAAAACCGCGCGGCACGCCGCGCAGCCTGGGACCAGCGGGCGGCCGGGGCCGGTGGATGACACCCACGGCACTGGAATACGGCATGCGCCTGGCGCTGGACCAGGCGCACAACGCCTGGCTGGTGGGTGAAGTGCCGGTGGGCGCCGTCATCCTGCGCGAAGGTCAGGTCATCGCCACGGGCTACAACCGCCCCATCACGACTCACGATCCGACCGCGCACGCCGAGATCGTCGCTTTACGGCATGCCGCCACGCTGCTGCAGAACTACCGGCTGCCGGAGTGCGAGCTCTATGTGACCCTGGAGCCCTGCGCGATGTGCGCGATGGCATTGATCCACGCCCGCTTCAAGCGCGTGGTCTACGGTGCCGCGGATCCGAAGACCGGCGCCGCGGGTTCGATCCTCGATGTCTTTGCCGATCCCAGGCTCAACCACCAGACCGAACGGATCGGTGGTGTGCTGGCCGAACCCTGTGGCGCCATGCTGCGCCAGTTCTTCGCCGAACGCCGGCGCCAGCAGCGGGCCGAGCGCGATACGGCGCCTGATGCCGGCGACGAGGCCATTCCCGCAGGCGAGGCCATCGAACTGCCGCCGCACGCCGACAACAGCAGCCCTCCATGAGCTCGATGATCCTCTTCACGCCTGCCGGCGTGGTACCCCGGGCGGCCAGCCTCAGGTTGGCCGAGCGCCGCCTGAAGGCCATGGGCTTCGACGTCGCGCGGGACAGCAGCGCGTTGGCACGCCATCAGCGCTTCGGCGGAGACGATCAAGCGCGCCTGGCCGCCTTGCACCGCGTGGCCGAAGCGGCGCCGTCCGTCGCGATGGCCACCCGCGGCGGATACGGGCTGACGCGGCTGCTGGATCGTATTTCGTGGAAGCAGCTGGCGCGCAGCGTCGAGCAGGGCACGCGCTGGGTCGGTCACAGCGACATGACCGCGCTGCAGCTGGCCCTGCTGCACCACACCGGCGCCGGCAGCTGGGCCGGGCCGATGGCGCTGGACGACTTCGGCCGCAGCGACGAGGCCGGCGGTGTCGACGAAGTGACCCGTGACTGCTTCTGCGAAGCCATGGCGGGTGAGCTGGAAGCGGTGGGCTTTCGCACCGAAGCCGGATTCGACGGGCTGGAGGTGCGCGGCACCCTGTGGGGCGGCAACCTGAGCATGGTGGCCTCAATGCTGGGCACGCCGCATTGGCCGGTGATCAAGGGCGGTGTGCTGTTCCTGGAAGATGTCAACGAACATCCCTACCGCATCGAGCGCATGCTGCTGCAGCTGCACCAGGCCGGTGTGCTGGCGCGGCAGAAGGCCGTGCTGCTGGGCGCCTTCAGCGCCTTCAAGCCGGCGCCGCTGGACCGCGGCTACACCATCAGGACTGCGGTGGGGCAGCTGCGGGCCCTGTGCCGCACACCCATCCTCACGGGCTTGCCATTCGGCCACGTGCACCCCAAGGTCAGCCTGCCGGTGGGCGCGCGTGTCGATCTGGTGGTGCAGGGGCGGGACGTGCTGGTGGCGTGGGGCGAAGGCGCCCGCTCACCCGGGCGTCACGCCGGCAAGGGCGCCCGGAACTCAGAGACCTGAGCCCCCGCAGCCCTGGGCCAGGTATTGCTCGATGAGTTTCAATTGCTGTGCCATGACCTCGCGCGTCCACGCGGGGCCGTGCCCGTAGTCCTTCAGGACGTGGTACTGGACCGGTTGATCGGACTTGCGCGCCTTGTCCACGAACATCTCCGACTGCACCAAGGGCACGGTCTGATCGCGGTCTCCGTGGTAGACCATGATGGGGATCTGGATCTTGTCGGCCTGCGTCAGCGGGCTGAGCCCCTTGACCGTCGGCGCCTGACGGTCACGGAAGAAGGGGTTGGTGTAGAAGCGCGCCCAGATGCGCTCGATGTCGGAGACACCGGCGCCGGCGATCGCGCACTTGTACAAGCCGTGGGGACGCACGGCTGCCGCAAATGCCGCATAGCCACCATACGAAAAACCGAACATGGCGATGCGCTTCGGGTCGGCCAGCTTCTCGGACGCCAGCCACTTCGCGCCGTCGTCCTTGTCGTCCTGCATCTTCTGACCCCATTCGGCGTCGCCAGCCATCCACAGCGTGCGGCCCCAATCGGCCGAGCCGCGGTATTGGGGCTGCAGCACCAAGCGGCAGCGTGAGGCCAGCAAAGGCACCCAGCCAGAGGCGTCATAGGCCATGTTGTCGCGGGCCCAAGGCCCGCCGTGGGGATGCACGACGGCGGCATATGGGCCTGGGCCGCAGAGCGCCGGATTGGGCACCGTGAGGATGGCGGGGATGTTCAGACCATCGCGGGCCTTGTAGTAGACAAAGCGCGACTTGCCGAGGGCGCGGCGGTCGATTTGCGGGTACTCCTTGGACAGCAAGGTCAGCGTCTGGCCACGCAGAAGATAGTGTTCGGTGGGGTAGGTCAGGCCCGTGACGCGCAGCAGGTAGGTGGGGACTTCACCCGACCGATAGGCGGTGATCTCGACACTGGCGCCATCGAACATGCGCACCTCGCTGCGCTTGCCGCTGCCCACGTCGACCAGGGGCTGCGTCACTTCCGCCAGGTGCAGGTTCTGCGCGATGCCCTTGATCACGGCCTCGAACTGCGGTCTCAGCCAATGCGACTCCAGGCCATACAGGCCCTGGTAGGTGAAGGCAACGAGGCTGTCCGCGTCCACCGCGTCATCGCCTTCCAGGTTGCGCGTACCGACGGCCTCGAAGAACTTGTGCTCGAACAGCGTGCTCTTGATCTTGCGCGCTTCGGTGTCGTATTCGAACAGGGCCGCCGTTTCCCGGCCGACGTTGCTGCGCAGGATCACCGTGTTGGGGCCTGCCGCCAAGCTGGCGATCTCGACCACGTCGCGGTCCTTCACGTAGGACCTGAAGTGTTCGTCCCACTGGCCCGTGCCTGCATTGCGCAGTTCCGTGGCCACGTAGACGCCCTTGGCGTCGATGCCGCCCCGGATCTTCGCCCTCGGCTTGCCAGAGGCGTCGACGAGGGCATCCAGATCGTTCTCGCCCAGACGCAGGACTCGGGCGGCCTCACCCGTGTGCACGTTGTAGCGGAACAGATCCCGCTCGCGGCCCAGGCCGTCGCTCTCGACGATCACGTGGTCGGGATCGCGTGGCATGCGGCTCTTCACGGAAGGGACGGCCAGCGCGTTGACGCGTCTGACGTCTTCGGAGCGCGCGATGTCGGCGCCTTCCAGCGGTTCCTTCCAGGTCTTGCCGGCCAGGTCGGTGACCAGCAGCTTGTTGATGAAGGTCTTGGTGAGTTCGCCACCAAGTCGCGCGTCATAGGGCTGCGTCATCGTGACAGCCAGCATGTCGTTCTTCAGGAACGACGCCGACTGGATACGCATGTTGTTGGCCCCGATCACACGTGGCTTGGCCGCGAGATTGGCCGTCTGCCACACCAGGATGTTGCGCACGTCGCCCTGGCTTTCGATGGCCAGCATGTGCTTGCCGTCCGGCGAGAGGCTGAAGCCGGTCATCCGGGGATACGCGGCCAGCTGCTCGATGGTGGGCACCTTGATCGGCGCCGGATCCTGGGCCAGCGCCGGCGTGATGGCCAGCATCAACGACGTGGCCGCGGTGAGGCGTCGGCCTCGCGATGGGACAGGGGACATGGAGAGCCTCCCAGAAGCAACACGACCTTCGCAGCGGCGCGCGCTGCGAAGGCCGAGCGGGGCTGAATCAGAAAGTCTTGCTGGCGTTCAGGTAGACGGTGCGACCGGAATAGTCATAACCGCTGTACAAAGGCGCATTGCCAACCCGGTTGTACCCCGCCTGGGCTGAAATCTGCGGCGGCTTGACGTCGGTGAAGTTGCGCACGCCCAGCGTGGCTTCCCACTTGTCGCCCTTGTAGCCGAGCGCCAGCGTATGCGTGAGGTAGTTGGGCGTGTTCAGCTTGTAGGTGCTGGTCGCCGGATCCTCCTCGAGATAGGCGTAGGAGTCCATCTTGCCAACCCAGTCCAGGCCGTAATAGAGGCGCCAGTTCTTGATCTCGTAGCGCAGGTCCAGTGTGCCGGACCGCTTGGGGTTGCCGATCGTGCCATTGAACTCGTCGACCGGATCGTCCGAGAACAGCTTGTTGGCCTGCGAGCGGAACTGCGTGACGTTCAGGTTGACGCGCAGTTTGCCGATGCCGACTTCGTTGGTGTACCGCAGCGTGTAGTCCAGGCCCCGCACCACGTCGGTGGCCAGGTTGACGAAGCTGTCATTGACCGTCAGCGCATTGGATGACGGGTCGCGGGCGTCGATGAGGCGGCAGAAGCCTCCACCGGCGCGGAACTGAGGATCCTCATAGCAGCGGGTCAGGATATTGGTGGCGCCTGCTCGCGCCACGCCATTGGTCACCTTGATGTCGAAGTAGTCGAAGGCCACCGACAGGCTGCCCATGCCGGTGCCCAGGCTGGGCTGGAGCACCAGACCGAAAGTGACGTTCTTGGAAGTCTCGGCTTTCAGGCCGGCTGCGGCCCCACCGGAGTTGAGCACCCTGACGCCGGATGTGGCGGTGAAGCCGGCCGGCAGGCCTTCGCTGGCGCAGTTCGCGGCTTTGGCGGTGCCTGCATTGGAGGCCGAGTCCCAGCTGTTGCAGGGATCGACCTGTGACGACAGGAAGCCACTGGTTGCGCCCAGGAACTGCTCGTACAGCGCGGGCGCGCGGTAGGAAGTGCCGGTGGTTCCGCGCAGTGTGACCCACTTGGCGGGTGACCAGGAAGCACCCACCTTATAGGTCGACCCCTTGCCGTAGGACTTGTAGTCCGACCAGCGGCCGGAGACATTCATCGTCACCTCGTGGGCGAACGGCAGATCCGCCAGCAGCGGAATGTCGATTTCGGCAAACGTGTCGAGCACCGAATCCTTGCCTCTGGTCGGCGTGGAGGAGGTCAGGTTGTACAGGTTTCCGGTCTGCGCATCTTCCGGTGGGGTGTCGTCAATCTTGTAGGTCCGGTACTCCACACCGACGGCGCCCTTCATCTTGCCGTAGGGCAGATCCCACAGCTTGCCGGTGGCGGAAGCGCTGACCGTGTCTTCCTTGTACTTGCTGATGCCGGTGACGGGCTGCCAGATGTAGTTGACCCAGTCCTGCGGTAGCTGGCCGCCGACCACGGCATGGGTCAGCGCCGGTGCTGCCACGCAACCGCCGGTCGTGTCCACACAGGCATAGCCGCTGCCGCTGGCCACCACGTTCAGGCTCTGGGCAAGGCGGTTGGTCAGGAAGGACTCGTAGGTGTACTTGCCCTTGCTTTCGCTGTGGGTCGCTACAACGTCATATTCCCAGCCGGTCTTGGCCAGCGCGCCGCGCAGGCCCGCCACGGCGCGGGTGAAATCGACCGACTGTGTCGACTCGTCGTTGCCAAAGCCGATGAAGGCCCGCACGCCCACTCTGGCGCCATTGCTGATGGGCGTGGCGCCGCTGAAGTTGCTGGCCGCCAGGTTGGCCGGGATCAGCGGGCTGCCGCGCATGTAGTCCAGCGAGAGCTGGCGGTAGCCCACCTGCGACGATTCGCGCCGGTTGTACATGGCCTCGTAATACAACTCGCTGTTGCCCAGGGCTGCCAGGTCGATGCCGCCCTGGAGGAACAGGTTGTGGTTGCTGGTCGGTGAGATGGTGGATCGCTTCAGCGTGAGCGGATCGAAGGTGTCGCGCACGTTGAGGTTGTTGGCGCCACCGCCCACGCCCTCGTAACCCACCAGGCCGGTCGCGATGTTGGCGTTGGGGCGCCAACGATTGAACGTCGTGCCCACGGAACCGGCCGCACCAACGCCGGCCAGGGTGTTGGTACCGATGGTGTTGATGGTCACCCCGTTAGAGCCCGTGCCACTGATCGGATAGCACTTGGGCTGGCCGGTCTTCGGATCGACGAAGTCGAAGCTGCCCCATTCGCCCACGACGCCGGCGTTGCTGGTGCGGCGATAGTCCGTGTTGCACCGGGTCCAGTCACGGTCGGCCAGCGTCAGTTCGGTGCGCTTGTAGTACTCGTAGGAGCCCGACATGTGCGCGCGGTCGGACACGAAGCCGCCAGCCAGCGAGAAGCGGGCCTCGTCACCACCCTTGCGCGTCTTGGCCAGCTTGGCGGCGGCGGTCAGGCCGTCCATGTTGCGCTTGGTGATGATGTTGAGCACACCCGCGATGGCGTCGGAGCCGTAGATCGACGAAGCGCCATCCTTCAGCACCTCGATGCGG
Source organism: Rubrivivax sp. (assembly GCA_035440985.1). Lineage (GTDB taxonomy): Bacteria > Pseudomonadota > Gammaproteobacteria > Burkholderiales > Burkholderiaceae_C > Rubrivivax. Next base: position 5,926 of record DAORNK010000033.1, on the reverse strand, counting down.
TCGACGATGGCATCGGGCAGGACGTTCAGGTCAGCGGCACCCACCGAGCCGCGCGTGCCCGAAGGCGCCACCCGACGGCCGTTGAGCAGCACGAGCGAGCGGGTCGCACCAAAGCCCCGCAGGCCGATGGTGTTGGCGCCAGGGCCACCATCGGTGACAAAGCCGCCGTAGAAGTTGTTGATCTGCCCTTGGCCGCCGGTCACCGTGGTGCCTTGCAAGACCTCTGCCGTGGACGTGAACCCGGCCAGCGTGGCGTCCTCATTACGCAGAATCTGCAGCGGCGCGGTCGTCGTGAAGGTGTCGCGCTTGATGCGGGACCCCGAAATGGCGACTTCCTGGACGGCACCGGTGCTCTCGGGAGGGCTTGTCTGCGCGAAGGCGACTGGGGAGGCGAGGCTGGCCCAGACCGCCAGGCAAATAGCGGTTGGGTGGGTACGACAAACGTAACGGGACATTTCTTGCTCCGGACGAAATGGTCTTGTTGATGGGTGGTCTGAATACCATTCTTGCAGAGGAAGGGCAGGGCGAAGGCGTGGGCCCACCTGGCGCAGGGGCAGTGCGTTGCCGCCTGTTGGATGGCGGCAACGGCATCTGACCAGCCCCACATGGCAGTCGCGCTGGCCTTGACCGCGTGCAAGTACTGGTCAATCGAGCGCCGCACTGCCGCATTTCGTTGCTACTTCCCAACACGTGTTTTGCAAGTTGAGCCTCAGACAGGGGGTCCGATGCTCCATGGCGGTGCGGAATTCGCAGTGCATCGTTCTGAAATATCGTTATAAAACAACGAATTAGTTAGGTATCTTAAAGTCGAGTATCGAGAGCCGCCGTGCCTGCTGCGCTCTGTTGGTGCTGCTTACCCCGGGCTGTTTCAGCCGAAGTTCCACAGAAAATGAAGTCACGCAGGAGACCCTGCCGTCCTGGCATGCCCCGCCCATCCGGTGCAGCGAGTCTTGGCGGTTCTCCGCAGACCCCTTTTGTGGAATTGCCTAACTTGGAGAGTTCGATGAATCCAACCTTCGTAGGATCGCGCGCATGGCGCCGCACCGTCGTTGCTGCCGCTGCGGGCCTGTGCCTGGCTTCGGCGGTGATGGCCCAGCAGAGTCTGGGGTCCATCAATGGCCGCGCGGCCAAGGGCGACAGCGTGTCGGCCGAGGACAAATCGATCGGCGTCTCGCGTCAGATCAAGATCGATGCCGATGGCTCTTTCCAGATCTCCCAGTTGCCGCCCGGCATCTATACGGTCACGCGCACACGGGCCAACGGCTCGAAGGAAACCACCCAGGTCTATGTGACCGCCGGTGAAGGCGCCACCGCGACCTTCGGCGCCTCCCAGGTGGTGCAGATCACTGGCACGGCCATCCGCACCATCGACGCACGCGCTACCGAGTCCGTCACCAGCCTGAGCAAGGCCGAGATCGACCGCATTCCCGTCACGCGCAACGTGACGGCGGTGACGCTGCTCGCCCCGGGCGCCGTTGTGGGTGACTCCCGGATCGGGCAGACCACCGCCCGCGCCGGCAACGTGCCTTCGCTGGGCGGGGCATCGCCGGCCGAGAACTCCTACTACGTCAACGGCTTCAACGTCACCAACATTCTCAATGGCGTGGCCTTCAGCCAGATCCCGTTCGAAGCGATCGCCGATCTTTCGGTGAAGACCGGTGGCTACGGCGCCGAATACGGTCGCTCGCTGGGCGGTGCCGTCATCGTCACCTCCAAGCGCGGTACCAACGAATGGCACGGTGGTGCCAGCGTGACCTATGCGCCCAAGTCGCTGCGCGGCTCGTCCGTCTATCCCGAGCGCAATGCCAATACGCTGGAATGGGAACTGAAGAACCGGCCCGGTGGCGTCGACGACCTCACCTACAACATCTTCGGCGGTGGGCCGATCGTCCAGGACAAGCTGTTCTTCTTCGGTCTGGTGCAGGGCAGCCACTACACCAGCGAGGTCTACGGCAAGACCACGCAGACCAAACTCACCAACACCACGCCGCAGTACCTGCTCAAGCTGGACTGGAACGTGACCGACCGCAACATCTTCGAGTTGACGGCCTTCAGCGACAAGTCCAAGGACAAGACGGACACCTGGAACTCAACCACGGAGTACAAGGAGCCCAAGGGCAGTTTCATCGGCCCGTCCTCGGCCACCACAGGCGGCACCAACGTGGTCGGCAAGTGGACTTCGCTGATCACCGACGACCTGTCGGTCTCCGCACTTTATGGTGTGGGCAAGTACAGCCGCTCGGAATCTGCGGCCGGATCGGACTGCGACTACGCGGTGGATCAACGCGTCGCGCCGACGATCCGCATTCCGGGCTCGTGCTGGGTCGTTGCCAACATTCCCGAGCCCACCAACGGCGACAAGCGAACCGCCTTCCGCATCGATGCCGAATGGACGCTGGGCATCAACCGCCTTAAGGCCGGCCTGGACCGCGAAACCATCAAGGTCAGCGACGGCAGCCAGCGTTCCGGTGGCATCGAACACCGGCTCTTCCGCCGCAACCCCGGCCAGCGCCTGACGCCCGACTACGTGGTGCCGGGTGCCGCCGGTGGGCCGTCGGTCGACTACATCCGCACGCGCGAGTTCCGCAACGGCGGCAAGTTCGACACCATCAACTCGGCCTGGTATGTCGAGGATGCGATCGACGTGACACGCAACCTGGTCGTTTCACTGGGCGTGCGCAACGAGTCGTTCAACAACAAGAACGCCAACGGTGTCGACTTCATCAATGTCAAGAACACCTGGGCGCCGCGCCTCGGCGTGGCGTGGGACCTGACGGGTGATGCGCAGAACAAGCTCTACGCCAACGCCGGCCGCTACTACATCCCGGTGATGGCCAACACCAACGTGCGTCTGTCGGGTGCGGAGACCGACATCCAGACCTGGTACCTCTACAGCGGCAACAACACGAATGGCATCCCCATCCCGAGCGGCGGTGCGGTCAGCACCAACGTCGTGAGCAACGGTGTGACGCCGAACCCGTTGAGTGTGGTCGATCCCAACATCAAGCCGCTGTTCCAGGACGAATTCATCGTCGGCATGGACAAGGCGCTGAACGACCGTTGGTCGGTGGGTGTGAAGGCGACCTACCGCAAGCTCAAGAGCGCCATGGATGACATCTGCAACGACGAAGGCCCGACGATCTGGGCGGAGGCCAACGGCTACACGGCCGCCCAGGCGGGCCGGATTGGCGCTGCCATCGGGCACTGCTTCCTCTACAACCCCGGCAAGGACCTGACCGCCAACATCGACATCGATGGCACCGGCACGCTCAAGCAGATCGTCATCCCGGCCGCCGCGCTGATGATGCCGGAGCCCCAGCGTACCTACAAGGCGATCGAACTGACCGTCGATCGCGCCTGGGACAAGAAGTGGAGCTTCCGTGCTTCCTACGTGCTGGCCTACAACAAGGGCAACACCGAAGGCTACGTGAAGTCCGACATCGGCCAGGACGACGCCGGCATCAGCCAGGACTTCGACTATCCCGGCCTGATGGTGGGCGCCTATGGCTATCTGCCCAATGACCGCCGCCACACGCTGAAGGCCAACGCCGCATTCGCGCTGACGGACGAATGGCGCCTGGGTGGCAACGTGCTGGCACAGAGCGGCCGTCCGAAGAACTGCTTCGGCGTCTACGACGGCACGGTGGACGGTGTCTCGGCACTTTACGGCGACGCATCCTTCTACTGCGACGGCCAGCAGCGCAGCCGCGGCTTCTACGGTCGCCTGCCCTGGACCTACCAGCTCGACCTGCAGGCCACCTACACGCCCTCTTGGGCCAAGGGGCTGACGCTGTCGGTGGACGTGCTGAACGTGCTGAACAAGCGCACGGTCCGTGCCATCGACGAGCAGGAGGACTCCGGCCGCAACGGTGCTGACTCGCTGTACGGTCAACCCAACGTCAACAGCCTGCAGCCCGCACGTACCTTCCGCTTCTACGCCAAGTACGAGTTCTGATCCGACGCACCGCCAACCCTTCGGGAGTTGGTGGGTTCGTTGACCATGCCCCGGGGCCGCCTCCGCCAGGACGCGGCCCTTGTTCCATGTTCCTGCGCCGGCAGGCGTCCTGGAAATGCGAAGGCCGCCTCCTGGGCGGCCTGGGCATGGGTGGGGGCCTCGCGGCCTACTTGGGTGCCAGCCGGATGGCCCCATCCAGCCGGATCACCTCACCGTTGAGCATGTCGTTTTCGATGATGTGCCTGGCCAGTTTGGCGTAGTCCTGCGGCGTGCCCAGGCGGCTGGGGAAAGGCACGCTGGCAGCCAGCGCATCCTGCACTTCCTGGGGCATGCCGAAGAGCATCGGCGTGCCGAAGATGCCAGGCGCGATGGTCATGTTGCGGATGCCGTTGCGCGCCAGGTCGCGGGCAATGGGCAGCGTCATGCCCACCACGCCGCCCTTGCTGGCCGAATAGGCGGCCTGGCCGATCTGGCCATCGTAGGCCGCGACGCTGGCCGTGCTGATCAGCACGCCCCGTTCGCCCGTGGCTTCGGGTGCATTCCTGGCCATCGCCTCGGCGGCCAGCCGGATCATGTTGAAGCTGCCGATCAGATTGACCGTGATGGTCTTGGCGAAGGGGGCCAGCGCGTGCGCGCCTTCCTTGCCCACGGTCTTGGCCGCCGGCGCGATGCCGGCGCAGTTGACCAGGCCCACGAGCTTGCCCATGGCCACCGCCGCGGCCACCGCAGCCTGGCCATCGGCTTCCTGGCTGACATCGCACTTGACGAAGCGGCCACCGATCTCCGCGGCCACCGCTTCACCGCGCTCGACCTGCAGGTCGGCGATCACGACCTTGCCTCCATGAGCGGCCAGCATGCGCGCCGTGCCTTCGCCCAGCCCCGAAGCGCCCCCGGTGACGATGAAGGCCTTGCCTGCGATGTCCATCGTTGTCTCTCCTTGCCGTTCAGGCGCTCAGCGCAGCGGTGACGCGGGCGGTGATTTCCTCGACCGTGCCGGTGCCGCTGATGCGGGTGCAGCGCGGTGCCTGGGCGTCGCCGCTGGCAGCCCACTGCGCGTAGTAGCTGACCAAGGGGCGGGTCTGCTGGTGGTAGACGTCCAGCCGCTTGCGCACCGTCTCTTCCTTGTCGTCTTCGCGCTGGATCAGCGGCTCGCCGGTGGCGTCGTCACGGCCATCCACCTTGGGTGGGTTGTAGCGGACGTGGTAGGTGCGGCCGCTGGCCACGTGCACCCGGCGGCCGCTCATGCGCTCGATGATGGCGGCGTCCGGAACGTCGATCTCCAGCACCACGTCGAGCTTGACCCCGGCCATCTTCATCGCATCGGCCTGCGGGATGGTGCGTGGAAAGCCATCGAACAGGAAGCCCCTGGCGCAATCCGGCTGCGCCAGGCGTTCCTTCACCAGGCCGATGATGATCTCGTCGCTGACCAGGCCGCCGGCGTCCATCACCTTCTTCGCGGCCACACCCAGCGGGGTGCCCGCCTTGACGGCGGCGCGCAGCATGTCGCCCGTGGAGATCTGCGGAATGCCATGGCGCTGGCAGATGAAGGTGGCTTGGGTGCCCTTGCCGGCGCCAGGCGCGCCCAGGAGGATCAGTCTCATCGGGTTCCTCAGGATTTCGTGTTGTGGCGCATGGCGGTGCAGGCCCGCCGCTGCCTGTCTCGAATCGAGAATAGCACGCGACTTCCCGCGTCAGGCTGACGCGTTGCGGGCTGCAAACAGGGCCCGCACGCGGGCCAGATCGTCGGGGGTGTCGACCCCGGGGCCAGGGCCATGTTCGGTGACGTGCACCGCGATGCGCTCGCCATGCCAAAGCACGCGCAGCTGTTCCAGCGCCTCGGTCAGCTCCAGCGGTGCCTGGGCCAGGCCCGGAAAGCGGCGCAGGAAGCCCGCGCGATAGCCGTACAGGCCGACGTGCCGCAGCGGCGCGGGCGAGGGCAGGGCAGGGGCGCGGCTGCTGCCGTCGCGCCAC
>DAORNK010000032.1:373-21534 GCA_035440985.1 Rubrivivax sp. | reverse complement strand
CCCTTTGCCGAACGAACGCGTGCCGACGACCGTCGCGCGCGCGTGGTCCTGCAGTTGCGATGCGGCCAAGGCGCCGGCGTACAGTGCGCCGGCCCGGTCGCTGGCCAGCGGCGACGAACTCGCGCCGTTCAGGCGCTGCAGGCCCTGCACGCTCTCGTCCATCAGCACCCGCGCGCGGGCCTGCATCATCGCGTGCTCCAGCGTCAGGGGCCGCGGCGTGCCAGCGCTGAGCAGGGTGCGGTTGCGCGCCTCGCTGATGCGGTCCACGGTCAGCGGGTGGCTGCGCAGGTAGGGAAAGCCGTTGTTGTCGTTCAAGCGCATGGCCACGTCCAGGCGTTCGAACATGCCGGCCATACCGGCCGTGGCGTAGCCTGCTGCGGCCAGCACGCTGAAGCCCACGCGATCGGCCTCGCGCTCCATCTCGCGCGAGAAGTTCAGCTGGCCCTGGATGGCCGCAGCCTGGCCGCCCATGATGGCGGCGTTGGCGGCGTCGACGTTGTTGGACCGGCTGGCCGCCAGGATGCCCAGCAGCAGGGCCGCGATGGCCACCATTGAGGCGTTCTGCTGCGGCGCGATGCTGCGCGCAATGTGCCGCTGGGTGACATGCGTCAACTCATGCGCGAGCACCGAAGCCAGTTGATCGGAGGTGGTCGTCAGCGCGATCAGGCCCAGGTGCACGCCCACGTAGCCGCCCGGCAGCGCAAAGGCATTGACGCTGCGGTCGCGCACCAGAAACGCTTCCCAGGTGAAGGCGCGGTCGATCTCGCTGTCGATGTTGCCGAGCTGGCGTGCGGCCACCACCAGCGGGTCCCACAGCGACTGCAGGTATTCCTGCAGCACGGGGTCGTCCAGGAAGGCCGGGTCGCGCCGGCCTTCACGCATGATCTGATCGCCCAGGCGGCGTTCAGCGCCGATGCTCAGATCGGCCGAGGCCGACTCGCCCAGCGCCGGCAGGCGCACCTGGGCGTGCAGGGGCAGGCTTGGCAGCGCCATCAGGATGGCCATCGCGCCTGCGCACAGGCGGCGCCAGGAAGCGGCGGGTGGTCGGGTCAAGGGTTTCACGGGTGGCGGTGGAACGGGTTGGAGCCGCGGCGCGGCATTGCGTTCCCCTGTGGCTATCATGACACCGCCATGTTGCTGAAGGTTGCTGCCCCGTGACGTCTCCATTGACCCATTTCGACGCCCAGGGCCAGGCCCACATGGTGGATGTGGCGGCCAAGGCCGAGACCCACCGCGTGGCGCGCGCATCGGGCTGCATCCGCATGCAGCCCGCCACCTTCGAACTCATCGCCTCCGGCCAGGCCAGCAAGGGTGACGTGATCGGCGTGGCCCGCATTGCTGCCATCCAGGGCGCCAAGCGCACGGCGGATCTGGTGCCGCTGTGCCACCCGCTGCCCATCACCCGCGTGGCCGTGGACTTCGAAATGGACCGCCAGCGCTGCGAGGTGCGCTGCACTGCCCAGGTGGAGACACGAGGTCGCACGGGCGTGGAGATGGAAGCGCTGACCGCCGTGCAGGTCGGCCTGCTGACCATCTACGACATGTGCAAGGCCGCCGATCGCGGCATGGTGATGGGCGACATCCGCGTGCTCGAAAAGAGCGGCGGCAAGTCGGGGCACTGGCGGGCCGACGCTTCGCGCTAAGCCCGCTAACGGTGCAGAGGCAGCAAGGCCTGCCAACCTGGCGTGGTCTGCGGCAGTTCGCACTGGAACGGCAGCCCCAACCCCGGCGCGCTGGCGGCCACCGGACAGGCGGAGAAGAAGTCCTCGGCATCGGTCTTGCCGAATTCACGCAAGCGCGCGGCGATGGTGCGGGCGCCGTCGAGATCGCCCTGTGCCGCCAGCGTGCGCGCCCAAGCCATCATCAACCGTGTGTCCAGCAGGTAGTGCGTGGCACCGGCCAGGGCCTGCTGGGCACCGGCACCGGCCAGCCCCGAGGTCAGCGCTGCGTAGTCGGCGTGGTGAGAGAAGAGGACGCTGCGCTGGCCCTGCGCCACGCGCGCCGCCAGCGGCAGGTCATCTGAAGACGGGCTGAAGATGGCGGCCACGCGTGCGTAGTCCAGCACCGAGAGCATGGCACCGACGATCAGCAGCAGGCCGCCGATGGCCGGCAGCAGAGGGCGCCGCAATTCGGCGCCGGGTGGCGGCGAGCCGTCCTGCAAGGCAAATCCCCAGGCCCAGGCCGTGGGCAGCAGGAAGTAGGCGTACCACAGCGGGTACTCCAGCAGGCTGTGCAGGCCGATCATCAGCACCATCAGCATCGCACTGCGCTGTGCCGTGCCCAGGTCACCATCAGCCTGCAGCGCGCGACGCCCGCCGAGCCACAGGCCTGCCAACAGCAGCCCCATCACCAACGTGGAGAGCGGCAGCCCCAGTTCCACCGCCAGCTGCAGCGGCAGGTTGTGCGTGTGGTCGAAGAAGGCCACCGGCCGACCCGGGAAGGGCGTCAGCGTCCAGGCGAAGTTGAATTCGCCGAAACCGACGCCGGTCCAGGGGTGCGCGCGGATCAGGGCCAGCGTGTTGGCCCAGATGCCGAAACGTGAACCGGAGATGTCGGACTCAGCCAGGCGCTGCGTGCCCCCGAATTCGTGCGCGAAGTGCGCAGCCCATTGGGCCATGCCGAACCAGGACACCGCGTACAGCAGCGGTGCAGCCAGCAGAAGGCCGCGAGCCGCGCGGTCCAGTCGACGGTCCAGCAGGCCCCAGAGGGCCAGCAGGCCCACGCTGAGCAGGCCTGTTCGCGAGGCGGTGAGTACCACTGCGAAGACCAGCGCCGCCATGCAGGCCGCCGCCCAGCGCCAGGCCAGGCGGCGCATCTGCAGCAACGCCACGGTGGCAATGCAGGCCCACAGCAGCAGGCTGCTGAGGTGGTTGGGCTGGCGCAGGTTGCCCACCGCGCGGCCGGCGATGCCGGACACCGCGATCCAGTCGCCATCGGCCAGGTCCGGCCGGAAGACCTGCACCACGGCAATCGCCACGTTCAGAAGCCCGGCGATCAGCCAGGCCCAGCAGAAGATGGCGAACACGGGCGCCGCGTTGGCGTCACGGCGGGCGCCGGCTCCGGCTGTGACCAGCAGCACGGCGGCGGCCAGGGCGCCCACCGCCGACCAGGCCAGACTGGCCGGCAGCGCGCCTGGCCCCCAGGGCCACAGTGCCGCGGCCATCAGAAGCGCAAGCGCGGCCCAGACCGGCCAGGGGCGATGGTTAGGCCAGTGGGGCCGGCACAGGCCGATGAAGGCGCCCCACAGGCCGAAGGCCATCGCCTGATTCAGGAAGGTGGGGGAGGGGGCGACGTTGTAGGCCAGCAGCGCGGGGGCAGCAGCCGCCGATGTGGCCGCCAGCATCAGCCAAGTTTCGGGCGCAGCGGATGCGGCCAGGTGGGCTGGGGTGTGATCCGTGGTCGGGGCGGGCATGGTGTCGCCGGGCGTTGGCGGGATGCGGGTGGGGCCGCCGATGATGCCATCGCCCTCGGCCAGCGCTGGCCGTCGCTTCAGGGCAGTCGCACTGCCTTCAGTTGGGGGTAGCGGGTCTGCAACTGTTGCCAGCTTTCGCGACCTTCCTCACAACGCTCATGGCTGTGCAGGCTGCACACCAGGGCCAACCGACGCTCGGCGCCGGCAACGTCACCATGCAGGCCGGCGATCAGCGCCTGGCGCAACAGCAGCGGTGGAAAGGGCCAGCGCAAAGCCGCCAAGCGCATGCGTTCGCGTTCGTCCAAAGGCATGTCGGGCCGCGCGGGATTGCGCGCAAACCAGAGGAAGGCCTGCAGCTGATCGAGCACGAGGAGTTCGGGCGCCCCGGACTGCGCGCCGATGCCCACCGATTCAAGACGCAGCAGGCGGTGGTTCTGTTCGGCCTTCAGGTAGTCCACCGCCACGACCGCGGTCAGCACCGACAGAATCAACGCCATTCCGCGCAGCTGGGCAGGCCGCACGGTCAGCGACCAGGCCGTTGGACAGAGCCCATGCGCCGCCCCCAGGCACAGGCCGGTGGGCAACAGGAAGTAGGCGTACTCGATGGGGTACTCCAGCATCGAATGCACCAGGACACCCAGTGCCGCGGCCATCAGCCACAGGGCCCGGGCGTCGCGCAGCGCACGCCATTGCAGCAGCAATGCCGCGGCCATCAGCAGGGCGATGGTGCCACCCACCGGTACGCCAGCCCACAACAGCAGGTCCAGCACCAGGTTGTGGCTGTGTTCGAAGAGGTGCATCACCGGCGGGTGGTCCAACGCCACGGTCTGCTGGGCTATGGCCACCTGCTGCCAACCGTAGCCCCACAGCGGTGCGCGCCCCACAGCGTCCAGCAGGCTGAGCCAAAGCGGCAACCTGACCCCACCCTGCAATTGGTCGCCGACGCCCCGCCCCGCGCTCAAGAACAATATCTCGTTCGCCGCAGGCCAAGCCAAGGTGAGCAAGACATAAACACCAGCCAGCGTGAGCAGTGGGCGCACGGTCAGTCGAGGCTTGATCCGCCGCTGCAGCATCAGCGCCAGCCCGACCGCGACGGCAACTTGCAGCCATCCCGTGCGCGAACCGCTCATCACCATGCCCAGCAGCAGGTAGGCGGCGCCGAGCCAGAAAGCCGTTCGGCCGATGCGCCGGGCTTCATGGAGGAAGATCAAGCTGCAAAGGCCCAGGAATGCGGCGGTGCAGAAATGATTGGCCTGGGAGAAATTGGCGTAGGGCCGAGCACCTGGTTTGAGGTCCACCGACACCGTGAAGTGGATGACGTAGGTCTGGGTCCATTGCGAGAGCGCCATGCCCACAGAGGCGATGGCACCGGCCAGGATGCCGACGGCCAGCCACTCCAGTGCAGGTGTGCGGCCGTCCGGTTCCTTGACCACGAGGCTGCTGCCCAGCGCCACCGCCAGCCCGAATGCCGCCAGGTACATCACGACCATCAGCGCGTCACCGTGGAACAGGATGCGCCCGGTCCCCCACTGCCATGCCACGCTGGCCAGAGCCAGGCCCAGTGCGGCGAGCCAGGGCGTGGGCAAGCGGCCCGAGTCACGACCCAGCAAACCGGCGGCCAGCAGCAGCGCCAGGGCCAGGCCCTCCTGCCAGGCCGAGATCCACGGATAGGCGTGGTTGGGCAGCAGCCAGGCCGTGGCGACGGCGGCCAGCGGCAGCGTGGCGATGGGCAGGTCGGGTTTCACAAAGAAAAACTGGCAGCCGAAGCTGCCAGTCTCACTCAGGGCATGCCGAGCTTACTTGCACGAACCCGGCAGGTACTTTGTGGGCATAGGATTGGCGGCGCCCGGACCGCACTTGAAGCCACCGACGGTCGTGTTGGCGGCATACGCTGCGATCGCCACGCCTGCAGATGTCGTGGGCGTCAGCGAAATGGTCTTGCCCTGTGCATCGGCGGGCAGGCCACTGCCGGCGCCTGCTGACGTGACGGTGATCACACCCAGGTCGCTGGTCGCCACGCTGGCAACATACTTGGTGCTCTGGCTGGCCGACTCGCAACCCCAGTTACCGGCACCAGGCGACGAGGCACCGCCGGTCTGATATGCCTCAGCCACCGCGGTGCGGCACTGGCTGGCCGCCAACATGACTTCAGAGACCTTGGCCTTGACGGTGTATTCCTGGTACGCGGGCAGGGCCACGGCGGCCAGGATGCCGATGATCGCGACGACGATCATCAGTTCGATGAGGGTGAAACCTTGCTGGATGCGCTTCATGGACGGGACTCCTAGTGGATGGGACGGGGACAACACAATCCCTGAAATGCAGGGTCCGTGCCAGGTCCGCAACGGCTGGTTACGGCGGGCGGTCTGCGCAAAACCGCACAGGGGGTGACGGGTTTGGTCAGGTGCCGGGCCGGGTCAGCGGCCCTCTGGCGCCCAGGCCGACCAAAAACGTCACCCGGCGCCAGCCGACGCGCGCGTTTCAGCCCGCAGGGCCGAGGTCCATCACCTGGCCCGGTACCAGCGCGCGGATGTGGTGACGGGTGTCGAGCCGCCCGACTTCGGCCATCACCGCTTCCAGTTCACCGGGTTTGATGTGCGTGATGCACACCTCGGTGCGATGCTCGAGCTGGGCCAGTTCTTCCAGCAACTGGGCCGGGCAGAGGTGCTGGCTGAGGCGGGCCAGTTCCTGCTCATCGTCACGGAAGGCCGTCTCGATGATCAACTGGGCCATCGGCAGGCTGGCCAGCCGCTGCCACAGGGCCGGATTGGGCCCGGTGTCGCCGGTGAAGACCCAGGCGCCGCGCGACGCGAGCACGGCGTAACCCACCGCCGGCACCGTGTGTCGGGCTGGCAGCACCTCGATCCGGCGCAGGCCCAACTGCAGCACCTGCCCAACCTCGACCGCGTGGAACGCCAGCACCGGCCGGGCCGGATCGGGCAGGCGGGTGAAATCGGGCCAGATCACGCCGTTGAAGATGTGCAGGCGCAAGGCGGCGATCGTCGCCGGCAGCGCATGCACACGCACGGGAGGCCGGCCTGCCGCCTGCCGCATGCGGGTGACGCTGTCGGCCAGCAGGCCGATGGACAGCACGTGGTCCAGGTGGGAATGGGTGACCAGGATGTGGTCGATGCGCGCCAGCTCCTGCAGGCTGAGGTCGCCCACCCCCGTGCCGGCGTCGATCAGGACGTCGTCGTCGAGCAGGAAGGAGGTGGTTCGGCTGCCGGCGGCAATCGATCCCGAGCAACCGAGAACGCGGATCTGCATGGCGGTGAGGGCACGAAGTGCCCGCACGCAGCAGGCAAGATGCCGATGCTGGACTCGCGGGCCGCGCTGCGCAAGGCAAGGTGGCGCGTTTGGGCCGACCCTGATGACGTGCGCCCCAGCGGCGTGAACCTGGTCACGCCAGGGCTGGGGTGTGCCTGGTCAGTGATGGATGAACTGCATCTGCGTGCCGGCGAGTTCGATCACGTCGCCGTTGCGCAGGGGTACCGAGTCACCGACGATCGGCACGCCGTTGATGCTGGGCTTGGATGCGCCTTCGACGTGGGCGAAGGCATAGCCATTGGGTCGCTTGGTGATCGAGGCGACCTGCACTCCCGGCTTGCCGACGGTGGTGACCACCTTGGTCAGCGTGACTTCGCGTCCGGCCGCAGCGCCGTTGAGGACCTTGATCGATGCCGGCTGCAGCGGTGGGTGGGTGCCCATGGTGCCGAAACCGCCAAGGCTGGCGGCCGGAGCCGCCTGCAACGGGGCGGGCGCGGAAGCGGGGGGCGCTGAGCCGGGCCGCATGACCATGGTCTTTTCGTAGTCGCCCGACTCGTCGACCAGGTACTTGATCTTGTACTTGCCGATCTCGACCGTGTCGTTGTGCGTGAGCAACTGCTTCTTGATGGCCTTACCGTTGATATAGGTGCCGTTGGTGCTGTTCAGGTCTTCGATGAAGACATCGGCACCCACCATCTGCAGCACGGCGTGCTCGCCGCTGACGGCCAGGTTGTCGATCACGATGTCGTTGTACGGACGGCGACCGAGCGTGGTCTTGTCCTTCGTGAGCTGGACTTCCTTGATGACCACACCGTCGAGCGAAACCACCAGCTTGCCCATGCCTGCCCTCGATTCGTTCATTGCCGCCCGCAGCGGCGCCGCTGCCTTGCCGCAGCCTCGTTATGCCCCATGCACAGGCGCGCCCAGCGCGATCAACGTCTGAACGGCCACCAGGACCGCGTTGGCGCCGACGTGCCGCCCGTGGCACGCGCCAGTATCACGGAGATATTATCCTTTCCGCCCGCATCGTTGGCCGCGTCGATCAGGGCGCGTGTGCAGGATTCCAGTGAGTCGTGTGCCAGCAACACCTGCGCGATGCCGGCATCGTCCAGCATGTCAGACAGACCGTCGGAGCACAGCAGGAAGACATCCGCCGGCAGCACATCGTGCTGATGGGTCTCCAGCAGCACCGTGTCTTCGACACCCACGGCCCGTGTCACAAGGTTCTTGTTGGCCGAGAAGGCGGCCTGTTCCGGGGTGATGAGACCGGCGTCGATCTGTTCCTGCAGCAGCGAATGATCGCGTGTGATCTGCTGCAAGCGGCCCGAGCGCAGACGGTAGCAGCGCGAATCGCCCACGTGTCCCAGCAGCAGCCGGTTGTCACGGAAGACGGCCACCACCAAGGTCGTGCCCATGCCGGCGTACTGGGGGTTGGAATTGGCGGCGTTGAAGATGGCGCGGTTGGCGTTGTCCACGCAGATGTCCATCGCGCGGCGCACCTCGGCATCGCTGGCCGAGATGCTGGCTTCGCGCAGCCAGCGGCCGAGCTCGGTGCGGATGAAGGTGGTGGCCATGTTGCTGGCGACCTCGCCCGCGTTGTAGCCACCCATCCCGTCGGCCAGCACCGCCAACGCCACGCCGTCTTCGGTGGCCACGGAGTCTTCGTTGTTGCTGCGCGCCCGGCCAGGGTCCACGGCAGCGTGGAGCTCGATGATCATGGTCACGGGGCAGGTGGCGGCGCGGCTGAACGTAAGGTTGGGGGATTGTGCAACGGAACACGGGCCAAGCTCCCGAGTGGGAACCCACATCAACGTGAGAGCTTGCCGCTGTTGGCCGTTGATTCGGGTTCCTGAAGTCGTTCCGCCCAGGCCAGCAGCTCGGCGGCCAGACGGGTGCCTTCGGCAGGGCGGCTGCTCGCCTGCTTTGCCAGCAGGCCCGCCACCAGATCGGCCAGGCCCCGTGGAAGCGCCGGACGCAGCTCGACCAGGTCAGGCGGGGGATGGTTGGCCACCTGGCGCAGCAGTTCGCCCATGGAGGCCGAGTCGTGCGGGCGGCGGCCGGCCAGCAGTTCGAAGAGCATCACGCCCAGCGAGTAGAGATCGCTGCGCGGTGTGGCGTCCTCCCCGGCCAGCAGTTCCGGCGCCATGTAGGCCGGCGTGCCCAGCATCAGGCCGGTGCGCGTGCGGCGCCCCTCGAGCAGGCGCGCCGTTCCGAAGTCCGTGACCTTGACGCTGCCCGTGGCCAGGTCCACCAGCACATTGGAGGGTTTGATGTCGCGATGGATGACACCGAGCGCATGCGCATGCGCCAGCGCGCCGGCGACCCGCGCGGCGATGGCCACCGCAAGACGGGCGGGCAGGAGCCGCTGCGGCTGGGCATAGCGGTCCAGGCCGCATCCCGGCGCAAGCTCCATGGCCAGCCACAGCTGACCGCCGGTTTCGCCGGTGTCCAGCACGGTCACGATGTCGGGGTGCTGGACGCGCTGCACGATGGCGGCCTCCCGGGCGAACCGGGCATGCGTTTCGCCGTGGTCTGCGGCGGGCGGTTCCCACCCGGGCGTCAGCACCTTGAGGGCCACCCACCGCGCATCGCGTTCATCCTGCGCGAGGTAGACCGTGGCGCTGGCGCCCTCGCCCAGGGCACGATCCAGCCGATAGGGACCCAGCAGGGGCAAGGGGCTCGGTCGCATGGGTGGTCTAGGTGCGCGCTGAGGGTTCTGCCGCGCCGGACAGCCTACTTGATCAGGAGCACGGGCAACCCGGTATGCTCCAGCACAGCCTGCGTCACCGACCCCAGCAGTGCGGCGCTCGCAGTGCCCAATCCGCGCGTGCCCATGACGATCAGATCGCAGCCTTCGGCCTGCGCCACCTCGGCGATCAACGGGCCGGGCGAGCCCACGCGCCGGTGTTCGGTACACGGGCAGTCCGCAGCCCGGAACTGGGCGCGCGCTGGGGCCAGCGCGTCTTCGCTGTTCTCCTGGTGGAACTCCTCCACCGTTTCGGTGCCGACGAAGGACACCACGTTGGCCGACACCGCCCGCTGGACGTTGACCAGGTGCACGTGCATGGTGGAAGGCTTGCCAAGGGCTTTACGCAGCGCCAGGGCCTGGGCCACGGCGCGGGCCGCACACGCAGATCCGTCCACCGCCACCAGCACGCGCTGGTACGAGCCCGGCGCCGGCACGGGTGCTTCGGCAGGCTGGAGTGCCGGAGCCTGGCGTGCCGCCAGCCACTTGCCCAGGGCCAGCACCAGCAAGGCTCCGGTCACACCAGCCGCATAGCGCACGATGTCCGAGGGCGGCAGCTTGGGCCATTGCGGCATCACGGCCGGATTGGCCAAGGCCGGATCGGTCACGATCATGGAGCCGGCAATCCAGCCCAGCAACATGCCGCCGCCGATGATGATCACCGGGAAGCGGTCCATCAGCTTGATCACCAGCTGGCTGCCCCAGACGATGATGGGAATGCTGACCAGGACACCAAAGATGACCAGGGCCATGCTGTGCTGGCCTCCGCCGGCGGTCTCGGCCGCGCCGGCGATGGCGATCACGTTGTCCACGCTCATCACGAAGTCGGCCACGATGACAGTCTTGACCGCGCCCCAGAGTCTGTCGCTGCCTTCGATCCTGTCGTGGCCTTCATCGTGTTCGGGCAGCAGCAGCTTGACGCCGATCCAGATCAGCAACAGGGCGCCCACGATCTTCAGGAAGGGAATGGCCAGCAGTTGCAGCGCAAAGAAGATCAGCACGATGCGCAGCACGATGGCGCCCGCCGTTCCCCACAGGATGCCTTGCGTGCGCTGCTCCGGACGCAGCCTGCGGCAGGCCAGTGCGATGACCACCGCGTTGTCGCCACCCAGCAGGATGTCGATCAGGATGATCTGGCCGACAGCGATCCAGAAGTCGGGGGTCAGCAGCATGTCCATGAGCACGGTTCCGGCCGCCGGCCTGGCGGTGTTGGATGGACGGGCAGTTTAGGCGCCGGGTTGCAGGCGCCGGTGCGTGGAAGCACGCAGAGGCCCATCAAGAAAGGGGCCGCGTGGGCCCCTCTTGGCTGGTGCTGACGAATGGGCCTCAGAGCAGGCCCTTGAGCAGGCGGCCCATCTCCGAAGGATTGCGCGTGACCTTGAAGCCGCACTCTTCCATGATGGCGAGCTTGGCATCGGCCGTGTCGGCGCCGCCACTGATCAGTGCACCGGCGTGGCCCATGCGCTTGCCAGCGGGCGCCGTGACGCCGGCGATGAAGCCGACGATGGGCTTCTTCATGTTCTTCTGGCACCAGCGTGCCGCTTCGGCTTCGTCGGGACCGCCGATCTCGCCGATCATGATCACGGCGTCGGTATCGGGATCGTCGTTGAACAGGCGCATCACGTCGATGTGCTTCAGGCCGTTGATCGGGTCGCCGCCGATGCCGACCGCACTGCTCTGGCCCAGGCCGATCTCGGTCAGCTGCGCCACCGCTTCATAGGTCAGCGTGCCCGAGCGGGATACCACCCCGATGCGCCCCTTGCGGTGGATGTGGCCGGGCATGATGCCGATCTTGATTTCATCGGGTGTGATCAGGCCCGGGCAGTTAGGGCCCAGCAGCAGCGTCTTCTTGCCGCCGGCGGCTTCCTTCTTCTTCATCCTGTTGCGGACTTCCAGCATGTCCTTCACGGGGATGCCTTCGGTGATGCAGATCGCCAGGTCCAGTTCGGCTTCGACGGCTTCCCAGATGGCGGCGGCGGCGCCCGCGGGCGGCACGTAGATCACGCTCACGGTGGCGCCGGTGGCGGCAGCGGCTTGCTTGACGCCGGCATAGATGGGAATGCCCTCGAAGCTCTCGCCAGCTTTTTTCGGGTTGACGCCGGCCACGAAGCAGTTCTTGCCATTGGCGTAGGCCTGGCAGCCCTTGGTGTGGAACTGGCCGGTCTTGCCCGTGATGCCCTGGGTGATGACCTTGGTGTCCTTGTTGATGAGGATGCTCATGTTCTTGTCGTCCTTACTTGACGGCGGCGACGATCTTCGTCGCGGCTTCGGCCATGGTGTCGGCGCTGATGATGGGCAGTCCGGAGGCGGCCAGCAGCTGCTTGCCGAGATCCTCGTTGGTGCCTTTCATGCGCACCACCAGAGGCACGCTCAGATTCACGGCCTTGCAGGCCGCCACGACGCCTTCGGCGATGGTGTCGCACTTCATGATGCCGCCGAAGATGTTGACCAGGATGCCCTTGACGGACTTGTTGGCCAGCATGATCTTGAAGGCTTCGGTGACCTTCTCGGCCGTGGCCCCGCCGCCCACGTCCAGGAAATTGGCCGGCTCGCCGCCGAACAGCTTGATGGTGTCCATCGTCGCCATCGCCAGCCCGGCTCCGTTGACCAGGCAGCCGATGTTGCCGTCCAGGCTGATGTAGCTCAGGTCAAACTTGCTGGCCTCCACCTCGGCCGGGTCTTCTTCGTCCAGGTCGCGGTAGGCCACGATTTCCGGGTGACGGAACAGCGCATTGGCGTCGAAGTTGAACTTGGCGTCCAGGGCCTTGATGTTGCCGTTGCCCTCCAGGATCAATGGGTTGATCTCCGCGAGGCTGGCATCGGTTGCCATGTAGCAGGCGTAGAGCTTCTTCAGGACATCCACCGCCTGGGCCTGGCTGGCGGCGGGCACGCCAATGCCGGCGGCCAGTTCCAGCGCCTGCGCGTCGGTGATGCCGAGCAGCGGGTCGATGAAGACCTTGAGGATCTTCTCGGGCGTCTTGTGGGCGACCTCCTCGATGTCCATCCCGCCTTCGCTGCTGGCCATCATGGCCACCGTCTGCGTTGCACGATCCGTCAACGCGGCAACGTAATACTCCTTCTTGATGTCGGCGCCTTCTTCGACGAGCAGGCGACGCACCTTCTGGCCCTCCGGGCCGGTCTGGTGCGTCTTGAGCTGCATGCCCAGGATCTGGCTGGCCAGTTGTTCCACCTCGGCCGGCGAACGCGCCAGCTTCACGCCGCCACCCTTGCCGCGGCCACCGGCGTGGATCTGGGCCTTCACCACCCAGACGGCGCCACCCAGCTTCTGCGCGGCCTCCTGGGCCTCGCGTACGTTGAAGGCAGGGTAGCCGCGAGGCACCGGCACGCCATGCGCGCGCAACAGCTCCTTGGCCTGGTATTCATGAATCTTCATCGGGGTTCCTCGCTCGCTCGGGTCTATCGGGACGGTCGGTCGTGAAGGCTCTGGGCCAGGCGGCAGTCAAGTCCCGACGGTGCAGCCGCAGGACCGCACCGCGGTTGGCACAGGGGTCTTCGATGAGGGAATGGGCGCTGGCGCAGCGCGCCAGCGAATTTAGCATGCTGCTCTGCAGCAGAACCTTACAGCGCTAGCCCAGAGGAAGGGAACGGCCTGCACAGCGCGGGCGTCATTCGTCGTCAGCACCTGCAACCACGCGCCGGATGATGTCGGACTCGAACCCGCGCCCGGCCAGGAAGCGCATCTGGTGAGCCCTTTCTGCGGCGTCAGCGGGCGGCCGACCAAAGCGGCGCCGCCAGACTTCGCGGGCCCGCTCCAGTTCGGTGAGGTGTGCCTGCTGCAGCATGCCGGCAACCAACTCGGGTGCCAGCCCCTTGGATTGCAGGGTCTGCCGCAGCCGCCGCGTGCCGAAGCGGCGGCCGTGGCTGTCCAGCACCGACTGCGCGGTACGTGCTTCGCTCTGCAGGCCCTGGGCAGCCAGTTCGTCCAGGGCGGCGCCGATCTGGGCCTGTGCACTGGCCAGTGGCTGGTCCTGCACGGCGCGGGACAGCTTGCGCTCGAGTTCGGCGCGGGAGTGTTCGCGCCGTGCCAGGTAGCGCAACGCCCGGCCCTTGATCGACAGCGAGCCGAAACCCATGCCCCCGTCGCGTGCCGGCGGCGACCCTATTCGGCCGCTGACTCGGCGCCCAGCAGCGGAATGCCCACCGATTCGCGCACCTTGTTCTCGATTTCGCGGGCGATGTCGGGGTTCTCGCGCAGGAACTCGCGCGCGTTGTCCTTGCCCTGGCCGATCTTCTCGCCGTTGTAGGCGTACCAGGCGCCGCTTTTCTCGAGCACGCGGGCAGTGACGCCCATGTCGATGATTTCACCCTGGCGACTGATGCCTTCGCCGTAGAGGATGTCGAACTCGGCGGTCTTGAAGGGCGGGGCGACCTTGTTCTTGACCACCTTGACCTTGGTCTCGCTGCCGATGACTTCCTCGCCCTTCTTGATGTTGCCGGTGCGGCGGATGTCCAGCCGCACGCTGGCATAGAACTTCAGCGCGTTGCCGCCGGTGGTGGTTTCGGGGTTGCCGAACATCACGCCGATCTTCATGCGGATCTGGTTGATGAAGATGACCATCGTGTTGGTCTTCTTGATGTTGGAAGTGAGCTTGCGCAGCGCCTGACTCATCAGCCGGGCCTGCAGGCCGGGCAGGCTGTCGCCCATCTCGCCTTCCAGCTCGGCCTTGGGGGTGAGCGCGGCCACCGAGTCGACCACGATCAGGTCGATGCTGCCGCTGCGCACCAGCGCGTCGACGATTTCCAGCGCCTGCTCGCCCGTGTCGGGCTGGCTGATCAGCAGGTCCTGCAGGTTGACGCCGAGCTTCTGCGCGTACTGGATGTCCAGCGCGTGCTCGGCGTCGATGAAGGCGGCGGTGCCGCCGAGCTTCTGCATCTCGGCGATGACCTGCAGCGTCAGCGTGGTCTTGCCGGACGACTCGGGCCCGTAGATCTCGACCACGCGGCCTCGCGGCAGGCCGCCGACGCCCAGCGCGATGTCCAGGCCCAGGCTGCCGGTGGAGACGACCTGGATGTCTTCGATCACTTCACCTTCGCCCAGGCGCATGATCGAACCCTTGCCGAACTGCTTTTCGATCTGCGCCAGCGCGGCCTGGAGGGCCTTGGCTTTTTCGGTGTTGAGGGCTTTCACGGGTGCGTCCATCGTTTTCTCCTGAGATGGGGCCATTATGGCGCAGAAGCTGGATATGCGTACAGTCCTCTTGGGGTAACCCCTTGGTGTCACCCGATGGTGCGTGTTGGCCCCCGGCGGATGAAACGAGGCTTCGACGTGACAGGGCGGCCTGCCTAGAATCAAAGCTCGAGCCCAGCCAACCGACAAGGGCCCAGAGGAGACAAGAGCATGCGAATCCTCATCGCGGAAGATGACCAGGTGCTGGCCGATGGTCTGCTTCGTTCGCTGCGAGCCTCCGGCTATGCGGTGGATCAGGTGGGCACGGGCACCGAAGCCGACGCCGCATTGGCGGCCCACGAGTTCGACCTGGTGATCCTGGATCTGGGGTTGCCGCGCATGCATGGCTTCGAGGTGCTGCGCAAACTGCGCGGCCGCGGCAGCAGCCTGCCGGTGTTGATCCTCACCGCTGCCGACAGCGTGGAACAGCGGGTCAAGGGCCTGGATCTGGGCGCCGACGACTACATGGCCAAGCCCTTCTCGCTGGCCGAACTGGAAGCCCGCGTGCGTGCGCTGACGCGGCGCGGTCTGGGCACCGCGTCCAGCCTGCTCAAGCATGGCCCGTTGACCTTCGACGCCACGGGCCGCGTGGCCTACCTGAACGACCAGATGGTGGAACTCTCGGCGCGCGAACTGAGCCTGCTGGAAGTGCTGCTGCAGCGCGCAGGCCGCCTGGTCAGCAAGGATCAGCTGGTGGAGCGCCTTTGCGAGTGGGGCGAAGAGGTGAGCAACAACGCCATCGAGGTCTACATCCACCGCCTGCGCAAGAAGATCGAGCAGGGCCCGGTGCGCATCGCGACGGTGCGGGGGCTGGGCTACTGCCTGGAGAAGATCGCGGCTTGAGCCCATTCGTGCGTGCGCGCGGCTGCGGCCCGTGATTGCCAAGCCCGGCCAACGTGAGCAGCGTTCGCTGTTCGGCGAGATCCTCGACTGGATGCTGGCGCCGTTGCTGCTGCTCTGGCCCATGAGCCTGGGCCTGACCTGGGTCGTGGCCCAGGCCATCGCCAACCGCCCCTATGACCGCGAACTGGCCGACCTCGCCCAGGCCCTGGCCCATCAGGCCACGGCGCAGTCCGTCTCCGGCCAGGCCCCGACCTCCGCGAGCACGCGCGCCCTGCTGCAGCGCACGGCAGAGTCGCTCACGCGGCGCGACGATGAAGACCATGTGTACTACCAGGTGCTCGGCCGCCGTGGTGAACTGCTGGCCGGTGACGCCGCGCTGGCCGTGCCGGCCGCCGAGCCCGCAGCGGAACCCGGCGTGCGGTTTCGCGACGACGTGCTGGGTGAAGAGCCGGTGCGCGTGGCATACCTGTGGCTCGCCGGTACCGGCGGCAACCCGGACGTGGACAACGACGCGCTGGTCCAGGTGGCCGAAACCCTGGGCAAGCGGTCACAACTGGCCACGGAGATCATCAAGGGCGTGATCCTGCCGCAGTTCGTGATCCTGCCCCTGGCAGTGCTGCTGGTCTGGTTTGCCCTGGCGCGCGGCATCCGCCCCCTGGCCGAACTGCAGCAGCGCATCCGCAAGCGCGAGAGCACGGATCTGAGCCCGTTGGCCGTGGCCGATGTTCCCGACGAGGTGGCCCCCCTGGTGACGGCCATCAACGATCTGCTGGAGCGGCTGGATCGCACCATCGCCACCCAGCGCCACTTCCTGGCCGACGCCGCGCACCAGCTCAAGACGCCGCTGGCCGGCCTGCGCATGCAGGCCGAACTCGCGGCGCGCGAGATCGACAGCGGTGGCGGCGACCCGGTGTCGATGAAGCATTCGCTGCGACAGATCGCGCTGTCCACCCAGCGTGCCGCGCACATGGTCAATCAGCTTCTGGCCATGGCGCGGGCCGAGGACACCGGCCAGGTGCTGCGCAAGACCTCGGTGGACCTGGCGGGCGTCACCCGCGCCGTCGTGCGCGACTTCGTGCCACGCGCCATCGAGCGCCAGATCGACCTCGGCTACGAGGGCCCCGAAGGCAACGAAGCGGCCTGCCTGTTCGGCGAACCCGTGCTGCTGGGCGAACTGGTCCGCAACCTGGTGGACAACGCCCTGCAGTACACACCGGGCGGCGGCACGGTCACCGCGCGTGTGCGGCACGACGCGCGAAGGCAGCAGGTCGTCCTGCAGGTCGAGGACACCGGGCCTGGCATCGCCCCTGCCGAACGAGAAGCCGTGTTCCGGCCCTTCTACCGGGCGCTGGGCACGCAGGTCGACGGCAGCGGGCTGGGTCTGGCCATCGTGCAGGAGATCGCCCAGCACCACGATGCCGACATCAGCGTGGCCGACGCCCGCCCGCGCAGCGGCGCCACGGCGGCCTTGCCCGGCACGGTCTTCACGGTACGCTTTGCGTTGCCGGTGCCGGCCGCTGCGCCGGGCGTGCCCGGCACCTGATTGCCTCTCACACTCTCAGCTCTGCATCAGCCGCCGGCTGCGGGCCACCGACATCAGGATGCCCAGCCCCAGGCCCAGCGACACCATCGCCGTGCCGCCGTAGCTGATGAAGGGCAGGGGCACGCCGACCACGGGCAGGAGGCCGCTGACCATGCCCATGTTGACGAAGGCGTAGGTGAAGAGGCTCATCGTCACGGCGCCGGCCAGCAAGCGGGTGAAGACCGTCGGCGCCTCGGCGGCGATGACCAGGCCGCGAAAGATCAGGAAGGTGAAGGCCACCAGCAGCGTCAGCACACCGGCCAGACCGAATTCCTCCGAGAAGGCGGCGAAGATGAAATCGGTGGTGCGTTCGGGGATGAACTCGAGGTGGGTCTGCGTGCCTTGCATGAAGCCCTTGCCGGCCAGCCCGCCTGAGCCGATCGCGATCATGCCCTGGATGATGTGGAAACCCTTGCCCAGCGGGTCCTTGGTCGGGTCCAGCAAGGTGCACACACGCTGCTGCTGGTAGTCGCGCAGCAAAGGCCAATTCACCCCCGGTTCGCAGATGGCGTCGGCACTCAGCACCAGGACCAGGATTCCGACCGCCCCCAGCGTGACGATGGGCACCACCAGGCGCCACGAAAGGCCGGCGAAGAAGATCACGTAGATGCCGCCGGCCAGGATCAGCAGTGCCGTGCCCAGGTCCGGCTGCTTGACCACCAGCGCCACGGGCAGCAGCAGCAGCAGCCCGGCGATGCCGAAGTCCAGCACCCGCAACTGGCCCTCGCGCTTCTGGAACCACCAGGCCAGGACGATGGGCATGGCGATCTTGAGGATCTCGCTGGGCTGGATAACCAGGGGGCCCACCGCCAGCCAGCGCGTCGCACCCTTGCGCGTGATGCCGAAGACCGCGGTGGCCACCAGCAGGGCCAGTCCGATCGTGTACAGCGGCACCGCCAGCTGCTGCAGTTTCTGCGGTGGCACCTGGGCGACCACGAACAGCACGGCCAGGGCCAGCAGCATGTTGCGGCCATGATCGACGAACCGCGTGCCGTGGTCGTAGCCGGCCGAGTACATCGCCACCAGGCCCACCGCGCCGAGCAGCAGCACGGCGGCCAGCAGCTGCCCGTCGAAGCCGGCGAACACCCGCCTGAGATGGACCCGGATCGACGGGCGCTCAAACACCGTGCTCACGGGCCGTCCCCAGCACTGCCGGCTGCCGATGCGGCGGCTGCCGCTGACGACTGGCCGGGCAGGGGGACATCCCTGGCCCGCCGCGGTGTGCCTACTGGCGGGCCGGACTTGCCTTCCCGCGTGAGCGCCATGTCTTCTTCACTGGGATAGTGGCCCAGGATCAGGTAGTCGAAGACGCGGCGCGCGATCGGCGCCGCGGCCTGGGAGCCGAAGCCGGCGTTTTCCACCACCACCGCCAGCACCACCGTCGGCGCATCGATCGGCGCGGCCGCGATGTACAGCGAGTGGTCGCGCTTGTGTTCTTCGAGTTTGGCCGCGTTGTATTTCTCGCCGGCCTTCACGCCGACGGCCTGGGCGGTGCCCGTCTTGCCGCCGCTGGCATAGGGCGCACCCATGAAGACCCGCGTCGAGGTGCCTTCCTGGGTCACGCCGTGCAGCGCCTTGCGGATGAGCTCGGCATGCTCGGCCTGGATGGGCAGGGGCGTCAGCGCGTCGCTGGCGACCCGCTCGCGCTTGCCGCTGGCCACGTCCTCGATCTCGCGCACCAGCCGCGGCCGGAAGCGCTGGCCGCCCGAGACCAGCGTGGCCGTGGCGCTGGCCAGCTGCAGCATCGTGAAGTTGTTGTAACCCTGGCCGATGCCCAGCGAGATGGTCTCGCCGGCGTACCAGCGCTGCTGTTCGGGCTTCTTGTAGTAGCGGCGCTTCCAGGCAGTGGAGGGCAGCACGCCCGTGACCTCGCCTTCCAGGTCGATCTCGGTCTTCACCCCGAAGCCGTACGGCGTGAGCTGCTGGTGGATCAGGTCCACCCCCATCTCGTTGGCCAGCGAGTAGTAATAGACGTTGCTGCTCTTGACGATGGAGCGCGTCATGTCCACGGCGCCCAGGCCATGGTCGCCATGGCTGCGGAAGGTGTGGTTGCCGAACTGGTAGCTGCCGCCATCGTGGATCACGGTGTCGGGGCTGCGCTTGCCGGAGTTCAGTGCGGCCATGGCCATGAAGGGCTTGAACGTGCTGCCGGGCGGGTAGGTGCCGCGCAGCGCGCGGTTGAGCAGCGGCTTGTCGATGCTCTCGTTGAGTTCGCGCCAGCTCTCGCCGTCGATGCCGTCGACGAAGAGGTTGGGGTCGAAGGTGGGCTTGCTGACGAAGGCCAGCACCTCGCCGCTGCGCGGGTCCAGCGCCACCAGCGCGCCGCGGCGGTCCCCGAACATCTCCTCGACCAGGGCCTGCAGCCGGATGTCCACCGACAGCACCAGCTTGTCGCCGGGCGTCGGCGGGCGGCTGTCCAGTCGACGCACGGCGCGCCCGGCGGCGCTGGTCTCGACTTCCTCGTAGCCGGCCTGCCCGTGCAGGCGGCTTTCGTAACTCTGCTCCAGGCCCAGCTTGCCGATGTACTCGGTGCCCTTGTAGTTGCCCTGGTCGGCCTCGTCCCAGTCCTCCATGGCCTTCTTCTCGGCCGGGTTGATGCGGCCGATGTAGCCCAGCAGGTGGCTGCCGGTCTCCCCCAGCGGGTAGTTGCGGAACAGCCGGGCCTTGATCTCCACGCCCGGGAAACGGAAGCGCTGTGCGGTGAAGCGCGCCACTTCCTCGTCGGTCAGCCGGGTGCGGATGGGCAGTGAATCAGCGCCCTTGAGCTCTTCGCGCAGGCGCTTGAAGCGCCGCCGGTCGCGTGGACCGATCTCGACCAGATCGGCCAGCTGTTCGACCAGCACGTCCAGCTCCGCGTCGCCGTCCCGGCCCGCAAATCGCCGCGGCGAGACCTCCAGCGTGTAGGCGGCGTAGTTGGTTGCCAGCACGACACCGTTGCGGTCGACGATCTGGCCACGATTGGGCACCACCGGCACCACCGCGATGCGATTGGCTTCGGCCTGGGTGGCCAGTTCGTCGTGGCGGAACACCTGCAGGTAGACCAGCCGCGCAGCCAGCAGCGTGAAGGCGATCAGCACAAAGCCGGCAGCCGCCAGCAGCCGCCCACGGAAGCGGTCGATCTCTCGCTCAACATCGCGCAGAACCGTCATGCGCACACCCGATCAAGCAGACGCCGCGGAACCGGCTTCGCCGGGCCGCTGGGGTCGCCCCCCTGGGGGGAGGCGGCGAAGCCGCTACGGGAGGGGGTCATAGCGGGCGATTCTTGTCGGGATCGGGTGCGCGGCGTTGCGGCGCGAGCAGCAACCACGTGACCAGCGGCCAGAGCAGGGCTTCCAGCAGCGGCGCCAGCAGCAGCCACCAGCCCGGGAAGGCGTCCCCCGCCAGAAGGCGCACGAGCAGTGCGATCACGTGCCCCGCAATGAACAGCGGCAGGATCTGGAGTGCCTGCTCGATCACGCCGAACCACAGCAGCCGGCGGTGCACCGTGATCGCCACGAAGCTCAGCAGTGTGTAGGCCAGCGCGTGCTGGCCCATCAGTGCACCCTGGTGCACGTCCATCAGCAGGCCCAGCATGAAGGCCACGCCGACGCCCACGCGCCGGGGCTGGTGCACGTTCCAGAACACCACGGCCACGGCCAGCAGGTCGGGCATGCCGCTTTGCCGACCCAATGGCAGCATGTTCACGCCCAGCGCGATGGCCAGCGTCAAGGCAATGAAGAAGGGGTTGACCGGGAGCAACAGCTGGTCGGACCCGCGCGGCATGATCATGGTGGGGACCTGCGCGGGGGCATCAGGGGCTGGAAGCCGGGCGGCGCGCCGGGCTGCCGAGCAGGCGGTCCGCCTTGCCCGGCTCCGCCGTGGCAGGTTCGGGTCGCGCTGGCAGCTGCAGCCTCGATGGTTCGAGCACCAGCACGTGCCGCACACCGTCCGGCGGCGCCGCCGGCGTCAGGCCGATGCGAGCGAAACCGGCTTCGGCGCGGCGCTCTACGCTGCTGATGCGCGCCACGGGCAGCCCCGGTGGATACACGCCGTCCAGGCCGCTGGTCTGCAGCAGGTCACCCACCTGCACGTCGGCATGGCCGGAGACGAAACGCAACTCCATGCCGCCCGGCCCCACGCCGCC
>DAORNK010000032.1:0-289 GCA_035440985.1 Rubrivivax sp. | reverse complement strand
CGGAGGTGAGCGCGAAGGCGCGCGTGACCTGGCCGATCACGCCGGCCTCGTTGATCACGGGCGCACCCAGCGCCACGCCATGCTGGCTGCCGCGGTCGAGATACACCTTGCGCGAGAAAGGATCGGCCGCTTCGTACATCACTTCGGCCGTCAGCACGCGTACGGGCACGGCGGGCCGCAGGTCCAGCAATGCGCGCAGCCGGGCGTTTTCCTGGGCGAGCTGCTCGGTGCGCGCCGCGCGCTCGGCCAGGGCGGCCATGCGCGCGTGCGCTGCGCTCTCGTCGGCCTG
>DAORNK010000031.1:21189-21989 GCA_035440985.1 Rubrivivax sp. | reverse complement strand
GGCGCTGGCTGATCTGGCGCGGGAGCGCCGCGGCAGCAGGCCGGGCGTGCATCATCGCGCGATGCAACGCTTCGCGCGCCTGATCGAAATCCTGGACTGCAGCACCGACCCCGTTGCGCACCGGGCTGCCCTGGTGCGCTACTTCGGCGAGGCTGCTGCCGCCGATGCGGCCTGGGCGCTGCACCTGCTGTGCGGGGCCAGGCTGCAGGCCCGCGTCCCGGCGCACGTGCTGCGGGATCTGGCCTGTCGCGTGGCCGGCATCGATGGCTGGTTGTTCGACGCCTGCCAGCACGCGGCCGGCGAACTTGCCGAGACCATTGCGCTGGTGTTGCCACCGGCTACGCCGTCGAACTCCGAGCAGGGTCTGGCGGATTGGATCCGGGGGTGCCTGCTGCCGCTGCCCGGCCTGCCCCCGATTGACCGCGACGCGGCAATCACCCAGGCCTGGGGGCTGTTGGACACGGCGGGGCGCTGCCTCTTCGTCCGTCTTCTGACGGGCGGCATGCGGATCAAGCCCGAACGGCGCAGCCTGCTCGATGCGCTGGCTGAACATGCCGGCCTGGACGCCCGGCTGCTGGCCCAGCGTCTGGAAAGCTGGGGCGACACGCGCCACCCGCCCGACGCGATGCGGTGGTCGGCGCTGCTGGCCCCGCACGACGGTGCTGCCGCGGGGCTGCCACTCGCATTCGTGCCGGCAGCACCGCTTCGCGTGGCACCCGACGCCCTGGGTGCCAGCAGCGGCTGGTTGCTGCAATGGCTGCACGATGGTCTGCCGGCGCAGATCGTCAAGCGCCTGGGCC